>DATMJW010000145.1:0-17093 GCA_035553355.1 Gaiellaceae bacterium | reverse complement strand
GCTGCGGGGGAGGAGCTAGATCGCGAGCGCGGCCTCTTCGGTGTCGCCGCCGTCGTAGGCGGCGGCGTAGCCCATCAGCTTCCCGAGCGGCGCGCCGACGGCGAGGCCTGCCTTCTGCATCCACGCGGGCGGGAAGGGGAGCCGGACGTCGTCGAAGTGCGCGTTCGCGATCACGGCGAGGCGGAACGGGTTCGGCATCCCCTTCCGGTTCGTCTTGCCGTCGTTCGCGAGCGCGAACATCGTCTCGAGGAGCCGCTCGAAGCCGAGCGCCGGGCGCACCTCGCAGACGAAGACGGCCTCGGTGTCGCCGGCGTTCCAGAACTTGTGCGAGCTGCCCGGCGGGACGACGACGCTCTCGCCGGCCCGCGCGACGATCTCCGCGCCGTCGAGCTTGAAGCCGACGACGCCGCGCTCGACCTCGAAGCGCTCGGACTGGTACGGGTGGATGTGCGGCGCCGCGACGAAGCCGTGCGGCTGCACCGTCGTCTCGACGAGGACGTACTCGCCGTTCGTGTCCGCGGACGTCTCCAGGAAGAGGAGGCGCTCGCCGGTCACCGGGTTCTCGATCGTGTCTCCCTTGCGGATCATGTCTCGTTTCCTTTCGAATGGGGTCGTCGTTTCGGTGCCCTCATCCTCCGCCGCCGGCCGCGCGGCGTCGTCGGCCGGGGAAACGATCCGCCCTCGGCAAGAGGCCGATCTTGCCGCCGTCCTCGCGGACGACCCGCGGCTCCCGCCGTCCGCCCCGAGGACGACTCGGGCCGCCCCGGCGGGCGGACCCGGAAACCACGAGCGGCGCGGGCCACGTCCGCGCCGCTCGTGCAGCCGCTGCTCCGCCGCCGCTACTCGTACTGCAGCGCCGCGAGCACGTTCAGCCGCGCCGCCCGCCGCGCCGGTGCGATCGCGGCGAGGACGCCGCAGCCGGCGGCGACGAGCGCGAACACCGCGAGCGGGACGACGGGGAGCGCGAACGAGACGCCGTACGGCTCGAGCGCGTGCGTCACGGCCGCTGCGAGGAAGATCCCGAGCGGCAGCCCGAGCGCGGCGCCGATCAGGGCCGTGATCACCGCCTCGTGCCGCACCATCCGCCGCGCCTGCCGCCGGGTCAGCCCGACGGCGCGCAGCATCCCGAGCTCGCGCGTCCGCTCGAAGACCGACAGCACGAGGGTGTTGATCATCCCGAACAGGCTCACGACCACGGACAGCGCGAGCAGCACGTAGAGCAGGTTCAGGAACGAGCCGACGAACGACGACTGGTTCTCGACGTACTCGTCGCGCGTCTGCACCTTCGCATCGGGGAAGGCCGCGACGGCAGCCTCGAGCGCCTCCCGCGTCGTCTCTCCCGCAACGAGCGTGAGGGCGTTGCGCGGGCGCGGGAACTCCGCGTCGAAGGCGGCCTGCGAGAGGACGACGCCGCCGACGAGCTCGGCGAGCCGCGGCGGCTGGAAGACGCCGAGCACGCGGAACTCCCTCGTCGTCGTGCCGCCCGCGGTCGTCAGCCGGAACCTGTCGCCCACGTCGAGGCCGTGCTTCCGGGCGAAGGCGCGCTTGACGATCGCGCCGCCGTCGCCGAGGCGCGCGAGCGTTGCGTCGCTCCCCTCCTTCCAGCCGAAGCGGTAGAGGCCGCCGACCGTCGCCGGGTCGACCGCGTTGACGTTCACCTGCACGTCGCCGATCCGCGCCCGGTCGGTGCGGATGCTCGAGACGCGCGCGACGCCCGTCGCACCTGCGACCGCATCCCCGGCACCCTTGGGGAACGCCGACCAGCCGTTCTGCGACGTCAGCACCCACGGCGCCGTCACTTGCTCGCGCACCGCGTCGTCGAGCGACGTGCGTAGCCCCTGACCGAGCACCGAGACGAATGCGACGAGCGCGAGCCCGATCATGAGTGCCGCCGCGGTCGTCGCGGTGCGAGACGGGTTCCGCACCGCGTTCTCGGCGGCGAGCTTCCCCGCCGAGCCGCCGAAGCGGCGCGACGGGAACCCGACGACGCCTGCGAGCGCCGTGACGAGCCGCGGCGCGACCGCCGACGCGCCGACGAGGAGGAGCAGCGCGCCGACGGCGAGCTCGAGCAGCGAGAGCCCCGAGCCGATGGCGCCGCCGAGGACGGCGTGCGCGAGCAGCGCCACCGCGACGGCGAGCGTCGCGAGGCCTGCGAGCGGGCCGAGCCGCCGCGACCGCGAGACCGTCGCTCCTTCCCGGACCGCCGCGATCGGAGGCACGCGCGTCGCCTTCAGCGCCGGGCCGAGGCCCGCCACCACCGTCACGACGATCCCGACGGCGAGCGCCACCACGAACGTCCGCGTCGCATAGACGGGCTCCGCCTGCGGCAGGTCGAGGCCGAGCGCCTCGAACAGCGCGGAGAGCGCCTTCGCGAGGCCGAACCCGGCGAAGAGCCCGACGAGCGAGGCGAGCGCGCCGAGGACGAGCGACTCGAGCACCACCGACCGCAGCACTTGCCGCCGCGAGGCGCCGAGCGTCCGCAGCGTCGCGAGCTCGCGCATCCGCTGCGCGACGGTGATCGAGAGCGTGTTGAAGATGACGAAGGCGCCGACGAGCAGCGCGATCCCGCCGAAGGCGAGCAGGAAGCCGCGGATGAAGGAGACGAACGTCGAGATCCCCTTCTGGTCGGCCTGCGCCTGCGCGTCGCCCGTCCGCACCTGCGTCGTGTCCGGGACCACCCGCGCGAGCCGCTGCACCAGCGTCTCGCGTGAGACGCCGGCCCTCGCCGCGACCGAAATCGCGGTGAACCCGTCGATCTCGAGCACCGACCGGGCAGTCGGGACGTCGAAGACGGCGAATGTCGCGCCGCCGAGGCTCGCGACGTCGCCGTACTTCGCGATGCCGCTGACGGTGAACTCGCGCGTCGGCCCGGTGCCGGCGATGCGCACGCGCTCGCCGACGGCGAAGTCGTGGCCGCTCGCGGTCTCCTGGTCGATCACGACAGCGTCGGGACCCGACGCCCACTCCCCCTCGACGAGCGTCATCGGGTTGAACCGCGGCTGCGACGGGTCGACGCCGAACGCGAAGGTGGGGTTCCCGCTCGACTGGATCGGCCGGCCGTCGCGGTCGAGGATCTTCGCCTGGGTGGAGTCGCCGCCGATGTCCATGATCGCGCCGGCCGCCGCCTCGACCTCCGGCAGCCGTTGGATCTCGTCCAGCAGCTCCGCGGGCACGGTGGCGTTGCCGCTCGCCGAGTAGTCGACGAGCTTCTTCCCGCTGACGACGACGTCGGTCTCGTCGTAGGCGCCGGTGAAGACGGCGTCGAACGCCTTCGAGATCGTGTCGGTGAGGACGAAGGAGCCGCTGATCATCGCGACGCCGAGGACGACGGCGACCGCCGTCAGCAGCGCCCGCACCTTCCGCTGCGCGAGCCCCTTGAGCGCGACCCGCCTCATCGGGAGCTCACCTCCGCGAGCGCCTCGAGGACCTCGGCCTGCGTGGAGCGGCCGAGCTCCCTCACGATCAGCCCGTCCGCGAGGAAGAGGATGCGGTCGGCGATCGTCGCGGCCTTCGCGTCGTGCGTGACCATCACCGTCGTCTGGCCGTACGTGTCGACCGCGGCGCGGATCAGCCCGAGGATCTCGAGCGACGTCTGCGAGTCGAGGTTCCCCGTCGGCTCGTCCGCGAAGAGGACGGTCGGCCGCGAGACGAGCGCGCGGGCAACGGCGACCCGCTGCTGCTGCCCGCCGGAGAGCTCGGCCGGCCGGTGCGAGCGGCGCGCGTCGAGGCCGGTCGCGGCGAGCAGCTCCTCGACCCACTCCCGATCCGGCTTCCGGCCGGCGATCGCGAGCGGGAGTGTCACGTTCTCCTCTGCCGTCAGCATCGGCAGCAGGTTGAAGAACTGGAAGACGAAGCCGATGTGGCTCCGGCGCAGCTTGGTCAGGTCGTTGTCCTTCAGCGTCGTCAGCTCGACGCCGTCGATCGCGACCGACCCGGTGGTCGGCATGTCGAGCCCCGCGAGGATGTGCATCAGCGTCGATTTCCCGGAGCCGGACGGCCCCATGACCGCCGTGAGCTCGCCGCGCCCGATCTCGAGCGAGACGCCGCGAAGGGCGTCGACCGCCGTGTCGCCGGCGCCGTAGCGGCGCGTGACGCCGGTGGCCGCGACGACCGCTGCCGGCGCGAGGTCCCCCTCGCCCGCGGCGCGCGTGGGGACGGTGATGGATGCCTGCATGGTGTGTCTCCCTCGGTGCGTCGGTGGCTTCTGTACCCGTCACCGTAGGTCCGGTTGGGAGCGGCGGCATCGGCCGGGATCGCGATTCCGCCTCGTCCGCGCGGACGATCTTCGGTCGTCACAGCGGACGACGACGCCCCGAGCGCGCTCGGTTACCGTTCCTTCGTGCACACGTACCTGCCCTACGCACGGCGCTTCGGGATGCCCGCGCTCGTGCTGGTGCTGACGGCGGTCGGCGTCGCGGACGCGTGGCAGCACCCGTACTCGTGGGACGGCCTCGACAAGGGCCCCGACTGGCTCGTGCGTTCGGTGCCGCTCCTCCTCGGGCTGCCACTGCTCGCGCGCCCGCTGTTCTCGTTTGCGGCTCCGGCGGTGGCGTTCGGTGCGGCGGCCGCGGCGTCGTTCGTCTCGGCGGAAGCCGTGGTCGACACCTCCGGGAACTTCGTCCTGCTGCTCCTCGCGTCGATGCTGATCGGCCTGAACCCGCGCAAGGTCGCTGCGGCCGGGCTCGCGCTCGCGATCGCCACCGTGGCGATCGTCGACGCGAACGCGCTCACGTTCACCTGGGGCGACTTCTTCTTCCCGTCGATCTTCTTCACGCTCACCTGGCTCCTCGGGCACCTCTGGTACGAGCGCGGCGAGCGCGCGCGCACCACCGGCGAGCGGCTCGCGGCCCTCGAGCGCTCGCAGGCGGAGACGGCGCGGCTCGCGGCGCAGGAGGAGCGGGAACGGATCGCGCGCGAGCTGCACGACGTGATCGCCCACTCCGTGAGCGTGATGACCGTTCAGGCGGGCGCCGTGCGGCGGCGGCTGCAGCCGGAGCAGGAGCGTGAGCGCGAGGCGCTCGTCGCCGTCGAGGAGACGGGGCGGCAGGCGCTCTCCGAGATGCGGCGGCTGCTCGGGATCCTGCGCCGTGACGACGAGCAGGCCGAGCTCGAGCCGCAGCCTGGGCTGCGGACGCTCTCCGAGCTCGTCGAGCAGGTGCGCGAGGCGGGGCTTCCGGTCGAGCTGCGGGTCGAGGGCGACCGCGTCGACCTGCCGCCGGGCGTCGACCTCTCGGCGTACCGGATCGTCCAGGAGGCGCTCACGAACACGCTGAAGCACGCGGGCCCGGCGAGGGCGTGGGTCGCCGTCCGCTACGGCGAGGACGAGGTGGAGGTCGAGGTGGCGAACGACGGCCGCAGCGAGGCGAACGGCGACGGCCAGGGGCTCGTCGGCATGCGCGAGCGAGTCGCGCTCTGCGGCGGCGCGCTCGAGGCCGGCCCGCGCGTCGGCGGCGGCTACGCGATCTCGGCGCGGCTCCCGGTCGCCGGGGGCGCGTCGTGAGCATCCGCGTCCTCATCGTCGACGACCAGGCGCTCGTCCGCGCGGGGTTCCGGATGATCCTCGAGTCCGAGACGGAGATCGAGATCGTGGGCGAGGCCGGCGACGGCGCAGAGGCCGTCACCGCGGTGCGCGAGCTGCGGCCGGATGTCGTGCTGATGGACATCCGCATGCCGAACCTCGACGGGCTCGAGGCGACGAGGCGGATCCTCGCGGAGAACGGCGACGGCCCTCGCGTCCTGATGCTGACGACCTTCGACCTCGACGAGTACGTCTACGAGGCGCTGCGGGCGGGGGCGAGCGGGTTCATGTTGAAGGACACGCCGCCGGAGCAGCTCGTCGCGGCGATCCACGTCGTCGCCTCCGGCGACGCGCTGCTCTCGCCGCAGATCACGAAGCGGGTGATCGAGGAGTTCATCCGCCGGCCGCCGAGCAGCGTCTCGCCGCAGCGGCCGTCTGCGCTCGAGGAGCTGACGGCGCGCGAGCTCGAGGTGCTCGGCTTCATGGCGCGTGGGCTGTCGAACGCCGAGATCGCGAAGGACCTGTTCGTGAGCGAGACGACGGTGAAGACGCACGTCGCGCGCATCCTGATGAAGCTGAACCTCCGCGACCGCGTCCAGGCGGTCGTCTTCGCCTACGAGAGCGGGCTCGTCCAGCCGGGCTCGTCCGGCTGACGGGCCGCGCGGCGCAGCGCCTCGTCCCAGCTCCGAACGATCGGCAGGAGCGCGCTCAGCCCGTTCCGCTCGAACGGGTCGCGCACCGGCTGCGGGCACGTCTCCGGCACGAGCAGGAGGCACGTGCCTTCCCGCTCCTCGTAGCGCGCGATCCCGTCCACGAGCAGCGCGGCCGTCGCCGGATCGAGGCTCTCCGCTTCCGTCAGGTCGACGATGAGCGTGGAGGGGTCGGCACAGCGCACGGCGAGCTGCGCCCGCAGCTGCACGAGGTCGCCCGTGCTGCGAAGACGGAGGACGGAGACGTGGGGGTCCTGGGCGCGGTCGCGCATCGCTCACCCTCTGGCATTGCGCCTGCGGCTGTTCTCAAACGTCGTCCAGCGTCTGTCCAGATGCGGACGGGCGAGTCGCCTCGTGGCGCCCCGCCCGCTCCGCTGCCCCAGCGCCCTCGTCCCGACGACGGGTCCCAGCTGAGGGCGATACCGACCTGATTGCCGCAGACGGGGATTCTCGAACCTCCCGCCTGCGGCGGAGGCTCAGATCCCGTTCTGCGGCAGCTCGACGCGCGGCCGCTCGCTCGCGAGGTACGTCCCCGCGCGATTGACGACGGCCGCGAGCGGGACGGCGAGGAACGCGCCGGCGACGCCCCAGAGGACGCCGCCCGCCGCGACCGCGAGCAGCACGCCGAGCGGATGCACCTGCGTCGCGTTGCCGACGACGACCGGCTGGAGCAGGTTGCTCTCGAGCTGCTGCACGAGGAGGACGGCGCCGAGCACGAGGAGCGCCGTCGTCACGCCGTTCGCGACGAGCGCCACCATCACGGCGACGAAGCCGGCGCTGACGGCGCCGATGATCGGGAAGAAGCCTCCGACGAACGTGAGCAGCGCGAGCGGGAGCACGAGCGGGACGTCGAGCAGCCACAGCGCGAGCGCGATCAGGATCGCGTCGACGCCCGCCACGGCGATCACGCCGCGGAGGTAGCCGCCGATCGCGCCCCACGAGAGGTGGCCGATGCGGTCGACGTGCGCCTGTGCGCCTTGGGGGAAGAGGCCCGTCGCCCAGCGCCAGATCCGCTCGCCGTCCTTCAGGAAGAAGAAGAGGACGACGATCGCGAGGGCGGCGCCGACGATCACCTCGAACGCGATGTAGGCGCCGCCGAAGACACCGCCGACGAGGCGGCCGCTCTGGCCGCGCAGGCCGTCGATCGCCTGCTCGCGCCACCGCTCGATCTGCGCGTCCGAGACGCCGAACGGGCCGCTGTCGAGCCATCCCGCGATCGTGGCGATCCCGTCGGTGACGCTGACGTCGAGGTCGCCGATCTCGGCGGCGGCGTGCGGCACGAGGGCCGCCACGGTGCCGCCGATCGTGAAGAGGGCGAGGCCGAGCGTCGCCGCCGCCGCGAGCGCGCGGGGCGCCCCGGCGCGCACGAGCGCCGCGACGAGCGGCTCGAGCAGGGTCGAGAAGATGATCGCGATCACGACCGGGACGACGATCACGCGGATCGCCGAGAGCAGGTACGCGAGCGCGACGATCGCGATCCCGACGACGAGGAAGCGCCACGCGAGCGCTGCGGCCAGCCTCAGGGAGCGGGGGACGCGCGGGTCGTCCATCGCGTCGCTATGCCCGGTGCGGCGGAACCCGCACCGTCGAGGCTACGAGAACGGGACGCTGATCTCGCTCGCGTCGAGGCCGAGCGAGGCGGCGAGGCGGATGCCGTCCTCGACCTCGGAGCGGAGGCGCTTCACGTCCTGCGCGTGCATGACGCTGCCGATCCAGGCGCGCTCGCGCGGGCGCCACAGCGAGTGGTCGACGAAGATCGGGAGCATCTGGTTCGCGACCTTGATGAGCTGGCTCTTCGTCTTGTCCGAGGCGCTCCGGAGCAGCACGCGCTCGTAGGCCATGCCGGCGCCGTGGTGGATCCCGTCGTCGATCGCGAGCCGGTTGCAGAGGTCCTCGAGGACGGTGCCCCGCGACGAGCGCGCGATCAGGCGGAAGCGCGGGATGATCAGGCGCTCGTAGAACACCTGCATCAGGAAGACCTTCTCCTCGAGCGTGTCGAGGTCGAGGAACATCGCCCCGAGCTTGTCGAGGTAGGGGTCGTGCTCGGCGGTCCCGCCGGCCTCCTCGACGAGCTTCAGCCACGCCTCGACGTGGCGCGACTCGTCCTGCACCATCGTCGAGTAGTAGAGCTTCGCGTCGTGGTCGGGGGCGAGCTGCAGCAGCTGCGCCGCCATCTCGACCGCGAGCGCGTCCGCCTGGAGCTGCTGCGTCACGACCGACTTCCAGACGTCGCGCCGGCGGGCGACCTTCGCGGGCGCGGTGCCGGGGCGCGACTCGGGGATCGGCGGCGCCTCCCCCCACGGCAGGTCGCGCACCTGCCACTCCTGGTGCTTCGCCAGCTCGTAGTAGCGGATGACTCCGGCGTACTGCAGGGCGTTCCCCTGCGTCGCGACGTCCTGCTCGACCAGCTCGGTCACGACGTCAGGTTACCGCCGGCTTCGGCCGAGCGCAGCGAAGCGCGGCTATGGCTGCGGGACGCCGACGTCGACGGGGATCTCCGCCCAGACCGTCGTTCCGGCAGCAGGGGCGCTCTCGACCCCGAGGCGCCCGTCGAGCGCCTCGATCCGGTCGGCGAGGCCGCGCAACCCGGAGCCGCGGGAGACGTCGGCTCCGCCGATGCCGTCGTCCTGCACCTCGACCCGCGCGATGCCGTTGTCCCGCCGCACGCGCACCTCGACGCTCGACGCCTGCGCGTGCTTCGTCACATTCGTGAGCGATTCCGCGACGACGTAGTACGCGGCCGCCTCGACGGTCGCCGGCAGCCGCTCGTCGAGCTCGGTGTCGACGTCGATCGCGAGCGGCGTCCGCGCCGCCAGCGTCGCGACCGCGGCCTCGAGCCCGCGTTCCGTGAGCACGGCCGGGTGGATGCCGCGCGCGAGCTCGCGCAGCTCCTCGATCGCGTGGCCGAGCTCGTCGGCGGCGCCGACGAGGAGCCCACGCGCGTCGTCGCTGCCGGCAGGCAGGCGCGCGAGCGCGAGGCGCAGCTGCATCAACACGGCGACGAGCCGCTGCTGTGCGCCGTCGTGGAGGTTGCGCTCGAGCTTCCGCCGCTCCTCGTCGGCAGCCCGGACGATGCGGGCGCGGGAGGCGCGCAGCTCGTCCCGGGCGCGCTCGTTCGACACGGCCTGCGCGGCGAGGTCGGCGAAGCTCCGCAGCCGGATCTCCGCGCCGGGCGGGAACGGCTGCGTGTCGGAGCGGTGCGCGGTCAGGGCGCCGACGAGCTCGGCGTTCACGATCACGGGTGCGGCGATCACGCTCTGCACGCCGAGCTCCGGCGAGGTCTCCGCGGCGCGGGCGGGGCGGCCGGTCTCGAGCACCGCGAGCGTCGCTCCGCCCGGGGCCGGGTGGTAGAGCGCCCCCTGGGCGAGCGGCGGGAAGCCGTCCGGTGCCCACGCGCGGGCGACGACGACCTCGTCCCGGACGCCGTGCCAGCGCACGAGGCTTACGGCGTCCGCCGCGAACGTGCGTCCCGCCTCGTGTGCCACGGCCTCGAGCACCTCGTCCTGCGGCCGCCCCGCCGCGACGAGCGTCGCCACCCGCCGGAGCGCCGCCTGCTCCTCGGCGAGCGCGGCCAGGTCGCGGCGCGACGCGGAGTTCGCGATCGCCGTCGCGACGAGGCCCGCGAAGTCGGCCAGCCGCGTCTCGTCGCCCTGCGGGAACGGATCGTCGGGCGTCGTGCGAGAGGTCGTGATCACGCCCCAGATGCGGCCGTCGAGCACGATCGGCGCGCCGATCGACGCCTGGAGCCCGAGCTCGCGCCAGCGCGAGCGCCCGAACTCCGTCCGGAGGTCGTCCGCGGACTCGACGCGTGCGGGCGCCTCGCTCTCGATCACCCGCGCGGTGATCGTGTCGCCGCCGAACGTCCACACCTCGCCGATCCGGCTCCGCGGGATCCCGTCGACGCTCCACTCGCCGACCACGCGGAGGGTGTCGCCGTCCCAGCGCAGGACGTTCGACGACGCGGCCGCGAAGAGGCGGCCGACCTCGCCGGCGACGGCCGTCGCGACCGCGGCGTCGTCGCTGCCGGCGGCGACGAGCGTCGCGACGCGTCGGAGCGCGCTCTGCTCCTCCAGGAGCCGCCGCAGCTCCTCGTCCTGCGGGGCGGTCATCCGTCCATCGTAGGCACCGGCCGCCACGGCGCCTAGATCCCGGCGAGTCAGCCGCCGACGACCGGCGCCCGCGTCACGGCCGGGTCGCTGAAGACGTCGAGCTCGTCGCGGCTCGCGGTCGAGAACTCGCTCACGACCGCGCCGTCGGGGCCTGCCTGGAACCAGTGGAGCGTGTTCGGCGGGATCGTGTACTGCCCGCCCGGCTCGAGCCGGATCTCGTGGAAAGCCGTGTAGACGCCGGGCGGCGGCGTGCAGGCCGGCTGCGGTGTCGGCTCGCCTTCGACGTAGAGGTAGACGACTCCGCTCCGGCAGCGGAAGGTCTCCTCCTTCCCCGGCGTCCCCTCGAACGGCGGATGCCTGTGCTCCGCGCACGTCTGGTGGGGGCGGAGGACGAGCTCCTTCGCGCAGTGACGCTCCGTGTTCACGTACGTCAGGAGCTGGAGTCCCGTCTCGCGCAGGCGACCGAGGCCGAAGTCGGCGACCTCGACGCGCGCCCGCTCCTCCTCCGTGAGCACGATCCCGAGCTCGTCGAGCCGGGCGACGGCGTAGGCCTGCGCCTCCCGTTGCTCCTCCGCGGTGATCAACGCGCCCACTCCAGCGGCTCGGGCGGGTGGAACGACGAGTGCACGGCGACCGGCGCGCCGGTCGCGAGGGAGGTCTCCGCCGCCTCGAGCACCTCGACGACGTGCGCGCCGTGCTCGCCCGACATCCGGTGCGGGCGATCCTCGCGCACGGCGTGCGCGAGGTCGACGAGGGCGCGGCTCCAGTCGATGCCCGCGAACGGTTCCCGGACGAGCGGCACCTCCTCGTACTCGCCGCCGCGCGGCTGGTGGAGGACCCGCGAGTTCGCCTCCGCCCACGTCGGCATCCAGAGCGAGCCGTCGTCGCCGTGGAGCTCGATCCCTCGCTGCCGCGACGCCGGGACGTAGAAGCTGGCCGTCACGCGCGTGACGATCCCGCCTTCGTGCTCGACGACGGCCGTGACCCAGTCCGGAGCCTCGGGCGTGAACGGCGTCCCGTCCTGCAGGCGCCGCTCCGGCTCGAGCGTCGCCGCGTAGGCCTGCACACGGCGCGCCGGCCCGAAGAACGCGGTCAGGATCGTGAGCGGGTAGACGCCGACGTCGACGAGGGGGCCCACTGCGTAGAGGCTGCGCGGGTCAGGATGCCAGCGCTCCAGGCGATCCCAGTTCGCCTCGGCGTACGCGACGCGGATGCGCCCGGCGCGGCCCTCGCGGACGAGCTTCCACAGCGTCTGCTGCGCCTCGCCGAGCAGCGTCGCGGGCGCCGCGCCGAGCCGGACGCCGCACTCGGCCGCGAGGTCGACGAGCGCCTGCGCGTCCGCGTGGCGAAGCGCGAGCGGCTTCTCGCTGTGGACGTGCTTCCCGGCGAGGAGCGCCGCGGTGGTCACCTCTGCGTGCGCGTGCGGCACCGTCAGGTTCACGACGGTGTCGACGCGTTCGTCCGCGAGCAGCTCGTCGAGCGTGGGGTAGACGCGCCCGCCGAACTCGTCGACGAGCGCCTGCGCGCGCCCGTCCACGGGATCCGTCGCACCGGCGAGCTCGAGCGACTCCTCGGTCACGATCCGCGCCGCGTACGGGCGCGCGATGTTGCCTGCGCCGGCGAGCGCGACCCTCACGTGAGCCACCGCTCCAGCTCGTGGCGCATCGAGACGATCTCGTCGCTCGGGTCGTGGTCCTCCGGCTCGTGCTCGATCGTCCAGACGCCGTCGTACCCCTGCCGCCGAAGCTCCGTCACGCACGCCTCGACGTCGACGATCCCCTCTCCCCAGCGGCACGTGTCGTGCGGCTCGCCCACCCGGAGGACGTCCTTCAGGTGGACGTGCGCGACGTGCGGTCCGAGCTCGGCCAGGGCGCGCACCGGGTCGTGGCCCTGCGTCGCCCACCAGCCCGTGTCGACGGTGGCGGCCATCGTGCCGTCTCCCGCCTCGATCTTCGCGAGCACCTCCTGCGGCGAGCGCTCCGGGTGGTTCTCGATCGCGAGGACGACGCCGTGCTCGCGCAGGACGGGGGCGAGCGTGGCGGCCTCGCCGGAGAAGCCGGCCCCGATGAGGTCGGTGCCGAGCGCCCGCGTCAGCTCGCACGCGCGCTCGACGTTCGACGGGCCGATCCACGTCGCGTAGGTGGCGACGCGCAGGTCGTGCCGCGCGAGCGTCTCCGTCGCGATCGCGACGTGCTCGTCCGTCGCCCACTCCGGGCTGAGGTGTGCGCCCCACACGTCGACCCAGCGGAACTCGAGCGCCGCCACGTGCGCGCACAGCTCGTCCCATCGCTCCGCGTACGTCTCGAGCGGCGCGAACGCCTCGTTCGTGAGGCGGTCGCCGTGGCCCCAGCCGTGCATCGCCCAGCCGGTCTCGCGCGCGACGAGGTTGGCCGTCGTGAAGCCGATGCGCGCGTTCATGCGGCGAGCACCTGGCCTGCGTCGCGCAGCTCCTCCTGGAGCGCCGCCACGTCGACGTCCTGCACCGCGACGCCGCGTCGCGCGGCCTGCGCCGCGGCCTTTCCGGCGGCGAACCCGAGCAGCATCAGCGTCGGCTCCATCCGGACCGAGCCGAAGGCGACGTGCGAGGCGGAGAGGCAGAGCGGCACGAGCAGATTCTCCGCGTCGTCGCGCTCCGGCGTCAGGGAGCGGTAGGGGATCGGGTACGGCGGCACCGCCACCGAGAGGTAGCCCTCGTTGAAGACGGCAGCCGTCCGGTGGTACTCCGGGAGATAGCGCCAGGTCCGCTCGATCTCGCGGATGTCGATGTTGTACGAGCCGAGCGCCACGACGTCGGCCTGCGGGCGCGCCCCGACGAGATCGTGCTCGCGGAGGACGTACGCGCCGAGCAGGCGGCGCGCGTCGCGCACGTAGAGCTGGTGCGGCCAGCCGCCCGTGTCCCCGAACTCGTCCGCGCACAGCCCCCAGCGCTCGACGTCCGGCCGCGTCTGGGAGAGGTGGAAGAGGAGTGCCTGCGTGTAGCGGAGGTGGTGGGAGCGCACGGCTTCGCGGTCGCCGTCGAGGTACTCGCGGTTCGACCCGTCGAGCACGTTCAGCGAGAACGGGCCGATCGAGTTCACGTCGCACTTCCCGTGCGGGAGGAGGTCGCTCACGAGCCCCATCAGCGGCGCGTCCGGCACCGCGGCGAGGTAGCGGCCGAGGAGCTCGAACTCCGCGGGGTCGTAGCCGGCGGGCTCGGCGACGGGGACGCGGTTCTCGGGACGGTCGGTGAGGCAGAGGCGGAACTGGTACGCCTGCAGCGCGCCGTCGCCTTCCCCGAGCGCCTCCTCCGGCCAGCCCTGCTCATCCACGTCCGGCTCGCGGATGTGCGGCAGCAGCGACCCGTCCGCGGCGAACGGAGAGACGACGGCCGCGAAGTTGTGCTTCCCCGGACGGTACGCGGGCTGCCTCCCCGCCCACCGCTCGCCATAGAGGTCGCGGCTCTCGCGCCCGACCGCGAACGGCACGCCGAGACGGGGGAGCAGGTCGCCCTCGTAGCTCGCGTCGACGACCACGGCCGCGTCTGGGACGTCGCTCTCGTCGAAGCTGACGTCGACGCCGGCGCGCTCGAGCAGCTCGCGCAGGAGCCGCTCGGCCACGTGCGGCTCGGGGCCCTTGACCTCCCAGAGCGGCGCGCCGTAGTGCTCGGCCACGGCGCCGTAGAAGCGGCGCGCCGGCCCGCCGAGGACGCGCGTGTCGCCGACGTCCGTCCAGGAGAGCCCGCCCGACACCATCCCGCCGACGTGACGGCCGGGCTCGACGAGGACCGTGGCGGCGCCGCGCTCGGCAGCGGCGACCGCGGCGAGGACGCCGCAGGCGGTCGCCCCGTAGACGGCGACGTCCGTCACACGAACGGCTCCAGGAGCGCGAGCCCGACGGCCGGCGACACACCGAGCTCGAGCGCGTGGATCAGCTCCCGCACGTCGCCCGGACGCGGGAGACTTTGTGTTGAAACAACACAATCTTCATCGCGGGCGACGAGCCGCCGCAGCGCTTCCACGACCTCGGCGCCGTGCGCTGCGAGCGCGCGCTCGTAGGCCGCGACCGGGTCGTACGCATGCGGGTCGGCACACCACTCGGCCACCGTCGCGAGCGCGAGCTTCGACGGCACCGCCTCGACCATCGCGTTCGCGATCAGCCCCGCGCAGCGACCGTCGGCGATGCGGGGGTCGCGGCCGACGAGCGGCCCCAGGAAGAGCCGTGTCCGGTCGAAGTCGTTGACCGGGTAGTTGTCCCAGATCAGGAGCTCGTGGTCCCGGAAGCGGTGCACGGCGAGGTTCAGCGCCTCGCGCGTGATCCCGATCGAGACGACCTCGGGCCCGGTCCAGTAGACGACGATCTCCGGATCGAGCCGCGGCCCGAAGATCGCGCGGTAGGGCGAGTCGCCCGTTCCGGCGTACCCCATCGGGCAGACGGCGAGCGGCCCCGGCTGCTCCCACTCCCGCGCGAAGCGGTTGCAGAACGGCGCCTGCGCGGCCGCCGACGGCCGCTCCTCGTGCCCGTACAGCTTCCGGTCGGCCTCGTGCGGGAGCTCGTGCTCGATGTCGTCCCAGAGGAGCTGGAACGAGCGCACGCCGATCCCGCGCAGCTGCTCGCACTTGCGGAGCAGCGTCTCGAACTCGGCGTCGCTCGAGTAGCAGACGTCCAGCCCGGGCGCGATCGCGTATGCGAACTCGACCCCGTGCCGCTCCGCCTCGCGCACGAGCTCCGCGAGCCGCTCGAGCTCGGCATCCGGGTACGGCTCGCGCCAGAGCTTGCGGTGGTACGGGTCATCCTTCGGCGCGTGCACCCACGTGTTGAGGCCGTGGCGGCCGCAGAAGCGAATCAGGTCGAGCCGCTCCTCGTGGCTCCACGGCTCGCCGTAGAACCCCTCGATGACGCCCCTGACCCTCACGCGACGATCTCGAACCGCGGCCGGCGCTGCCAGTAGACCGGGTTGTGCCCGGCGACCATCAGCCCCTGCCCCCAGTCGACGTGCTCCTCGCGGCCGTCCTTCAGCACCGGCGGGTCGTCCGGGTCGCGGTACTGGAAGAGGACGTTGCGGCGCGTCCGCGTGCTCGTGTTGACCCCGGACCCGTGGATCGTGAGGTACGAGAAGAAGACGACGTCGCCCGCCGTCGCCGGCAGCGGCGTCCCCCGCTCGAGGGGGATGTCGAGCGAGTGGCTCTCGCCGGTGTCCTCGATCGGCCCTCCGAGGTGCGACCCCGGGATGACGAAGAGGCAGCCGTTCTCCTCGTCGGCGTCGTCCAGGTGCACGCTCGCAGCGACGACGGAGTGCCGCTCGTGCGGGAAGTAGGGGTAGTCCTGGTGCATCGGGAACGGCGCGCCCTTCTCGGGCGGCTTCACGAGCATCTTCGTGTGGTGGAGCTGGACGTTCGGTCCGATCAGCTCGGTGAGGACGTGCACGAGCCGCGGGTGGACCGCGGCCCGGGTGAAGGCGGCGTCGTGGTACTGCACGTCGTGGAACCCCTTGAGGACGGCCTCCTGCGCGACCGCGCCCCAGCGGTGGTTCCGGTCGTGCTCGGTGCCGGCGACGCCGGCGAGGATGCGGTCGAGCGCCTCGCGCATGTCGTCGACCTCGGCCGCGTCGAAGGCGCTGCGAACGTGCAGGTACCCGTGCTCGCGGAAGAACTCGGCGTCGCTCACGCCCCTCCCTTCTCGTGCCACGGACGGCCGTGCGCGTCGACGATCTCCGCCAGCTGCTGCAGCCGGGGGACCGAGTGAGCACGCAGGAGCTCCGTCGGGTCGCCCGCCGCAAGGGTCGCCGTCCAGACGGCGCGACCCGCGAGCATCCCCGACGCACCGCCGCGGCACGAGGCCTCGACGGCCGCCGGGAAGTCGTCCGGGTCGACGCCCTGCGAGAGGACGACCCACGGGCACGGGAGTGCCTCGTCGATCCGGCGGCAGTGCTCCGTGATCGCCGCGGGCTCGCCCTTGCCGCCGAGCGGCACTCCCGTGCTCGCGGAAGAACTCGGCGTCGCTCATGCCCCTCCCTTCTCGTGCCACGGACGGCCGTGCGCGTCGACGATCTCCGCCAGCTGCTGCAGCCGGGGGACGGAATGCGCACGCAGGAGCTCCGTCGGGTCGTCCGCCGCAAGCGTCGCCGTCCAGATGGCGCGACCCGCGAGCATCCCCGACGCACCGCCGCGGCACGCCGCCGCGACCGCCGCGGGGAAGTCGTCCGGGTCGACGCCCTGCGAGAGGACGACCCACGGGCAGGGGAGCGCCTCGTCGATCCGGCGGCAGTGCTCGGTGATCGCCGCGGGCTCGCCCTTGCCGCCGAGCGGCACCTGGCACTTGTAGAGCGACGGGCGCGTCGCGCCGAGCTCGCGCGCGGCCTCGACGATCGCCCACTCGCGGTCCGCGTGGCGCACGACCGGCTCGAGCACGGAGAGGACACCGTGCCGCTCGGCGAGCGCGACGAAGCGGCGCGACATCTCCACACGCTCCTCGCGCCGCCCGTCGTCGCGCCAGATCACGAGCAGCTTCAGCGCGGCGACACCGGCGGGCAGCGCCTCGCGCTCGTCGAGCCGCGTGTCCTCGACGATCTCCCCCGGCTCCTGCTCGAGGAGGTCGACAGCGAGCAGGACGCCGCAGCTCGGCGGCACGACCCGCACCGCCTCCTCGACGACATCGGCGCCGTACTCGTCGTCGATCAGGAGCCCCGACGCGTGCGGGCCGAGCTCGCGCGCGACGGCGAGCTTGAACCGGCGCAGCCGCTCGTCGGTCGCGTCGTGCCCGTGCTCGCGCAGCATCGTC
>DATMJW010000144.1:0-3478 GCA_035553355.1 Gaiellaceae bacterium | reverse complement strand
GCATGATCACGTGCTCGAGGAGGTGCTCGAGGGCTTCGCCCGGGCCTTCGTTCCCGGTGTGCGGGATCACCTCGGCGAGCGCCTCGACGGCGTCCGACTCGACCTCTGCCAGCCACCGCACTGCGTCCGCGAGCTCGTCGTGCGCCTCGAGCGGCGCGACGTCCGTCGTCGGCTGCCCGCCGAGGGCGACGATCTTCTCGACGAGCCGCCGCGTGTCATCGAGCTCTGCCTGCGCGAACTCCCACAGCGTCACCGCCACCGCCTGCGCCGGGATGCCGCGCGCCGTTCCTGCGGCGAGCGTGAACGCGAGCGCCGAACGCGCCTGGAGCGAGAGCGCGCGGTTCAGCGTCTCGATCGCCTCCTCGACCTCCATCGGATCCTTCTCCTCGGCCACGTACGTGAGGTGCCCGCCGCGGCCGGGGTCGAACCCTCCCCGCGCGTCAGCGCGTCGCAGCCGCTGCGGCCGCTGTCGGCAGCCAGAACACCGACGCCGGCGAGTCAGCGATGAACGGCCCGATCGGGCGTGGAGCGCCACCGTTCGCCGGCGCGACGACGATACGCACCGACCAGCCGGGTCCGAGCGGCTTCGCGCGACGGACGAAGGCGATCTCCGTGCCGTCCGGTGACCAGGCGACCGTGTGCGCCCCGAAGGCGTTCCGCGCCACGAGCGTCGGCTCGCCGCCGTCGGCGGGAACCGTCCACACCGCGGGGTCGTCGCACGCGCCGCCGAGGAACGCGATTCGTGTCCCGTCTGGCGACCACTGGGGACCGCTGCTTCGACTCGCGATGACGTGCTGCTCGCCGCCGTCCGCGTCCATCACGACGAGGTCGCCGCCGCAGCCGGGGCCGCCGGCGACACGGACGAAGGCGAGCCGCTCTCCGTCGGGTGACCACGTGGCGGGGCCGCTGTCCCTCGCCACGAGCCTGCGCGCACCCGATCCGTCGCGCCGGGCCCGCCACAGCTCGAAGACGTCGAAGGCTTCGCCGCGCGCGTGGAGGAAGACGACGTGCTCGCCGTCCGGCGAGAGCTCCGGCCAGATGTTCTCGCCGACCGGGAGGCGGACGTGCTCGAACCCGCCGCCGTCGAGTTCGACCGCCTCGAGGTGCGACCTGCCCCTCGGACCGCCGTAGCGCCAGCAGAGCACCGTCGCGCCGTCTGGTGCGAGCTCGACCGGCTCCTCGCACCGCTCGGGCAGCGGCAGCGGCCGCAGGCCGGTGCCGTCCGGGCGGATGGCGTGCGCGAGTGCGCCGTCGCCTGTGCCGCCGACGAAGACGATCACGCCTGCGTCCGCAGGAGCGGGTGCGTCCGCGCCGCGTGAGCCGCCGTCGTCGCCGCTGCAGGCGCCGAGGACGACGAGGAGCGCGGCGAGCGCGACCGGTCGTAGCCGCTGCGCCGTCGTGCTCCGATCCTCAGTGGAAGGCCGACACGTCGAGTGCAGGGGAGAGGATTCGAACCTCTGTAGGCTGAGCCGGCGGGTTTACAGCCCGCTCCCTTTGGCCGCTCGGGCACCCCTGCGGAGAGCGCAAGTGTAGCCGTGCGGCAGAGGCGCTAGCGGAAGCGGCGGCCGCGCGTCGCGACCGCGGACGCGCGGATCGCGCCCTTCCGACGAGCGGTGGCTCGGCGGGCGCCGCAGACCTTCGCTCGCAGGTGGCGTCGGTGGCTCACGCGCGGAATCAGTAGCGGCGGGACCGGACGGAGCCGTCGCTAAAGGAGCACAGGCCCGCTGCCGATGGAACGCCGCGATGGAGCTGAACGGCCTCCTGCGGCGCGCCGTCGAGTTGGGCGCGAGCGACATCCACCTGAAGGTGGGGCAGCCGCCCATGCTCCGGTGCGACGGCGCGGTGCAGCCGATGCCGGAGGTCGCGCCGCTCGGCGACGGCGACATGCTCGCCCTCCTCGAGGCCGTCACGCGCGTCGCGCCCGACCGGCAGAACCAGTTCCACGCGACGGGCGACCTCGACATCGCCTACACCGCCGAGGGCCTGCCGCGTTTCCGCGTCAACGTCTTCCGCCAGCGCGGCGCGATCTCGTTCGCGCTTCGCGTGATCCCGGTGGAGGTGCCGAACTTCGAGAAGTTCAACCTCCCGAAGGGCGTCCGCCGCCTCGCGGAGGAGCACCGCGGGCTCGTGCTCGTCACCGGCGCGACCGGCTCGGGCAAGACGACGACGCTCGCCGCGATGCTCGACTACATCAACCGGACGCGGCAGTCGCACATCGTCACGATCGAAGACCCGATCGAGATCATCCACCCGGACCGGATGTCGATCGTGAACCAGCGCGAGGTCGGGATCGACACCGAGAGCTTCGGCCAGGCACTGCGGCGCGCGCTCCGTCAGGACCCCGACACGATCCTGATCGGCGAGCTTCGCGACGCGGAGACCGCGCAGACGGCGCTCCAGGCCGCCGAGTCGGGCCACCTCGTCTTCTCGACGCTTCACACCATCGACGCGGCCGAGACGGTCGGCCGCATGATCGAGTTCTTCCCGCCGGAGAAGCAGCAGCAGATTCGCTCGGTCCTCGCGGGCGTGCTCCGGGGCGTCGTCAGCCAGCGCCTCCTCCCGCGCATCGGCGGCGGCCGCGTCGCGGCGGTCGAGGTGATGGTGATGAACTCGCGCATCGCGGACCTGATCCGCGAGGAGCGCACGGAGGAGATCCACGACGCCGTCGCCGAGGGCGCGTTCTTCGACATGCAGACCTTCCAGCAGGCGCTGATCAACCTCGTTCTCGCCGGCACGGTCGAGCGCGAGGTCGCAGCCGCCGCGTCGACGAACCACCACGACTTCCTCGTCGCGCTCGATCACGCGATCAAGCTCCAGACGCACACGCAGGCGCAGGAGGCGGCGCAGACGGCCGCTGCGGAGGCGGAGGACGAGGTCCCCGCTCTGCGCGTCGTCCGGCCCGCGGGCGTATGACGCGGCTCCTCGCGGCGGCGGCCGTCCTGGCCGCGGTCGTCGCGGGCGCCGCGCGCGCCGACACGATCGAGGTCGTGGGCGAGGAGCAGGTCGCCGCGCCGCTCGCGCTCCCGAGCGCAGCGGGGCCGAACGCGCCCGGAACCCTCCTGCTTCCCCCGAACGTCTTCGAGGCGCCGTTCGGGCCGGTTCGGGAGCTCCCCTACACGGAGCTGCAGGCGCTCTGGCACCGCGCGGGAGCGGCGTACGGCGTGCCGTGGCAGGTGCTCGCCGCGATCAACAAGATCGAGTCGAACTTCGGGCGCAACATGGGGCCGAGCTCCGCCGGCGCCGTCGGCTGGATGCAGTTCATGCCGGAGACGTGGCTCCGTTGGGGCACGGACGGCTCGGGGGACGGCATCGCGGACCCGTGGGATCCGGAGGATGGGATCCTCTCCGCTGCGCGGTACCTCGCGGCGGCGGGTGCGGCGACCGACCTCCCGCGCGCGATCTTCGCCTACAACCACGCACAGTGGTACGTCGACGACGTGCTCGAGCTGGCCGCGCTGTTCGGCGACGGCGAGACCCC
>DATMJW010000143.1:0-2386 GCA_035553355.1 Gaiellaceae bacterium | reverse complement strand
GCGCTAGAGGTCGCGGCGCGAGAACGCGAGCGCGGCGAGCGCGAGCGTGCCGAGGACGTAGAGGAGCGCCCACCACGGGAGCAGCGGCCCGTAGCTCTCGCCGCCGCCGAACGGCCCGAGCTCGACGGCGAAGCGGGTGAGGCCGGCGACGTCCTCCGTCAGCCTCCGGAGCGCGTCCTGGTAGAGCGCCTCGAACGGCAGCGCCCACGCGGTCCGCGTCGCGACCCGCTCGAGCGTCGGCGAGTCGATCCCCTCGCCGAGCTGCCCGAGCAGCCCGCCGACGAGGCCGGCGCCGAAGATCATGAAGACCGCGATCCCGTTCGCGGTCGACGAGAGGACGACGGAGCCGAGCAGCGAGATCGCGACGAGGATGACGACCGCGCCCGCGAGTTCGAGACCGGGCAGGACGATCCGGTCCGGCGTGAACCCGCCCGCCTCGTGCGTGATCGCGACCGCGGCGCCGTAGACGGTGAGGACGTAGAGCGCGCACACCGCGGCCGCACCGAGAAAGCGGCCGGCCAGGAACGTCGTGCGCCCGATCGGGCGCACGACGAGCGGTTGCAGGAGCCCGCGCTCGGCGTCGCCTCGGACCGCGCCGAGCGTGAGGAAGACGGCGAGGACGGTGCCGAGGAAGAGCGTCGCGAACATCGCGAGCCCGAGCAGCGTCGCTCCGACGAGCGTCTCCGGCTCGAGCCCCTCGGGCGGCAACACGCCGGCGGTCTCCTCGAAGGCGCGGCGGGCACCGAGCCGGAAGAGGAACAGGAACGCCACCGTCAGCAGCGCGACGACCGCGAACACGCGGCGACGCACGCTCTCACGGAGCGCGTACGCGGCCACGGTCAGCGCGTCCCTCACTCGGCCTCCCCCACGGCGTCGAGGTAGACGTCCTCCAGGGTCGACCGGAGGACGCGGACGCCGTAGACCTGCTCTCCCGCTGCGACGGCCTCGGCGACGAGCCGCGGCGCCTCGTCCCGCCCCGCCCGCTCGACGACGCGCGTCCCCGCGCTCGTCTCGAGCTCGACGCCGCGCGAGCGTGTCAGGTCCTCGGGCGGGCCCGCGGCGACGACCTCGCCGCCGAGCAGGATGACGACGCGGTCGCACACCAGCTCGACCTCGCTCAAGAGGTGCGAGTTGAGGATCACCGCGATCCCGCGCGACCGCACCTCCTCGAGCAACTGGCGCACGGTGCGCCGCCCGGCGGGGTCGAGCGCGCTCGTCGGCTCGTCGAGGACGAGGAGGCGCGGCGATCCGACGAGCGCCTGCGCGATCCCGAGCCGCTGCTGCATCCCCTTCGACATCGCCTCGACCTTGCGCCTGCGCGCGTCGGCGAGGCCGACGAGGTCGAGCAGCTCGATCCGCTCGCTCTCGCCGCCGCGCGAGGCCGTGAGGCGCTGGTGCAGGGTCAGCACCTCGTCGGCGGTGCACCACCCGGGGAAACGGAAGAGCTCCGCGAGGTAGCCGATCGCGGCCCGCGCCTCGCGGGAGCCAGCCGGCGCCCCGCAGACGGAGGCTCGCCCGGCCGTCTGGCGCACGAGGCCGCAGGCGATCTTGACGAGCGTCGACTTGCCGGCGCCGTTCGGGCCGAGGAGGCCGAGCAGCTCGCCCTCGCGGAGCTGGAGGTCGACGCCGCGGAGCGCGTGCGTCGCGCCGTAGCGCTTCTCGAGCGCCTCTGCCGCGAACGCGGTCACGCGTCGAGCCGGCGCGGGTGCCCGAGCATCGACAGCTCCGCGATGTCCCGGCGGAAGAAGAGCGACGTCGTCCAGTCGGTGACGACGCGCAGCTTGCGCGACGCGAGTGGCAGCTGGAGGAGGTGGTACGAGCGCGTCAGGAACCAGCCGGGGAACCCGCGGAAGCGGAGGCCGAGCACGTCGGCGATCCCCTTGTAGCGGCCGAGCGTCGCCACCTGCCCGAGCATCCGGTAGCCGTACGGCTCGACGTCGCCCTGGAGGTTCCGCGCGAGCCGCCGCGCCTGCCTGAGCGCGTGCTGCGACGTCGGCGGATCCGTGCGTCCCGGCGTCCGCGTGTTCGGGACGGCCGCGCAGTCGCCGAGTGCCCACACGTGCTCGCGGCCGCTGACGCGCAGGTGCGCGTCGACCTCGACGCGACCGCGGTCGTCGAGCGGCAGTCCGAGCTCCCGCAGCAGCGGGTTCGCCTTGACACCCGCAGTCCAGACGAGTGTGTGCGTCTGGATCGTCTCGCCGTCCGAGAGGACGACCGAGCGGTGGGTCGCGGAGACGAGTGTCGTTCCGGTGCGGATCTCGATGCCTCGCGCCGCGAGCTCGCGCGCCGCGTACTCGCCGAGCCGCGAGGGGATCTCGGCGAGGATCTTCGGCGCCGCGTCGACGAGCACCCACCGCTGGGGGATCCCCTGCAGCCGCGGGTACCA
>DATMJW010000142.1:0-2723 GCA_035553355.1 Gaiellaceae bacterium | reverse complement strand
TGAATTGGCCCTTCAGTCCCCCTCGTCGCTGCCGATACCCCTTTCAAGAGGTATTTCGGCAGGAGAGGGGGGTTGCATGAGGGGATTCGTCGCACATGTCGCAGCCGTCGCCCTGCTCGCCGGCGGCGCCGTCGGCGCCGTGGCGCTGCCACGTGCCGTCCTCGGCGACGGTGCGGCTACGACGATCGAGGTGGCCGCGCTGCCGCCGACGCACGCGCGGCCGGCGACCGTCGTCCCGAGCCGCGTGCCCGCGCCGGTGAAGCCGCGCGTCGCACGGCCGCGCCCGTCGGCGCCGCCGCCGAAGCGCGTCGCCGGCGCTTCTGCGCCCGCAGCGCCGGCGCCGACACCGGTCGCTCCGCGGCGCGCCCCCGAGCCGCCGCGGCCGCAGGCGCGGAAGCCCGCGAAGCCGCCGGCGCCGGCTGCGCCGCCTGCTCCTGCTCCGGCTGTTGCTCCTGCTCCTACTCCCCCTCCGGCGGCGAACGCCGATCCCGTCTCCGCGGTTCGGTCGCAGGCGTCGGCGCCGGATCCGGTACCGGTCGAGAGCGCGGCGCCGGCGGCGGTTCCCGAAGCGAAGCCGGCGAAGGTGAAGCCGGCGAAGCCGAAGCCGGCGAAGGTGAAGCCGGCGAAGGTGAAGCCGGCGAAGGTGAAGCCGGCGACGCCGAAGCCGGCCGAGGTGAAGCCGGCGAAGGGGAAGCCCGGGAAGGGGAAGCCCGGCAAAGGGAGACGTACCGACGTCGCGCCGGCAGTCCCGGCCGCGCCGGGGGAGGTCGCCGCGCCGCCGGCGGAGGTCTCGGCAGAGCCCGAGTCGGGGCCCCCTTCGCACGGCGGGAAGGGCCACAAGCGCGGCGGCGGAAGCGACAAGCCGGGCAAGGGGTAAGAGGTTTCCGGACGCGCCGTCTGTGCGAGGATGTACGGGTGCCACGCCTCCGCCCCACCGGACCGGTCGGTCTCGCGCTCACCGCGTTCGAGCTGTGGCGGCGCCTCCCGCCGAAACAGCGGAAGAAGGTCGTCGAGGTGACGCGCAAGCACGGGCCGCGGGTCGCGAGCGCCCTCATCACGCGCCGCCGGCCGCGCTAGTCGCCCGCCTGCCGTCGCGCTACTCGGTGGTCGCGCCGAGCGCCTCGCGCGCGATTCGATCCTGCTGCACGAGGTGCGCCGTCGGGTACCCCTCGCTCGGGCTCGCGCGCCACGGCCGACCGACGTAGCGGACGCGTACGCCGTCGGGCGCCGCCCCCTCGAGCCGGTGGCGGATCGAGCGCCAGGCGCCCATGTTCTGCGGCTCCTCCTGCGCCCAGACGAGCTCCTCGAGGTTCGGGTACGACGAGGTCAGGAGCGCGGCCGCCTCGACCGGGAACGGGTAGAGCTGCTCGAGCCGCGCGACCGCGACCGCCGTCGCGTTCGCGCGCTCCTCGTGCCCGACGATGTCGTAGTAGACCTTCCCCGAGCAGAGGACGAGTCGCCGCACCGCGTCGCGGTCCGCACCGGGATCGTCGAGCACCGGCTGGAACCGGCCCTCCGCGAGCTCGCCGAGGGTCGAGGAGGCCTGCTTCAGCCGCAGGAGCCCCTTCGGCGTCATCACGACGAGCGGGCGAGGCGTGGCGTCGAGTGCCTGGCGGCGCAGGAGGTGGAAGTACTGCGCCGCCGTGGTGCAGTTCACGATCCGGATGTTCTCCTGCGCGGCGAGCTGGAGGAACCGCTCGAGCCGCGCACTCGAGTGCTCGGGCCCGTTGCCCTCGTATCCGTGGGGGAGGAGGAGCGTCAGCCGGGACGTCTCGCGCCACTTCGAGAGGCCCGCGACGATGAACTGGTCGATCACGACCTGGGCGACGTTGACGAAGTCGCCGTACTGCGCCTCCCAGAGGACGAGCGAGTCGGGCGCCGACGTCGAGTAGCCGTACTCGAAGCCGAGTGCGCCGTACTCCGAGAGCGGCGAGTTGTAGATCTCGAAGGACGCACCGGCCTCGCGGAGGTTCTGCATCGGCGAGTACGTCTCGCCCGTGCGGACGTCGTGGAGGACGAGGTGACGGTGCGAGAACGTGCCGCGCTCGCTGTCCTGGCCCGAGAGCCGGATCGGGATCCCGTCGACGAGCAGGCTCGCGAAGCCGAGCGCTTCGGCGTGGCCCCACTCGATACCGTCCTCCAGCCGCTCGCGGCGGCGCTCGAGCTGCTTCAACAGCTTCGGGTGCACGTGGAAGTCGTCCGGGAAGGAGAGCAGCTGCTCGTTGAGGTCGACGAGCCGCTCACGCGGGACCGTCGTGTCGACGGCGTAGCCCGTGTCGGCCGGAATCCGGTTCTCCTTCGGCTGGCGCGGCTCCGAGAACGACTGCTTCAGCCGTTCGTGTGCCGCCTTCAACTCCCGCTGCGTGGCCGCGAACGCCTCGGCGGCCTCGTCGGCGGTCACCACGCCCTCCTGCGTCAGCCTCGCGGCGTACTGCTCGCGCACCGTCGGCTGCTCCGCGATCCGCTGCACCATCAGCGGCTGCGTGTAGGCGGCCTCGTCCTGCTCGTTGTGGCCGAAGCGCCGGTACCCGACGAGATCGACGACGACGTCCCGCCCGAACTCGCGCCGGTACGCCATCGCGAGCCGCACGGCGGCGATCGCGGCCTCCGGATCGTCGGCGTTCACGTGGATGATCGGGATGTCGAAGCCCTTCGCGAGGTCGCTGGAGTAGCGCGTCGAGCGGCCCTCGGCGGGGTCGGTGGTGAATCCGACCTGGTTGTTC
>DATMJW010000141.1:0-5031 GCA_035553355.1 Gaiellaceae bacterium | reverse complement strand
CCGGCCGCGCCCGCACACATGAGGAGGAAGACGAACGCCCACCCGAAGACGGTGCGGACGGTGCGCCACCGGCTCCGCGGCGGGGGCGGCGGCTGCCGGTAGATCGTGATCGGCGAGGTGGTGCCGGGCGGGAGGACGGCTCTGCCGTTGCCGTTGCCGTCGAGGGCCGCGCCGCGGCCGATTCCTCTCTTCGTCGTCGTCCGCATGGGGTCCGTGCGGGCGCCCGACCCGCGACGGCCCAGGATACCCGACCCCCTCGACGACCTCCCTCGGGCCGCCTAGACGCGCTCGAGCGCGGTCGCGAGCGCGTCGGCGAAGAACGCGTTCTCCTCGGGCGTCCCCACGGTGATCCGGAGGGCTCCCGGCGCGCCGAACGCGCCCATCGGCCGGACGATCGCGCCCTGGCGCAGGAGCGCGTCGAAGAGCGGCCGCGCGTCGTTGCCCACCTCGACGAAGAGGAAGTTCGCGACGGCCGGCCCGGCTGGCTCGAACCCGTGTGCGCGAAGCGTCCCCTCGAGCGAGGCGCGACCCTCGGCGGTGAGCGCGCGGCGGCGGGCGAGTTCCGCGTCGTCGCCGATGCTCGCGACCGCGGCGACCTGTGCGGGAGTGCCGACGTCGAAGGCGCGGCGCGTCTTCCCGATCGCTTCGATGACGTCGGCCGGGCCGACGCCGTAGCCGACGCGGAGGCCCGCGAGGCCGTAGATCTTCGAGAAGGTGCGCAGGACGAGGACGCGGCGGCCGCGCAGCAGGTACTCGGCCACGGCGTCGGGGTAGTCGGGGTGCTCGATGTATTCGAAGTAGGCCTGGTCGACCACCGTGAGCACGTGCTCCGGGACCGCGTCGAACCAGCGGTCGAGCGCGCCGCGGCCGGTCATCGTGCCCGTCGGATTGTTCGGCGTGGCGATGTACGCGAGCTTCGTGCGCGGCGTGATCGCGTCGAGCATCGCGTCGACGTCGAGGTGGTTCTCGCGGAGCGGCACGCGCACGGGTGTCGCACCGAGCTTGAGGGCGTCGAGCACGTAGGAGATGAACGACGGCCACCCCGTCACGACCTCGTCGCCCGGGTCGAGCGTCGCAACGGAGAGGTGACCGATGATCGCGTCCGCGCCCGCTCCGGTCGCGATCTGCTCCGGCCCGACGCCGTGCCGTGCGGCGAGCGCGTTCCTCAGGTGGTACGCGCCGCCGTCGGGGTAGCGGTTGAGCTGCCCCGCCGTCCGCTCGAGCTCCGCGAGCGCAGCCGGGAACGGGCCCCACGGCCCTTCGTTCGACGCGAGCTTGACGACGCGCTCGAGCCCCAGCTCGCGCTGGACCTCCTCCTCGGGCTTGCCCGGCTCGTACGGGACGAGCCCGTCGAGTGCGGAGCGGAAGAGGCTCACGGAGCTACGTGTCGGAGCCGGGCGGCGTCCAGACGTCCGACCCGCCGGAGCCGGCGTCGTCGCCGCGGCGGCGCCAGAACCACAGCGCGCCGGCGATGCCCGCGAGCGCCGCCGCGAGCGCGCTCTTGTTCGGGCGCCTCGAGCCCTCGACCGTCCCCGGGACGGCGTCCTTGGCCTTCTTCTTCAGCACGCGCTTCGCGACGAGCCACGAGACCCAGCCGAAGGCGGCGTTGCGGCGGTTGAAAATGCTCATGCCCGGAGGCTAACAGGGGCGCCGCGGCCGCCGGACGGTTCCCGAAAGCGAACCGCCCCCTCTGCGGCAAGGGGGCGGTTCTGGGAGAAAGGCGGGGCCGGCGGGCGGCACGGCCCCTATGTGGGGACGAGGGCACGTCCTCGGAGGTAGAGATGCCGACCCTCGCGCTTCCTTGCGGGTGTTGCAGAGATTTTTTCTTGCTATGCCTTCGCGGTCGCCCGCTTCCGGTTCGGCACGTGGATCGCGCGGCCGAGGGCGACGAGGCCGGCCTCCTTGATCGCCTCCGAGAGCGTCGGGTGCGCCGCCATCCCGTCCGCAACGGTCTCGACGGTCGACTCGGCGTCGATCGCGACGGTTCCCGCCTCGATCAGGTCGGTGACGTGCGGCCCGACCATCACGAGCCCGAGCAGCTCGCCGTAGCGCGTCTCGTGGATCGACTTCACCCACCCGACGGTGTCGTTCTGCATCACCGCGCGGGCGTTCGCGACCCACGGGAAGACGCCGACGGCGACGTCGTCGCCGTGCCGCTCGCGCGCCTCCTTCTCGGTCAGGCCGACGCCGGCGATCTCGGGGTCGGTGTAGATCGGGCGCGGAACCGCCGGGTTGCCCACCGTGGCCTCGTGACCGCACGCGTTCTCCGCCGCGACCTCGCCCTCACGGAACGCCGTGTGCGCGAGCTGCCAGTAGCCGGCGCAGTCGCCGACCGCATAGATGTGCGGCACGGTCGTGCGGCGGTGCTCGTCGGCCGCGATGCCCTTGCGGCGGTCGAGGTCGACCCCGAGCTCCTCGAGGCCGAGGCCCTCCACCACCGGCCCGCGCCCGACGGCGACGAGCATCAGGTCGGCCTGCACGGTCTCGCCCTCCCCGAAGTGGACGGTGAGCTGCTGGCCGTCGTCCTCCACCCGCGTGCACTGCTTGCCGAGCTGGAGCGCGATCCCGCGCTTCCCGAAGGCCTTCGAGAGCTCCTTCGCCGCGTCCGCGTCCTCCTGCGGGATCAGCGTGTCGAGCATCTCGACGATCGTCACCTCGCTGCCGAAGCGCCGGAAGATCGACGCGAACTCGCACCCGATGATGCCGCCGCCGAGGATCACGAGCCGGCGCGGCACCTCCGTCGCGGCGAGGAGCCCCGTCGAGTCGACGCAGCGCGGCGAATCGAGCCCCTCGATCGGCGGGCGCAGCGGATACGACCCCGTGGCGACGATCGCCGACTTGAAGGTGACCTCCTCGCCGCCCTCGACCGCGATCGTGTTCGGCCCCGTGAAGCGGCCGGTGCCCTTCACCCACTCGACGCCGTTCGCCTTGAAGAGGCTCGCGATGCCGCCGGTCATCTGCTTGACGACGGCGTTCTTCCACTCCGCCGCCTTGCCGAAGTCGAGCTCGGGAGGGCCGACGTTGACGCCGAGCTTCGCGAAGGTCTCCTCCGCCTGGTGGAGCGCGTGCGCGGTCTGCACCCACGCCTTCGTCGGGATGCAGCCGACGCGGAGGCACGTGCCGCCGAGATCCGGCTCCTTCTCGACGCAGGCGACCTTCGCGCCGAGCTGGGCGGCGCGGATCGCGGCCGTGTACCCGCCCGGGCCGCCGCCGAGGACGGCAACGTCACATTCCATCTCGAGCCAACCTTTCCGTCGCTAGAGGTCCGGCGGCGATGCTACCGAGGCCCTCATCGTCCACGCCTCGCTCCCCCGGTCGACGACCTCGAACCCGTACCGCTCGTAGAGCTTCACCGACGGGTTCTGCGGCTCGACGCTGAGGCTGAGCGCCCCGTGGCCGTCGCGCTGCGCGCGCTCGATCAGCGCCTGCAGGAGCTGCTCGCCGATCCCGCGCCCGCGCTTCGCGGGGACGACGGCGATCGCGAGCTCCGGCGTCTGCTCGTCGACGAAGCCGTAGCCGGGCTCTTCCGCGCGGAAGAGCCGGTACCACGCCGCGCCGACCGCGAACCCGCCCTCGATCGCGATCAGCGCCGTGTCGCCGGGCCGCCCCCACCCGCGCACGTAGCGCGACACGAGCGAGCCGGGGACGCGCTCGCGCCAGTAGAGCGCGTGGCGCAGCATGTCGCGCAGGAAGCGCGCGTCCTGCGGGCCTCCTCTGCGGATCAGGACGGCCACTACGTCAGCGACTGGGCGAGCTGGATCCGGTTGCCGTCGGGATCGAAGACGTCCACGAGCCGGATCTCCCCCGAGAGCTCGAGGACGACACCGACCTCGACCCCGGACGCGCGCAGCCGCTCCGCCTCCGCCTTGACGTCCGCGACGTCGACGTGCGCGACCCCCGCCTCGTCCTCGGGGGTGGGATCGCCCTCGGCGACCGCGATCTCCATCTTCCCGTTCACGAGGCGCGCCCAGCGGTCGTCCCAGTCGACGTACGTCTCCTCGAACCCGAGGACGTCGCGGTAGAAGGCACGGGCGACGTCGAGGTCGCGGACGCGGTACCAGACGGGCGCGATCACGCGCGCGAGCGTATACCGAGCTAGAGCGCGAGCGCAGGCTCTTCGAGCAGCTCCTTGACGGTGCGGAGGAACTCCGCGCCGTCGGCGCCGTCGATCGCCCGGTGGTCGCACGTGATCGTCATCGTCACCGTCGGCCGCACGACCACCTCGCCGTTCACCGCGACGGGCTTCTCGAGCGTCGTGCCGACGGCGAGGATCGCCGCCTGCGGCGGGTTCAGCACCGCGATGAACTGGTCGATCCCGAACGGCCCCAGGTTCGAGATCGTGAACGTGCCGTCCTCGAGGTCCGCCCGCTGCAGCTTGCCGTCGCGGGCGCGGGCGACGAGGTCGGCGCGGGCGGCCGCGATATCCGCGATCGAGAGCCGGTCGGCGTCCCGGATCACGGGGACGACGAGGCCGTTCGGCGCGGCCACCGCGATGCCGACGTGCGCGTACGGGAAACGCGTGATCGACTCGCCGGTGAAGTGCGCGTTGACCGCGGGGTGGCGGACGAGCGCGGCCGCGACGACCTTCGTGAGCAGGTCGCCGACCGTCGGCTTCGTCTCGCCCTCGCGCAGGCGCCCGACGAGCCGCTCCCGCAGCTCGAGCGCGCGCGTCATGTCGGCGTCGACCGTGAGCTGGAAGACCGGCGCCTGCCACGCCTCCGTGAGCCGGCGGGCGATCGTCTTCCGCGTGGACGTGAGCGGGAGCTCCTCGACCGCCCTGTCGCGCGGCGCCGGCGACCAGCCGGCGGTCGCCGGCTGCGCCTGCGCGCGCTCCACGTCCTCGGCGACGATGCGGCCCTCGGGCCCCGTCCCGCGCACCTGCCCGAGGTCGATCCCCTTCTCGCGCGCGAGCCGCCGCGCGAGCGGTGAGGCCTTGATGCGGCCGTCCGCGCGCGGGGGCGCGGCCTCCGTCTCGGCCTGTGCGGTCTCCGCGGCGGCGGTCCTGGCGGCCGCCTCCTCGCCCTCGGCGTA
>DATMJW010000140.1:0-3402 GCA_035553355.1 Gaiellaceae bacterium | reverse complement strand
TAGTCGCGCTCGCGGAGGACGGGCGGGAGCCGACGGCGCATCGGCCGGCGAGGCTACCCGCTGCCGCACCGTCCGTACGATGCGGCCGTGCGCGCGGTCGTGCTCGACGCGGAGGGGCAGCCGAGGCAGGCGGACGTGCCGCCGCCGGGCGGCGCGACGCTCGAGGTGCTCGCGTGCGGCCTCTGCGGATCGGACGTGGAGAAGCTGGGGGTCGCGCCCGGCGGGACGGTGCTCGGGCACGAGGTGGTCGTGCGCCGCGCGGACGGGGCCAGGGTCGCGCTCTTCCACCACCTCCCCTGCGGCGACTGTGCCCGCTGCACGGCGGGCCACGAGTCGACCTGCGAGCGTTTCCCGGCGCCGACGATCGTCCCCGGCGGATTCGCAGACCGCGTCGCGGAGGCAGAGGGCGTCGCGCTGCCCGACGGGATCGACGACGCGCGCGGGACCTATGTCGAGCCGCTCGCGTGCGTGTTGCGCGGCGCCGAGCGCGTGCCGCGCGGGCGGGTCCTCGTCGTGGGTCACGGCTTCGTGGGGCGCCTCTTCGCGGCGGTGCTGCGGCGGCGCGGTGACGAGGTGTTCGCCGTCGATGCGCGGCCGGAGCGCGCGGGACGCGAACCCGACGGCCCGGTCGACGCGATCGTTCTTTGCGCGCCTGCGGCGCCGCTCGAAGCGGTCTCGCCCGGCGGGACGGTGCTCGTCTTCGCGAGCGCCGGGGCGGTCGATCTCGACGAGGTGTACCGGCGCGAGCTGACCCTCGTCGGCTCGCGCTCCGCGACGCCGCGCCACATGCGCGAAGCCGCCGCGCTCCTTCCCGAGCTCGACCTCCCCGAGCCGACGGTGCTCCCGCTCGAGCGATTCGAGGAGGGTCTGCGCCTCTACCGGCAGGGCGAGGCGCTGAAGGTGGTGTTCACGCCGTGAGGGCGCTCCGCTTCCACGGCCCCGGCGACCTGCGCCTCGAGGAGGTCCCGGCGCCCGAGCCGGAGCCGGGCGACGTGCTCGTCCAGGTCGAGGTCGCGCTCACGGACGGCACCGACCTGAAGGCGTTCCGCCGCGGGCACCCGGTCCTCCTGCGGGAGCTGCCGAGCCCGTTCGGGCACGAGTTCTGCGGCGTCGACGTCGCCACCGGCCGGCGCGTCGTCGCTGCGAACTCCGCCGCCGCCGACGACCGGTCGCAGCCGCCGGAGCTCCTGAACGGGGCCTACGCCGAGCTGCTGCTCGTCCCGAAGGCGATCGCCGAGGTGAACCTGCTGCCGGTGCCGCCGGGGCTCGCGCCCGAGGTCGCGGCGCTCGTGGAGCCGCTCGCGTGCTGCCTGCGCGGCGTCGAGCGCGCCGGTGTGGAGGCCGGGTCCCGGGTCGCGATCCTCGGCGCCGGGCCGATCGGCCTCATGCTCGCGGCGTGCGTCGCCGACGCGGGCGGGTGGCCCGAGGTCGTGGGCGGCCGGCCGGAGCGGCGCGCGCTCGTGCCGCTCTTCGGCGGCGAGCCGGGCGACGGCGCCGGCGCGGACGTGGTCATCGAGGCGGCGGGCACCGAGGAGGCATGGGCCCGTTCGATCGAGCTCGTGCGGCCGGGCGGGACGGTGCTCCTCTTCGGCGGCCTTCCGGGCGGCGCCGCGCTGCCGGTGGACGCCTACCGCCTCCACTACGAGGAGCTGACGCTGCGCGGTTCCTTCCACCACGCGCCGCGGCACGTCCGTGCGGCGCTCGCCTTCCTCGCGAGCGGCGCCTATCCGTGGGAGCGGCTGGTGACGCACCGCGTCCGGCTCGAGGACGTCCCCTCGCTCTTCGCCGACCCGCCGCGCGACCTGCTCAAGGCCGCCGTGGTGCCGTGACCGCGGTTACGCGAAGAGCGTGAGCTCCGGCTCGCGCTCGCCCCGCAGCACCGCGAGGTCGACCTCGACGCACCGGATCCCACGCGCCTCCGCGAGCGTGACCGCCTGCGGCTTGAACAGCTGCGCCGCGAGGATGCCGCGGCACGCGGCCTTCGCGGGATCGGCGCGGATGAAGCCGAGGTAGCGCGTCAGCTGCTCGACCGCGTCGATCGTGCCGACGCGCTTGATCTCGACGGCAACCCAGCCGTCGTCGCAGTCGCGGCACATGAGGTCGACCGGCCCGATCTCGGTCTGCCACTCCCGGCGCACGAGCCGGAGCTCCTCCTCGAGGAAGTCCGGCCGCTCGGCGAGCGCCTCCTGGAGATGCCGCTCGACGCCGTCCTTCTCGAGGCCGGCGACCTCGTCCATCTCGTGCTCCTGGTCCGAGAGCACCTCTGCGATCCGGATCTCGAGCCGGTCCTCCGTCTTCCCTGCGCGCTTCCGCACGACGATCAGCCCCTCATCCTCCTCGATCACCGTCGGCGGCGTCATCCAGTTCGTCGGCCGGTAGCCGCCGCTGTCGGCGTGGACGAGCACCGACCCGTCCGACTTGATCATCAGCAGCCGGACGGCCTCCGGGAGGTACGCATCGAGGCGTCCGGAGTAGGTGACTTCGCAGCGGGCGACGAGGAGGCGCACGGGGTGAGGACCGTACCGCCCCTTTCGGACGTGTCCCGAAAGGCCTACCGGCGGCGGACGAGCGTGACGCCGTCGCGCACCGTCAGCTGCGAGACGACGACGCGCTCGTCGGCGGCGAGCGCGTCGTTCAGCGCGGCGATCGCGCGCGAGTCGTCGTCCTGCGGATCGAGCACGCGGCCGCTCCACAGCGTGTTGTCGATCACGATCAGGCCACGCTCGGCGAGCTTCGGCAGCACCGCCTCGACGTAGTTCGCGTAGTTCCCCTTGTCGGCGTCGACGAAGACGAGGTCCCACGGGCCGTCGAGCCGCGCGAGCGTCTCGAGCGCGGGGCCGAGGTGCAGCGCGATCTTGGCGCCGTGCGGGCTCCGGTCGAAGTACCGCTGCGCCACCTCGGCGTGGCGCGGCTCGACGTCGCACGTGTCGATGCGGCCGTCCGGGGGGAGCGCCGCAGCCATCGAGAGCGCGGAGTAGCCGGTGAAGGTGCCGATCTCGAGCACCCGCCGCGCACCGCTCGCCCACACGAGCAGCTCGAGGAATCGGCCCTCGATCGGGCCGGTCAGCATCTGCGGCGCGCTCATCGTTTCGCGTGTCTCGGCCGCGAGCTCCGCGAGCAGCGGCTCCGGCTGCGTCGTGTGCGCCTCCGCGTACGCCTCGATCCTTTCGTCGACGAGGAAGCTCACCGTTCGACCCTCCTGCCGCCGACGACCGCCTCGCGTCCGTCGCCGAAGCGCACGAGCGCCTTCCCGTTGCCGTCGTAGTCCGGCGACCAGACGAGCAGCGTCGCCCCCTCCCCGCCCACGCGCACCGGCTCGTCGACGGCGGCCGCTTCGCCGCGCCAGTAGAGGACGAACGGGTTCTCCTGCCACTCGCGACCGACCGTCGTCTCGTCGGCATG
>DATMJW010000139.1:0-4249 GCA_035553355.1 Gaiellaceae bacterium | reverse complement strand
GCACATCCGCGGGAAGAAGCCCCCGCCGTAGAGGAGGACGTCGTAGGTGTAGACGCCCGAGAAGCCGCCGGCCGCCGCCTTCGCGGGGAAGTTGGTGTTCGCGAAGACGCGGATCTCGGACTGCAGCCCGGCGAGCGCCGCCCGCCACTCCGCGTCCGGGTGCTCCACCGACGCCCAGACGTAGAAGTCGCGGAGCCCGAGCGTCCGCAGGTACTCGATGTCGTCGACCGTCGACGCGACCGACCGGCCGCGGTACGGCTCGAGGTGTGCTGCGACGCGCAGCCCGTGCGCGGCCGCCGCCCGGGCGACGAGCGGCAGACGCGCGTCCTCGAGGGACCCGCGTCCCCACCACGAGACGATGACCGTGTCGATCCCGGTTCCCGCGATCTCGCGCATCTGCGCCGCCACGACCGCGGCGTCGCCCGACGAGTACGCGCCGCGGAGCGGGTAGAAGCTCGACGCGACGCTGCGCGGCGGCGTGTTGCCGCCCTGGCGCCAGTGGATGTAGTCGCCGTCGGTGCGGGGGTTGCCCCACCAGGCGTAGTAGAAGATCGCGGCCTCTGCGCCTCGGTCAGCGCCGCCGCCCGCCGCTGCGAGGCCCGCCGTCGGGCGCGCGTGCGCCGCAGCCGGGATCGCGAGGCAGGCCGCAGCCGCCGTTACTGCCAGGAGACGTGCCCGCACCGTCCGAGGAGCGTAGACCGCGGCCCGGCTGGTTTCCAGAGGATCGACGAACTTTCGTCAGATCCAGCGGCGGCGCTTGAAGGCAAGGTAGAGCACGCCGGACACGAGCAGCATCAGCGCGAGCGCGAACGGGTACCCGAGCCGCCAGTCGAGCTCGGGCATGTGCTCGAAGTTCATGCCGTAGATCGTCCCGACGAGCGTCGGCGCGAAGAGGATCGCCGCCCAGGCCGAAATCGCCTTCACCTGCTCGTTCTGCGCGTGCGAGGCCTCGCCGAGCGCCTTCGTCTCGAGCGTCAGGTCGACGCTGAGGATGTTCTGGAGGAGCGCCCGGAACGCGTCGGCCTGCTCCTCGACGCGGAGGGCGTGGTCGTGCACGTCCCGCAGGTAGCGGCGGTCCTCCTCGTCGAGCCCCGGCTCCGCCATCAGCCGTCCGAGCATCGCCCCGAGCGGGGCGGTCGCGCGCTGGAACGCGATCACCTCACGCGTCAGCTCGTAGATCCGGCGCGAGACGCCGGTTCGGCCGCCGAAGACGTCGTCCTCGATCTCGTCGATGTCGTTCTCCAGCCCGGCCACCACCGGGACGTACCCGTCGACGACGTGGTCGCAGATGGCGTGCACGATCGCGTGCGGCCCGCGTGCGAGCACCTCCGGCCGCGCTTCGAGCGCGCGGCGGACGCCGGCGAGGGGCGGCGCCTCGCCGTGACGCACCGTGACGACGAACTGCGGACCGACGAAGACGTCGAGCTCGCCGAAGAGGACGGTCTCCGTCTCGTCCTCGTACCGCGCCGGGCGCAGGACGAGGAAGAGCGTGTCGCCGTAGCGCTCGAGCTTCGGCCGCTGGTGCGCCTTGACGGCGTCCTCCACCGCGAGCTCGTGCAGGCCGAACTCGCGCGCGACGGCCGCGAGATCCTCCGCCGCGGGCTCGTAGAGCCCGAGCCAGACCACTGTCTCCGCGTCGCGGCATGCGGCGCCGAGCGCAGTGACGTCTGCGGGCGACGCGACGCGCCGACCAGCCTTGTAGACGCCGCCGTCGACGATCATGGGCGGACGCTACCGCGCCGTGGCGCCGCCGTCGGCGCGACGCCGCTGGAGGTGCGAACATGCGTTCGTGACCGCCCAGGGGACGCCTCTCACCCGCTTCCGCCGCGCGATCGAGCAGCGAAGCGTTTTCCTGGCGGAGCTCGCCGCGCGCGAGGCGGGGACGCTCTCACGCGACGACGCGCTGTCGCTCGTGCTGCTGTACGCGGCCGACGGCTCGCCCAAGTTCGAGCGCGCCGCCGTGCGCCTCGTCGGTCGCGTCGCGCTCGACGCCGATACGACGCTCGCGGACGTCCAGCTTCTCGTCGCGGCGCTCGCAGGTGCGCGGACGCGACCGGACGTCGTCGTGCCGCTCCTGCGGCGGCTCGTCTGACCGTGGGCGGGGACCCGGCCCGTGCGGTCCTAGTCGTTCGAGAGCAGCGCGCCGAGAAGCATCCCGATCACGAGACCGGCTGCTCCGGCCGCGACGGCCGCACCCATCCCCGCCATCGCCGCGGCCTGCGTCGCCTGCGCTCCGGCCTGCGCGGTCTCCGCCACGGCCATCGCCTTCTCGAGCTCCTCGAGCCGCTTCTGCACGTCCTGGTCGCCGTTCATGTCGTTCCCCTCTGTCGATGTGATTGCCTCGCGCGGTCTACCGCGGCTCGACGTGGTCAAACACCACGGCCGTCCGCGAGGCCGCGAAGCGATCGCCTCGGACGGACGTCGTCCCGGCGACGCGGCGGTGCCCGTCAGGGCGATCGCCCCGAAGCACCGCGCACCCGCTGACGCCGGCTTCATGGAAACGCGGCGACGCTCTCGCCCGCGGCGTTCGCAACTTCATCAAGACGATGTCGGACAAGCGGACTTGCCAAGGGCTTGCCCGGACAGCACACGCCTACTCCGCGCCGGTCTCCCCGAGAGCGTGGTCGAACGTAAGCTGCTCGTTCTCTTCAAGCACGGCGGTCACGATCGGACGCGGCGCCGCCGTTGCGGTCGGCGGGGTCTCAACGATCTGCGCGCGCTCCGGTGTGTAGATCAGGCGGGGCTCGCGGATCTTCTGCCGCCCTGCGCTCTCCCAGAAGGTGATCGGGGTGATCTGCTCTGAGCGCGTGCTCGTCCACGTGCTTAGGTCGAGCGTGAACGCGGCGAACTTTCGGCCCGCGTACGCCTCGCCTCCGCGCTTCGTAGAGAGCGTGTCGACGCGATGGATGAATCGAAGGTCCGCCAAGGCCTGAATGTCCTTCCCCCACGGCTCTTCCTGCAGCTTCGTCGTCTCGACGAGAAACACATTCGTCCGGTTCATCTCCACGCAGAACCGCACGATCTCCGACAGACGACTACGGAGCGACTCGGCTTCGTCGCCTGCGTCCTGCTTCAGCTCCTCCTGTTTCTGCTCGTACAGCGCCGTCGCCGCCTGCGCAACATCTTCGGCGGTGATCCTGTTCTTGACCCGCCACTGGTGCGACGGGCGCTCGGTCGCGTTCCGGAGCGCGCGCCGCACCAGCGAGAGGTAGTCGCGCGCTACGCCCCCAGATGCGAGTACGAGCCGCTCCCGCCCACCGTCCGTGAGCAGATCCGGCACGTCAACGCCGAGCGGGTTGCAGATCCCCGCGAGCACCCGCTCAAGGAACCCCTTCGCGACCTCGAACCGCTCGAGCGTGATGTCCATTGGGATCGTCCCGGCATCGTGTTCCGGCTGCATGCCTATGGGTGGATCGCCCGCCTTGTACGGCTTCAGCCGCCTCTGGACACCGCAGATCTTGAGGCTGATGTCCAGGCCCTTCACGACCTGATGCAGGTACGCCAGAACGTCGGGCTGATCGTCACGCGGAATGTGGTAGAAGTCGTCGAGGACGACGAGCGTCGGCACCGCAAGCTCCTTCTGCGCGTCGCCTAGGACGCCGCGAATGACGACTGCCGCTTCGGCCAGCCCGTCCATCTTCGTCCTATCGAACGTCGCTGCGACCTGCGCTTCCGCGTGATCGCGCGCCTCGTCCGTTCGTTGCCGCGCACGCGCTAACGAGGCGTTGGCCGTGGCTCGCCTGCCGGCGAAGTGCAGTCGGACGCGGCCGCCCCTCGATCGTGACGACGACGAATTACGCGCCTGCGAGTGCAGCCGCTGGACAGTGTGTTGTGCGAGCTGAGGCTCCTGCAGCAGCTCACTCATCGCGTCCGTTAGGTCATCGATCCGCCGTAGCAGCGACCACCGCGCCACCGTCGTCCACCACCCATCCGCACGCAGTCTCATCTTCAGATTGTCGAGCAGTTGCTTCAGCAACTCCGTCAGCACGTCGGGATACGGTCGCCCGCGGAGCGTTTCGATATCTACGAAGATGACGGCGCGCTCATTCGCAGCGCCACCGGCGGCGACCCGCCGCAGCAGCGTTGACTTCCCGACGCCGCGGCGCCCGTATACGAGCTGGTGACGCCGCGCAGAGACCTCTTCAAGAATCCCTGGCCGAGGCGCGACGAACCGGGCCGCCGTGTCATCATTCGCGCGCTCGGCCTCGGCGAGCGCTGGGAGCAGACGAGCTACGTCCTCATCCGAGAC
>DATMJW010000138.1:0-26266 GCA_035553355.1 Gaiellaceae bacterium | reverse complement strand
CCGGTCCGCGACCTCTTCCCACAGGCTCTCCGCCGTCAGCTCGGTTTGCTGCTCCACGCCTCCCAGGTCCCTTCTGCCGCTGCCGTCAGAGGCGCGAGCATAGCAGTGCCCCTCCGGCCCCTCAATCACCCTTTCGAGATCCGAAAAACACGGTGTTTGCAGGAGTTTCTGTGGGCGACGATGGAATCCACAACTGTGGAAATCCTGTGGGCGAACCGTGGTGTGGGAGGCCGTTTTGCGGCCCTTTCGACACCCGCGCGGGGCTGTGGAAAACGGGTCGCGGACCGGCTCGTCTATACTTCGCGCGCGCTGCCCGACCGGTGGCGCTTCTCCTTCACGAGGCACACCATGAAGCGCACCTACCAGCCCAACGTCCGTCGCCGCAAGCGCAAGCACGGGTTCCGCGCCCGGATGGCGACACGTGCCGGCCAGGCGATCCTGAAGCGGCGCCGCAACAAGGGCCGCAAGCGGCTGTCGGCCTGAGCGACGCCCTGACCGTGCAGCGCCGGAACCGCCTGTCCCGGTCGAGGGACTTCGACGCCGTCTACCGGCGCGGCCGCTCGACGTCGACGCGGTTCCTCGTCCTGTACTGGTTCCCGCGCGACGCCGAGGAGGACCCGGGCGAGGAGCCGCGGCTCGGGCTCGCAGTGCCGAAGTCGGTCGGCAACGCCGTCGTCCGGAACCGGGTCAAGCGCCAGCTGCGCGAGACGTGGCGGGAGCTCGCCCAGACGGCACGGCCGGGACACGACTACGTCCTCGTCGCGAAGCCGGGGCTCGCGGAGCCCGCCGACACCCGCGGCCACGAGTGGCTGCGCGAGCGCGTCGCCGAGGTGCTGGAGAAGGCGGCGGCGTGACCGGCGCGCCGAAGTACCTCGGGATCGGGCTCGTGTACGCCTGGCGGTACACGTTCGGGCTGCTCGTCCCCGACGGGACGTGCAAGTTCCACCCGAGCTGCTCGCAGTACGCGCTCGACGCGCTCCACAAGCACGGTCTCGTGCGCGGGAGCGCGAAGGCGGCGTGGCGGCTCCTCCGCTGCAACCCCTGGAGCCACGGCGGGGTCGACTTCGCATGATCGTCGCCGGGATCCTGACGCCGCTCGAGGACCTGCTCACGTGGGCGCTCGTCCACCTGCACGACACCGTGGGGCTGACCTGGGCGTGGTCGATCGTCGCCCTGACCGTGATCGTGCGGATGCTGCTCGTCCCGCTCACGGTGCGGCAGATCCACTCGATGCAGAACCTGCAGGCCCACGCGCCGGAGATGAAGGCGATCCAGCAGCGCTGGAAGCACGACCGCGCGCGGATGAACCAGGAGCTGATGCAGTTCTACAAGGAGAACCAGATCAACCCGGCGGCATCGTGCCTGCCGATCCTGGCGCAGATCCCGATCTTCATCGGCCTCTTCTTCGTCCTGCGCGGCTTCGAGGACGAGATCCTGCCGCGCTTCCCGGCCTCGGTCGACCAGCTCGAGTGGTTGAGCCTCGTGACGATCACCGAGAACACGAAGGTCGGCTGGGGGCCGCTGCTGATCGTCGCCTACGCGGTGTCGCAGCTGACGTCGACGTGGCTGATGTCGCAGACGATGCAGCCGGCGCAGCGCGCGCTGATGCTGATCCTGCCGATCGCGTTCATCCCCTTCGTCCTCAACTTCCCTTCCGGCCTGATGATCTACTGGCTGACGACGAACCTCTGGACCACGGGCCAGGGACTGATCACGCGCAAGCTCGTTCCGAAGCGCGAGCCCCCGCCGAAGAAGACCTCCCGTACGCCGGCGAAGGAGCAGGCGCAACCGGCCGCCGCCCCGCGGCAGAGCGCGAAGAAGGGCGACGGCAACGGGGCGCAGCCGCAGCGCGTGCGCAAGGTGAAGCGGAAGAAGGGTGGCGCCCGGCGGTGAGCCCGGAGGTCTCGGTCGAGGCGACCGGCGAGACCGTCGGCGAGGCGAAGTGGGCGGCGCTGCGAGAGCTCGAGCGCATGCGGCCCGGCCTCGACAAGACCTCCGTCCGCTTCCAGGTCGTCACAGAGGGGCATCGGGGCCTCCTCGGCGTGGGCTACGAGCCCGCCAAGGTGGTCGCCTCCGTCGAGGCGGGCGAGGAGCCGGCAGCGGCGGCACCGGCCGCCGGCGACGAGAGCGCCGATGCGACGCGCCTCCGCGAGCTCGTCGACCGGATCGCACGCGAGATCGGCGCGCACTGCACGATCGACGTGCGCGAGGACGAGGAGGAGATCGTCGTCACGTGCAGCGGGCCCGACCTCGGCGTCCTGATCGGCCGCCACGGGCAGACGATCGACGCCGTCCAGTACCTCGCGAACGCCGTCGTCTACCGCGACCGCGACGACCGGAAGCGCGTCGTCGTCGACGCTGCCGGCTATCGCGCGCGGCGGCAGGCGACGCTCGACCAGCTGGCGGTGCGGAGCGCGGAGCGCGCGGCGGCGACGGGACAGCGCGTCGAGCTCGAGCCGATGTCGGCGGTGGAGCGGAAGATCGTGCACGAGCGGCTCAAGGACGATCCGGAGGTCGAGACGCTGAGCGAGGGAACCGAGCCGAACCGCTTCGTCGTGATCGTCCCGCGCAACGTCGCTGTCTGACGTCCTCGACCGCTGGCTCTCGGCCGTCGTGGCCACGCCGGGGCTGACGGCGCTCCGCGACGCGGACGAGGCGCGCCGCGTCCTGCTCGCGGACGCGCTCGCCGGCCTCGACCTCGTGGACGCGGCGCCGGGGCCGATCGTCGACGTCGGCTCGGGCGGCGGGACGCCGGGGATCCCGCTCGCCGCGTCCCTTCCCGGGCGGAAGGTGACGCTGCTCGAGGCGGAGCGGCGCAAGGCCGACTTCCTCGAGGCGTGGACCCGCGAGCTGCCGAACCTCCGGGTCGTCTGGGGGCGTGCCGAGGAGCAGGAGCCGGAGACCTACGGTCTTGCCGTCGCGAAGGCGCTCGCGCAGCCGCCCGTCGCTGCGGAGTGGTGCCTGCCGCTCGTCCATGAGGGCGGCGCCGTCGTCCTCTGGGTCGGGCCGTCCGCGGACGCGACCGCCGTCGCGCGGGCGGCGGAGCAGGTCGGCGGCGAGGTCGAGGACGCGCGGCCGGGGTTTCTCGTGCTGCGGAAGACGGGGCCGACGCCGCCCGGGTTCCCGCGCCGTCCCGGCGCCGCGAAGAAACGGCCGCTCGCCTAGCCCGCCTCGCCCGGCCCGAGCTCCTCGAACAGGGTCAGCTGCAGGTTCGCCGGGCCGTGGAGGCGGGCGTTCAGCGACCGCCACGGCGTCTCGGTCGGTTCCGCGACGACGGTCGCGCCAGCGCCGGCGAGCCGCGCCGTCGCCTCTGCCGCGTCGTCGACCTCGAAGGCGAGCCGGATGTGGCCGGCGACGCTCCGGCCGACCTCCACCTCGTCCACGAACTCGGCGTGCTCGGGATCGAGCAGCTCGAGCGTGGCGCGGCCGGCATCGAGGATCGTGACGCGCCCGCGCCCGCTGAAGGCCGCGACCTCGGGCAGCCCCAGGACGTCGCGGTAGAAGCGGAGGGCCGCGTCGTAGTCCTCGGCCGTGACACAGACGCGCAGCTCGCGGATGCTCATCGGCGAGAGCATAGGCGCGAGCGGCGACTCCAGCCGAGACGCTCTCTACCCTCAGAGGGTGCCCGCCACGATCTACGCGCTCGCGAACCAGAAGGGCGGGGTCGGCAAGACGACCACCGCCGTCAACCTCGCCGCCTGCCTCGCCGAGGCCGGCGAGCGCGCGTTGCTCGTCGACCTCGACCCGCAGGCGAACGCGACGTCGGGCCTCGGCGAGCGTGCCAACGGCGTCTCGTCGTACGACCTCCTCGACGGCGCTCCGCTGCCGGAGATCGTCCGCGCGACCAGGTTCGGCAACCTCGAGCTCGTGCCGGCGAAGCCCGAGCTGGCGGGCGCGGCGGTCGAGCTGTCGCGGCGGCCGGACGGAGAGCGGTACCTGCAGACGGCGCTCGCCGCCGCACGTGACCGCTACGGCTTCGTCTTCCTCGACTGCCCGCCGTCGTTCGGGCCGCTGACCGTGAACGCGCTCGCGGCGGCCGACCGCGTGATCGTGCCGGTGCAGGCCGAGTACTACGCGCTGGAGGGGCTGTCGCAGCTGCTCGGTTCGATCGAGCTCGTGAAGTCGAGGCTCAATCCGCGGCTCGGCATCGCCGGCATCCTCCTGACGATGGTGGACGGCCGCACGCGGCTCGCCGCGGAGGTCGAGGCGGAGGTGCGGCGGCACTTCGGCGACCTCGTGTTCACGACGACGGTGCCGCGGTCGGTGCGGCTCGCCGAGGCGCCGAGCCACGGTCTCCCCGCGATCGCCTACGACCGCCGCTCGTCCGGGTCGGAGGCCTACTGGAAGGTGGCGATGGAGCTTGTCGAGCGGCGCTAGTGCGACTCCCCGCCGCGGCCTCGGCCGCGGCCTCGAGGTCCTGATCGGCGGCGGCTCGCCGCCGGAAGGCGAGGGGGCACCCGAGCTCGCGCGTCTGCCGGTCGACGCGATCCACGCGAACCCGAAGCAGCCGCGCCGCCGCTTCGAGCCGGAGGCGACAGCGGGCCTTGCGAGCTCGATCCGGCAACAGGGGCTGTTGCAGCCGGTCGTCGTCCGCCCGCGCCCCGAGGGCGGCTACGAGCTGATCGCGGGCGAGCGGCGCTGGCGGGCCGCGCGCGAGGCCGGGCTCGACACGCTGCCGGCGCTCGTGCGCCACGCGGACGACCGCGACACGCTGCTCCTCGCGCTCGTCGAGAACGTGGCGCGCGAGCAGCTGTCACCGGTCGAGGAGGCGCGGGCGTACGCCGCGCTGATCGACGAGTTCGAGCTGTCGCTCGGCGACGTCGCGGAGCGCGTGGGCCGGTCGAAGTCGTCGGTGTCGAACCGGCTGCGCCTGCTCGAGCTGCCCGAGGAGGTGCTGTGGATGGTCGCGCGCGGCGAGCTCACGGAGGGGCACGCGCGGGCGGTGCTCTCGCTGCCCGACCACGAGGGGCGACGCAGGCTGGCGCGGCGGATCGCGAAGGAGGGCATGTCGGTGCGCGCGGCGGAGAGAGCGGCGCAGGACTCGGGCGCAGCCCGGCGACCGCGAACGGGAGCGTCCCGTGTCGACCCGGAGCTCGCAGAGCGCGCGCGGCGCGCGGCGGAGCGGCTGACAGGGCTCCCGGCGCGGGTGGCGGCCGGCAAGCTCGAGCTCCACTTCGGCGACGACGTGCGCCTCGAGGAGCTCGTCGAGACCCTCGAGGCGCTGTAGCTACAATCGGCGCCCGCGGGCGATTAGCTCAGTTGGTTAGAGCGCCGCTCTGATAAGGCGGAGGTCCCTGGTTCGAATCCAGGATCGCCCATCTCCCGCACCGACGCCGCCCGGCGTCAGCCGCTCTAGTGGACGTGCGTCGTGCGGCGGACGTAGTCCTCGACGGCGAGCAGGAAGTGCTCGTCGCTCGCGATCTCGGCGATCGTCCCCTTCGTGTCCTCGTCGAGGCCGTCGTCGTCGCGGAGGTTCGCGATGAACGGCTCGAGCGTGCCGGCCTTCGACATCGCGGCCATGCGCAGGCAGAGCAGCTTCGTCGCCTCGTCCTGGGCGACGGCTTCGAGCGACTCGATGTCGTGGAGCCAGAGGTCGACCATGTGCACACAACGTTCCTCGGAGCAGTCGGGATACGGCCGCCGTGTACCCGTCGGAGGGATCAGGGCGACGGCTGCTGTTGCCGACGCTGACGCAATGTGCGGAGGCGTTGCGGCGCTTACGATCGGCGATCCCATCCGGTGGCGCGAGCGCTCCTGGATCCTCCGCGGATTCGACCCGATGGGTGTGCCGGAGCGTCGCGTCGAGCTCGAGGACGCCGACTCCGGCGAGCGGCTGCGCGTGCCTCTCGACGACGTCTGCGAGAGCTGCGAACGGCGTCTCTGACGCCTCCTCCGCCGGCGTTTCCACGCGCAGGGGCTGGGCTACACTGACCCCGAGGAGGCAGTGCACATGCGCGAGATGGAGATCTACGGCGTCAGCTTCGACCTCGTCGGCAAGCAGCCGATCGTCCTCCTCAAGACGACCGACGACAACAAGTTCCTGCCGATCTGGATCGGCCATCCCGAGGCCGCGGCGATCCTCGTCAAGCTGCAGAACGCGACGACTGCGCGGCCGATGACGCACGATCTCTTCGCGGACATGCTCGGGCACCTCGACGCAGAGGTCGTGTCGGTCGCGGTCACGGAGCTCCGCGAGAACACGTTCTACGCCCGCATCACGATCCAGCAGGACGGCGCGGAGATCGAGCTCGACTCGCGGCCGTCCGACGCGATCGCCCTGGCCGTTCGCTCCAACGCGAAGATCTACGCCGCCGACGAGGTGATCGAGGAGTCCGGGATCGAGTTCGAGGGCGAGGGCGCCGAGGGCGAGGAGCAGATCGCCGGGGTGCAGCCGCTGTCGGAGCTCGATCCGGCCGAGTTCCGCCGTTTCCTCGACAGCGTGTCGCCGGACGAGTTCGCCCGCGACGACGACTAGCGGCCGAGCTCGCGCTTCGTGAGCGCGAGCACGTCGGCGTAGAACTGGCGGAGGCCCTCCTCCGAGAGCGGGCCGCGGTTGTGGGCCGCGAGGTGGTCGTGGAGCCACTGCTCGCGGTCCGGGTCGAGGAACGCGACGCCGAGCTCCTCCTTGACCCGGCCCAGCTCGGCGACGAGCCCGATCCGCTCGTTGAGCGCGTCCACGATCCTCCGGTCGAGCTCCGTCAACTGCTCGCGGAGGTCGCGAATGCGCGTGTCGTCGTCGGTCACGGCCTTCCTTCCAGCTCGAGCGTCACGGGCTTTCCGGTCCGGTCGATCGTGATCAGGCGGAACGGGAACACGAGCGTAGCCGTGCCGGGCCGGGCGAGCGACGGCGTCCGCTCGCGCACGCGCACGACGACCCGAGTGCGCTGCTCCTCGACGCCGAGGACCTCGAGCTCGTAGGCGCTGCTCGAGCGCGGGCCGGCGGCCACGAGCACCGCCTCCCGTTCCCGGAGGTCGAGCCTCGGCACGGTGGCCGAGCGGCCGCCGCGGCGGAGGTACGCGCGGAGCGCCTGCCGCGAGCGGAAGACGCGGAGCTCCGCCCGCACCGGCTCGGCGAGCGTCTGGCGGGTGAGGTCCCGCCACTCGAGCGGCACCGAGCCGGCGTGTGCCCACAGCTCCTGCCGGCCGATCCACCCCGTTGCCGCCAGGAGCGCGGCGGCGACGGCCGCGGCACGACGCCCGGACGATGACCCACGGTGCATCGCTACCGCGACGTCACGCGGCGACGGCGATGATCAGGCTCGTCCCGTTGAACGCGCAGTGCACGAGCACGGGCGGGTACACGCTGTCCGTCCGCAGCCGCAGAAGCCCGACGGCGAACCCGAAGACGACGAGCGTCGGCAACGCCAGCACGAGCCCGTGCCCGAGCCCGAAGGCGACCGACGTCACGACGAGGGCGCCGGGCGTCCCGACGCGCGCGAGCAGCGACATGCCGGCACCGCGGTACAGGAGCTCCTCGACGACCGGGCCGACGAGCGCGACCGCCAGGAAGTTCGCGGCGTAGGCGCCGGCGCGGCTCGCATCCCACTCCTTCGGGGTCAGGCCCTGCTCGTCCGTCGCACCGAGCGCCACGAGCAGGAGACCGCCGAGGACGAAGATCGCGACGTAGGCAACGAAGGCAAGGCCGAGCGCCCGCCGCCACGACGGCGGCCGCCGAAGCGCGAACACCTCCCGCGTCGGCAGGCCGGCCGCGATCAGGAACACGATCCCGAGCAGGAACCCGTAGACCACGATCGAGCCGATCGCCGTCTCGTACCGGTACAGCGCGTCTTCGGGCGGCCGCCCTCCGGCCAGGCGCGACCCGTAGCCGAGCGCGGCGAGAGCGGTGACGACCGCCGCCCACGCGCCGATCCGCCATCCGTCCGCCCTCACGCCACCCACTGCCACAGCGCCCATTGCACCACGAACAGGCCGAGGAGCAGCGACGACACCGCCACCACCGCCTCGTGCACGCCGCGGCGCCGCTGCGCGACGACCGCGAGCGCGAGGAAGAGCGGGAAGACGACGAGCCCGAAGCGGGGCATCGAGAGGAGCGGCCAGCGCTCCGACGGGACCGACAGCGGGATCGCGAGGCTCGCGGCCGCGAAGACGCCGTATGCGGGGCCGAACGCGCGCCACGCCACGACGGCGAGGCCGAGGAAGAGGAGCGCGAACGCGAGCTGCTGCAGGTTGAGTGCGAGCGCACGGGCGCCGTCCTCGCGGAAGAGCGCCGCCGCGCCCTCCGACAGGCCGCCGAGCGGGCCGAGAGGCGAGAGCTGGCGCTCCCAGATCCCCTCCTGCGCGCGGACGAACGCGAGCGGCTCGCCGAGCCAGAGCGCGAGGCCGAGCGGGTAGAGCGCACCGAGACCGAGCGCGAGCGCGGGCGCGGCGACCGCGCGCCGGCGATCCTCGGCCGCCCACGCGAACACGAGGAGCGCCGCGACGAGCGCGAGGCCGGCGGGCCGGGTCAGGAGCGCCAGGCCCGCCGCGGCGCCGGCGCCGAGCCACCGGCTCCGCTCGGCGAGCAGGAACGCGGCGAGCGCGAGCGCGAGGTACAGCGACTCGCTGTAGACCGCCTGCAGGAAGAGCGCGGCCGGGAAGAGCGCGAGGTAGAGCACCGTGCGGCGGGCACCATCCGGCCCGAGCCGGGGCAGCGCGAGCCGGTGGAGGAGCGCGAACGCGGCGAGGCACGCCGCCAGCGAGACGAGAACGCCCGCGAGCACGTAGTGCCCGAGCAGGAGCCGACCGACGAGCGCCACGACCGCGGGGTACAGCGGGAAGAACGCCGGGGTGCTCGAGGGAGCGCCGTCGTAGCCGCCTTCGGCGATCCGCAGATACCAGTCGCTGTCCCACCGCGCCCAGACGTCGATGCCCGCGCCGAGCTCGTGCAGCCGCTCCGAGTCCCAGCGCTCGGCGTTCGGATGGCGGTTCGGCACGAAGAGTCCGAGCGCGAGCAGCGCGACGGCCCAGATCGCCGCACGGCTCCACAGGAAGACGGGGAGCACCGCGCGCACGGCCGCGACGATACCCCGTGAGGAACGCGCCGCCGGCCGTCGAATCCCGGAACGATGGAGGTCTGGGAGCGCATCGCCGTCGTCGTCGCCGTGCTGTTCGTGACGCTCGTCGTCGCCCGCGTCATCGATCGCCGCATGGCGCGCTCGCGCCGGTCGCCGGAGGCGGTGACGCGCTACCGCGTCCTGCGCCGCAGCGTCACGGCCGCCGTCGTGACGTTCGGCGTCCTCTCTGCGCTGCTCGTGATCCCTCAGGTGCGCGCCCTCGCCGGCGCGCTGCTCGCCTCGTCCGCCGTGCTCGGCCTGATCGTCGGGTTCGCTTCGCAGCGCACGCTCGGGAACTTCGTCGCCGGGCTCATGATCGCGCTCACACAGCCGTTGCGGCTCGGCGACCGCGTGTCGGTGGGCGGCGTGGAGGGAACGGTCGAGGAGATCGGGCTCATCTACACGTTCATCCGCACGCCCGACAACGCCCGACTCGTGATCCCGAACGAGAAACTGGCGTCGGATACCATCACCAACTCGACGATTCGCAGCCCAGCGAAGTACGCGCAGGTGACAGTGCAGGTTCCGAACACAACCGATCTCGGCCGCGTCGTGGACGAGCTCCGCGCAGAGGCCCCGGGGGAGCGCGACGACGTCTTCGTCAGTGCGCTCGACGCGTCTCCGACGCTGACGGTTCGCGTGTGGACCGAGAGCGAGGATGCCGCTGAGCGCCTCGAGCACGACCTGCGCCTCCGCGTGCACCGCCGGCTGCGCGAGCACGGGCTCTTCGCGTGACGCCGCCCTCTCGCGGCGGGTCGCGGAGACCCGTCGACGACGACCTCGTCGTCGCGCGGCGCCGGAAGCGTCGCCGGGCCGAGCGCAAGCGCGTCCGCCGCCGCGCCGTCGCCCTCGCGCTCGTCGCTGCGTTCGCGCTCCTCTTCGTCGTCGGCGGGACCGCCGTCACCGGCGTCGCGACGCTCGGCTCCTCGTGCGACCTGAACTCGCTGCGGCCGGTCGCGATCGGCCAGAACTCGTTCATCTACGCGGCGGACGGCTCGACGCTCGGCGCGATTCCCGCAGAGCGCAACCGCCAGCCGGTCGCGCTGCGCGAGATCAGCCCGTGGATGCCGAAGGCGACGATCGCGATCGAGGATCGGCGCTTCTACGAGCACGGCGGCATCGACCCGGAGGGGATCGCCCGCGCCGTCTGGGCCGACATCCAGGCGGGCAAGGTCGTCCAGGGCGGGTCGACCATCACGCAGCAGCTCGTCCGCAACCTCTACATCAGCCGCGAGCGCACGATCGAGCGCAAGGTGAAAGAGGCGTGCCTCGCGATCAAGCTGAACCGCCAGTGGTCGAAGAACCGGATCCTCACGACCTACATGAACCAGGTCTACTACGGAAACCTCGCGTACGGGATCGAGGCCGCGTCGCAGACGTACTTCTCGAAGCCGGCCCGGAAGCTGAACCTCCCCGAGGCCGCCCTGCTCGCCGGCATGCCGCAGGCGCCGTCGACGTACGACCCGTTCAACCGCACCGAGCTCGCGACCGCGCGCCGGAACCAGGTGCTGCGCGCGATGCTCGAGAACGGCGACATCAACCGCGAGCAGTACGACTGGGCGCTCGCGCAGCCGCTCGGGCTGAAGGCGGGCAAGCTCTACACGACGATCCGCGAGCCGTACTTCTTCAGCTACGTGCGCGACCAGCTGATCGCGGAGTACGGCGTCGCGACCGTCCGCTCCGGCGGTCTGAAGGTCTACACGACGATCGATCCGCGCTTCCAGCGCGCGGCGCAGAAGGCGATCAAGGACACCCTCTACGAGAAGTCCGACCCCGCCGCGGCGATCATCTCGATCAACCCGAAGAACGGCGCCATCCGCGCGATGACCGCGGTCACGCCGAGCGTGAAGAAGAACCAGTTCAACCTGCTCTCGCAGGCGAAGCGCCAGGCCGGCTCGACGTTCAAGACGTTCGTGCTCGCCGCGGCCGTGGAAGCCGGCGTCAACCCGGAGACCACGGGCTACGTCTCCGCGCCGTTCTACTACCGGCCCGACCCGAACGGCGACTGCGAGAGCGGCACCTGGTGGTGCGTCAAGACCTACGACGAGAGCTACCGTGGCTGGACGTCGATCTCCCGGGCGACGCTCAGCTCGGACAACACCGTCTACGCGCAGCTGACCCTCGACGTCACGCCCGAGGCGGTCGGGAAGATGGCGGAGAAGCTCGGCGTCCGCACGCCCCTGAAGGTCGACGGCGCGTACGTCCCGTCGATGGGGCTCGGGTCGATCGCGGTGTCGCCGCTCGACATGGCGTCCGCGTACGCGACGCTCGCGGCGGGAGGCATCTACTCCGAGCCGATGACGATCCGGAAGGTCGTGCTCGCGAACGGCAAGGAGGACGACAGCGCCGGCTGGGGGAAGCCGAAGCGCAAGCGTGTGATCAGCGACGGCGTCGCGTACACGGTCACGAAGATCCTCGAGCAGAACGTGCTCTACGGGACGGGCACCGCGGCGCAGTTCGGCCACGCCGCCGCCGGGAAGACCGGGACGACCGACGACCACGCCGACGCGTGGTTCTGCGGCTACACGCCGCGCCTCGCGACGACGGTGTGGATCGGCTACCCGGAGGGCGAGATCCCGATGAAGAACGTGCACGGGATCAGCGTCTCGGGCGGCAGCTTCCCGGCGCAGATCTGGCGGCTCTTCATGTCGTCGGCGATCGGCGGGCTCGAGTCGATGCCGTGGCCGGAGCCGACGGACTGGCCCGAGTGGCGTCCGTTCGAGACGGGGCAGTACGCGCGCTCGCTCGGCTACTCGGACGACTACTCCGACTACTCCGGCTACTCAGACGACACCGGCGACGTCGCTCCGCAGCCGCAGGAGACGGCGGCCGAGCAGCCGCCTGCGCCCGCACCGGCGACGACGCAGGCGCCCCCGGCACCGCCCAAGCCGGCGACGACGCAGGCGCCTCCTCCGCCGCCGCCGACCCATGCGCCTCCGCCTCCGCCGCCGACCGAGGCACCGCCGCCGCCGCCCCCGACGGAGCCGGCACCGCCTCCGCCCACGACGACGCCCTGATCCCGCAGCGAGTCGCGCCGCTCGCGCTCGGTGCCGGTGTCGCCGCCGGTGTCGCCGCGTGCGTCGCCGCCGCCTGGGTCGAGGGAGCACCGCTCGTGCCCGGCGACGCCGGCCGCGCAGAGGGCGCAGGTGCGGCCACGACGGTCTTCTTCGCCGCGCTCGTCGCGGCATTCGCGCTCTACTGCACGGCGCTCGTCGTCCTCCGCCGCGGGAGTCCCCGGCTCGGCGCGGTGCTCGCGGTCGCGGCGGTCGTCCAACTGCTCCCGCTCGCGGCGCCGCTGCTCCTGTCGACGGACGCGTGGTCGTACTGGCAGTACGGCGCGCTGCCGCTCGAGGGCGCGAACCCGTACCGCGACGCGCCTCGGGAGGTGGCGACGAACCCTGCGTACGAGCACGCGGGTGCGGCGTGGCGCGACACGACCTCCGTCTACGGGCCGGCGTTCACGCTCCTCTCGGAGGGTGTTGCCCGCGCGGCAGGCGCGTCCGAGCACGCCGCGGCGTGGACGTTCAAGACGCTCGCCGCCCTGGCGATGCTCGCCGTCGCGGCGCTCGCGGCACTCCTCGCCCGCGAGCGCGGGTACGCGGCCGCGCTCGTGGGGTGGAACCCGCTCTTCGCCGTCCACTTCGCCGGCGGCGGCCACAACGACGCGCTGATGGTCGCCCTCGTGCTGGGGGCGCTCGCGCTCGCGACGTCGGGGCGCCGTGCGGCCGCCGCCGCGGCATGGGTCGTCTCGATCGCGATCAAGTGGGTCTCGGTCGTGTTCTTCGTGCTCCGGGCGGTCGAGGCGAAGGCTTCGCGCCGCCCGGTCGCCCACCGCGCCTTCGCGATCGCGGCTGCGGCCGCCGCGGGGGCAGCGACGCTGCGGTACGGGAGCGACTGGATCGGCGCGACGCTCGCCGCCGCAGACAACGCACAGCGCCGCACGTCGTATGCGCTCCCGAGCCGCCTCGTGCAGCTGGGGGCACCGGAGAGCGTCGCCTTCGCGCTCGCGGTGGCAGGACTCGTCGTCGGCCTCGTGCTGCTCGCGCGCCGTGCGCGGACCGGCGCCACCTACCTCGGCTGGGCCGGCTGCCTCCTCCTCGCGACGACGCCCTACCTCGCCGCGTGGTACGCCGTCTGGGCGGTGCCGCTCGCGGCGGTCGAAGACGACCGTCGCGCGCAGCTCGTCGCGCTTGCCTTCTGCGTCTACCTCCTGCCGCAGACGATCCCGCTGTAGCGGCCGCACCTATCGGCGCCGGAAGAGAACGATGCCGTCCTCGTCGAAGACGATGCGCCACGCACGGTCCGCCCGGAGCTCGCGCACGCGCCGCGCGACGGGGAGGGGCGCGATGCGGTCGAGGTACCCCGGTTGCGTCTCGTCGACCGCGACCCACTCCGCTCCGGCGAGCACCGGGAAGCTCAGGATGCGCCGCCGTTCCGAGAGGTGCGCTCCCAGCGAGTTCGTCGCGCTCACCACGGCGTCGTCGGGGACGAGCCGGACCGCCCGCGCCGCGACGCGATCGTGCTCCGAGACCTCGTACGCCCGCGCCGCGAGCGTCTCCGCCCCCGGGAGGGCACGCCAGACCGGCAGCGGCCCGCCGACGTAGTTCGCAGCGAGCGCCGCCACGGCGATCGCGGTCGCGAGCGCCGGGAGCGGGACGCGGTCGCGCAGCCGGCGTGCGCCGTGGATCGCCGCGACCGTGAGCGCGGGAATCACCGTAGCCGTGTAGTGGAAGTGGATGGATTGCTGCGTCCGGGTCGAGGAGAGCAGGTTCGCGGCGAGCTCGGGCAGCGCCGGCAAGAGGGCGAGCGGAGCGAGCAGCGGCAGCGCGAGCAGGGGCAGGACGAGCTCGAGCAGGTACGGGAGCGCCCGGCCGTCGAACGCCGCACCGAGCACGCGGAGCGGGTCGGTCACGGACGTCACGAGGACGTCGAGCGGCCCGCCGCCGACCTCGCGGTAGCGCCCGGTGAACGCCGAGCCGCCGCGCGGCGAGAAGTGCGGCACGACGACGCCGATCGCGATCGCCGACACCGCCGCTCCCCCGCCTGCGAGGAGGAGGCCGGCATTTCGCCGCCCGCGGCCGAGCCAGTACCAGAGGCCGAGCATCGCGACGGCGAGGCCGACGTGCTCCTTCGTCAGGCACGCGGCGCCTGCTGCGAGCGCCGCCGGCACGAGCCGGTCCCCGTCGAGCCACCACCACGCCGCGAGCAGGAGCGGCGTCGCGAGCGCGACGGGGTGGAACTCGCTCAGCGACATCCACTGTGTGGCCGGGTAGAGGAGGTACGCGAGCGCGAAGGCGGCTGCGGCACGCTCCGAGTCGAGGTGCCGCCGCGCGAGCAGGAAGACGGGGGCGGCGCCGAGCGCGACGGCGACGACCTGTGCGACGAGGAGGAGCGACGGGTCGGGCCACAGCCACCACAGCGGCGCGAACGCGGCGAGGATCGGGTCGAAGTGCGCGCCGAGACGCGACATCTGCTCGCCCCGCAGATTCGTCACCTCGAGGACGCTGCCGTTGGCGGTCGCCCAGACGGCCTGCGTCATGTTCCCGAGGTCGAAGCGGCCGGTGTTGAACGCGAGGTGCTTGAGGACGGCGAGCGCGGACAGGCCGACGGCGAAGGCCGCCGCGGCGGCGCCGGTGACGGCGCGCCACGTCACGGGGTTCGCGCCACCCGTTCGAGGATGTCGCGCCAACGCCGTCCGAGGACGGCCTCGCCGGCGCGTTCCCTGTAGACGGCCTCTCCCCTCGCGGCGATCCGATGCGCGAGGTCGGCGTCGGCGGCGAGGCGGCGCACGGCGGCCGCAAGCGCCTCAGGATTGCCGGGCGGTACGAGGAGCGCCGTCGCGTCGTGTGCCAGCAGTTCGCGCGCCGCCGGCGTGTCGCCCGTCACGACGGGGGCACCGCACGCGAGCGCCTGGAAGACCTTATTCGGGATCACGCGCCTCGCCTTGGCAGACGTCCCGAACACGCCGAGCGCGCATCCGCAGCGGTGCAGCTCGCCCGGCAGCAGCGCGTAGTCGACCCACTCGACGCGCTCGACGTTGGGCGGCGGCTCGCGGAGGAGCCCCTCGAGCTGGCCGCTCCCGACGATGCGGAACGGGATCTCGGGCGCGAGCCGTGCCGCTGCGAGGATCGTCTCGAGCCCGTGGAGCGGGATCAGCTTCCCGACGAAGAGCGCGGAGAAGCGCTCCGGCTGCCGCCAGCCCGGGACGAAGACGCGCTCCTCCGCCCCGACGAAGCAGACGTCCACCCGCTCGGGCGGGAGGCCCGCGAGCGCGCGCAGGTAGGCCGCGTTCGCTGCCGTGTCGGCGACGACGGCGTCGGCGGCGCCGAGCGCGCCGCGGTCGAGGGCGCGCAGCACCCGGCCCGCCGGAGACGACGCCGCGAACCTGCCGCGGTCCTCGACGAGCGTGTCGGTCAGCGTCACCAGTGGGTTGAACACGACCGGACGCCCGCGCGCCGCCCGCCGCGCCGCGGGCAGGTCGAGGTGGCCGGGGTAGCCGACGAGGACGACGTCGAAGGGCTCCTGCGGCCGTCGCGCGAGCAGCTTCGCCTCGGCCCACGCGAGCCGCGCGGCCGCGCCCGCGCCCGCCGCGAACTTGTGCCGCTGCCCTTCCCACACCGGCTCGTGCCGCTCGACCACCTCGACACCGGCGCGGCGCAGGCACGAGATGACCTGCGCGTTCCGCGGGTAGTCGCGCTCGTACGTCCCGAAGGCGAGGACGCGCACGCGCGGCGGCTAGCGGAGGATCTCGTCGACGTGCAGCTCGGCGCCGCGCGCGGTGCCCGCCCGCTCCTCGTGATGGCTCGTCAGGAGCTCGCTCAGGAGCCCGAGCGACAGCAGCTGGACGCCGACGACGACGAGGAGCACGCCGAGCGTGAGCAGCGGGCGGTGCCCGATCGCCTCGCCTCCGATCTTGATCACCGTGAGGTAGGCGAGGACGACCGTGCCGATCGCGCCGAGCGCGAGCCCGAGACCGCCGAAGAGGTGGAGCGGCCGGTGGCGGTACCGCCCCATGAACGTCACCGTCAGCAGGTCGAGGAACCCGCGGAGGTAGCGCTCCATCCCGTATCGCGAGCGCCCGTGCTCGCGCGGGCGGTGGTTCACCGGAAGCTCCGCCACGCGGAACCCGCGGTAGTGCGCGAGGACCGGGATGAACCGGTGGAGCTCGCCGTAGATCCGGAGGCCCTTCACGACCTCGGCGCGGTAGGCCTTGAGGCCGCAGTTGAGGTCGTGGAGGCGCAGCCCCGAGAGGCGGCCGGTGACGCGGTTGAAGATGCGCGAGGGGATGCGCCTCGACAGCGGGTCGCGGCGCTTCGCCTTCCAGCCGGACACGAGGTCGAAGCCCTCGTCGAGCTTCGCGAGCAGGCGGGGGATCTCGGCGGGGTCGTCCTGGAGGTCGCCGTCGATCGTGACGACGACGTCGCCTCGCGCCTCCTCGAAGCCGGCCTGGAGCGCGGCGGCCTTCCCGAAGTTGCGCCGGAGGCGAACGACGCGGACGTTGTCGTGCGCGTCGTGCAGCCGTGTCAGCGCGCCGAACGTGCCGTCGGTCGAGCCATCGTCGACGAAGACCGCCTCCCACGGGCGCCCGAGCCCGTCGAGGACGGAGGCGAGCTCGTCGAGCAGGAGCGCGACGCTGCGCTCCTCGTCGTGGACGGGGACGACGACGGAGATCACGCCCGCGAGCGTACCCGGCGTGCCTCGTTAGCGTATGGCGGCGATGGCGCTCCTCTCCCTCGACGACGCCCTCGCGCTCGTCCTCGCGCACGTCCGGCCGCTCGAGCCGGAGCGCGTGCCGCTCGGCGCCGCGGCCGGGCGCGTGCTCGCGGAGCCGGTGGCCGCCCGGGTCGACCTCCCGCCCTTCCCGAGCTCGGCGATGGACGGGTTCGCGGTGCGTGCCGAGGACACCCCGGCGACGCTGCGCGTGGTCGACCGCGTCGCCGCAGGCCGCCCCGCGTCCGGAGCGCTCGGGCGTCGCGAGGCGATGGAGATCTCGACCGGCGGCGTCGTCCCGGACGGCGCGGACGCGGTGGTGCCGGTGGAGGACGTGATCGCGGCCGGCGACACGGTCGAGATCGCCAACGCCGTCGCCGCCGGCGCGAACGTGCGCCGCCGCGGCGGCGACGTCCGCGCCGGCGACGTCATCCTCCAGGCGGGGACGACGCTGCGGCCGTCCGCAGTAGGAGCGCTCGCCGCGGCAGGTGTCCCCGATCTCGACGTCGCGAGGGCGCCACGCGTCGCCATCGTCAGCACCGGCAGCGAGCTGCGGGCGCCCGGCGAAGGGCTCGGCCCCGGTCAGATCTACGAGGCGAATTCGTTCGCGCTCGCCGCCGCGAGCGCCGGCGCGGGAGCGGCGGCGACCCGGCTTGCCGTGATCGGCGACGACGTGTCGCAGCATCGCGATGCGCTCGAGCTGGCGCTCGAGCACGACGTCGTCGTCACCTCCGGCGGCGTCTCCGTCGGGCCGCACGACCTCGTCCGCACCGTCGCCTCCGACCTCGGCGTCCAGGAGGTCTTCTGGCGCGTGGCGGTCAAGCCGGGGAAGCCGATCGCCTTCGGAACGCGCGGGGAGACGCTCGTTTTCGGCCTCCCCGGGAACCCGGTGTCCGCCCTCGTCGGCTTCGAGCTCTTCGTGCGCCCCGCGCTGCGGGCCCTTCAGGGCGCCGATCCCGGGCCTCACTACCTCGACGCGGTGCTCGCCGCGCCGCTGCGGCGCCTCGCCGAGCGCGACCAGCTCGTCCGCGCGCGTCTCCGCGTCGAGGGCGGGAGGCCGGCGCTCGAGCCGCTGACGGGCCAGGAGTCGCACATGATCGGCCGTGCCGCTGCCGCGGACGCCCTCGCCCTCGTCCGTCGCGGCGCCGGTGAGGCCGCCGCCGGGACGACCGTGCCGTACCTGCCGTTCTAGCCCGCGCTGAGCGCCACGCGTTCGCCGTCCGGCCGCGTCACCGCGACCGGCTTCGCGTACGTCAGCCACCGGTGCGACGCGAAGAAGCGCGGATGGCACGCCTGCAGGACGAGCTGCTCGACGCCCTTCGACTCGAGCACCGACGTCTCCGTCGCCTCGACGATCCGGTGCCCGGTGACCTCGTACTCGAACGTGGCGTACGGCAGCTCGAGCACGACGCGGTCACCCTTCTGGAGGCGGTCGATCCGCGAGAACGGCGCGCCGTACGTCGTCCGGTGGCCGGCGATGTAGACGAGCTCGCCCTCCCCCGGCATCGCCGAGCCGAGATAGCGCCCCGGCCCCCGTTTCAGCGTCTCGGTGTCGGTCCCGTTGACGACCATTTCCTCGACGCCGAGCGTCGGGAGCAGCAGCCGCGCGACCGCGTCGCCGCGCTCGAGCTCCTTCCTCCATGCGCGCGCGGCCGCGGGGACGGCGGTCGTGACCGCTGCCTGGCGCTTCGACGGAGCCGGCGTTGCGACGCTCGCGACCTGCCGCTCGAACTGCTGCGCGAGCTCGCGCTGCTCGAGCGTGTTCTCGATCGCGGTGAACGGGTCCTGCCACTGCCAGACGGTGACCGCCCACGCGAGCAGCCCGACGCCCGCGAGCATCGCCAAGGTCCCGAACACGCGGGCGGCCCTCCTCATCACCCTTCCAACGCGCGAGCGTCGTCATCCGGTACGGCGCGCAGCCGCGGCCTGCCGCTCACGCGGGGCAGCCCCGCGCTGCCGTGGGCGCCGTACCGCCCTGCCACGACCGCTGCGAGCTGCGCCCCCGCGGCGAGCCAGACGACGGCGAACGCGACCGAGATCAGCGACACGTAGCCCGTCGAGACGAGCGAGAGCACGTACCACACGGCTTCGGCGCCGAGTGCGCCCGGCGCTCCGGCGGCCGCCAGCACGAGCAGCGGCGTCACGGCGCCGAGCGCGAGCAGCGCGACGCGGGCGATTCGCGGTGCGTCGTACGCCTGCGGCAGCCAGAGCCAGGCATAGAGCGACGGCAAGAGGAAGACGAGCGCGTACGGGTTCGTCGCCACGACGACGAGCGCCAGGAGCGCGAGCGCGAGGAGGGGGACGCAGTATCCGGCGAGTTGCTCGTCCGGCCGCGCTCGCCGCCGCGGGACGAGCCCCTGACGCCCGAAGAGCCACGCGAGCCCGATCACGCCGGCGAGCAGGGCGACTCCGGCGGCCGGCGGCTCGAGCCCGGGGAGGTCGGGTGGGAGCGGGCGCCCCGGCGTCGTCCCCGGGAAGAGCCCGAGCCGTCCCGCGGCGACGAGGAGGCCCGCGACGAACCCCCAGAAGGCGAGCCGGGCACGGAAGCCGGAGACGGCCGCCCCCAGCGGGACGCGCCGCCGTCGGAGCCGGGCGAAGAGGTCGACGACACCGATGACGAAAGGCAACAGCATCGCGACGAGGACGAACGCGATCACCCAGCCGCGCACGGTGCGACGACCGAGGTAGACGTAAGCGGACGTCCCCTCCGTCAGCTCGAGGCCCGCGTCGAGCGAGGCGAGGAGCGCCTGGGCGGCGCGCCCGACGTCGGCGAGACGCGCCGGGCGGAGGTCGGTGTCCGCGACGGTCGACTGCTGCCGGTCCGGCACCGTCGTCACGGTCAGCGCCGGTACCGCAGCGGCGAGGAGCGGGCCCTGCTCGCGCACCGTGTGTGGGAAGCCGAGGTCGAGGAGCTGGCGCACGAAGCCCGGGCGGCCCGGCTCCCGCCCGGTCTCCTGCAGGACGCGAACGGCCGCCGTGCGCACGAGCGTCGAGTCGGCGACCCGCGCGGTATCACCGTCGAGCACGAGCCGCGGCCGCCCGGCGCCTGCGATCGCGTCCAGCACCACGACCGCCACGGCCTCGCGCGCGAGCGGTGAGCGGGAGGCGAAGCGTGCGGCCCCGAGCGCGCCGTACGCGCCCCCGTCCGACGAGACGAACACGAGCGTGTGCTCCGGCCGCGCGCGCACACCCGACGGGCCCGCGACGGGCGCGTAGGCACGCGCGAGCTCGATCAGCGCGGCCGTTCCGGATGCGTTGTCGTTCGCGCCCGGGGAGACGCCGCTGTTGTCGCGGTGGGCGAGGAAGACGATCGCGCCGGGCGAGCGCCCCGGCACGACGGCCACGACGTTGCGGAGCTCCGCCCGTCCCTCGCCGGGCACCTCGGTCCGGAACGCGTCCACGCGTGGGTCGAAGCCGTAGAGCTCGAGCTGCTCGCGGAACCAGTCTGCCGCCGCGAGCGCGTCGGGCGCGCCCGGCCTGCGGTCCGGGAAGCGCTCGGCGAGGTCGCGGGCGAGGGCGGTCGCCGTGGTGCCGTCGAACGCCGCGGGGAGAGCGGGTGCCGGGAGCGGCTCGGGGCGGGCGACGGTCAGCGCGGCGAAGAGGAGCGGCAGTGCGACGAGGAGCCACGCGCCGCGAACGGTGCGGGCGTCGATCGGCCGGTCCGTCGAGCGGCGGCGGGGGTTGCGCCGCGGTCGCTGCGGCCGCCCGCCTGCGGCCGGCGGAACGCTTCGGGGCGGCGCCATCGCCCGCCCAGTGTAGGCGAGCGCGCGGCCCGTACCATGTTCGGCCATGGCCGGCACCTCCACGATCCTGCTCGTCGACGATGAGGACGCCGTGCAGAAGCTCCTCCGCTTCCCGCTCGAGCGGGAGGGGTTTCGCGTCGTCGCCGCGCGCGACGGCGAGGAGGCGCTGCAGCGCTTCTCCGAGGAGCCGATCGACCTCGTCGTGCTCGACCTGATGCTGCCGAAGCTGGACGGGCTCGAGGTGTGCAAGCGGCTCCGCGCCGGGAGCAGCGTCCCGATCATCATGCTGACCGCGCGCGACGACGAGCTGGACAAGGTGCTCGGGCTCGAGCTCGGCGCCGACGACTACATCACGAAGCCGTTCTCGATCCGCGAGTTCCGGAGTCGCGTCCGCGCGCTGCTGCGGCGGGCGGCCGTCGCCCGCGCCGACGAGGCCGACGCCGGCGAGGTGATCGAAGAGGGCGAGGTGCGCGTCGACCTGCCGCGGCGGACCGTGTGGGTGCGCGGCGAGGAGGTGCGGCTGACGTTCGTCGAGTTCGAGCTCCTGCGGGTGCTCGCGGCAGCGCCGGGACGCGTGTTCTCGCGGCGCCAGCTGCTCGAGCGCCTGCGCGGCGACGCCGACTACCGCGAGCCGCGCACGATCGACGTGCACGTCCGGCACCTGCGGGAGAAGATCGAGCAGGACCCGCACGACCCGCAGCTGATCCTCACCGTGCGCGGCGTCGGTTACCGCTTCCGCGACCGCTCGTGATCCGCGGCGTCCGCCTGCGGCTCGCCCTGGCGCTCCTCGCGGTGGTGCTCGGCGCGCTCGGCGTCGCGTACCTGATCGTCGTCCCGACCCTCGAGTCGCGCCTCGTGAACGCGAAGCTCGAGCAGCTCGCCCAGGACACGCGCACCGTCGGCAGGTGCATCGAGACGCAGGCGTTCACCTTCCAGGAGTGCGCGGACCGCGGTGCCACCATCCTGCACGCGCGGACGGTGATCTACCTCGTCATCCCGAATACGCCGCGCCCGCTGCTGCAGATCGTCGCGGACTCGCAGACGATGCTCTCGACGGACGTGGAGCGCGACCCGCTGGCTCTCGCGGCGGCGATGACGGGGCGGCCGCAGACCGGCACGGTGACGCGCCGCGGCGAACGGTACGGCGAGGCCGCGTTGCCGACGCCGAGCGGGCCGGTCGTCCTGATGACGAACTCGCTCGCCGACCCGCTCGCCAGCGTGGCGGTCGTGGAGCGGCGGCTGCTCGTCGCGGCGGCACTCGCGTTGGCCGTCGCACTCGCGCTCGGCTACGGCGGCGCGTCGCTGCACGCGCGCAGGATCCGCCGCCTCGAGCGGGCTGCGGAGCGGATCTCGAGCGGGCGCTTCGACGAGCCGGTGCGCGACGGCGGGCGCGACGAGCTCGGCGAGCTGGCGGCGGCGTTCGAGCGGATGCGTGTCCGGTTGGAGGGGCTCGACCGGGCGCGGCGGGAGTTCATCGCGAACGCGTCGCACGAGCTGCGGACGCCGCTCTTCTCCCTCGGCGGCTTCCTCGAGCTGCTCGACGACGAAGAGCTCGACGACGAGACGCGCCGCGAGTTCCTGACGACGATGCGCGAGCAGGTCGACCGCCTGACGAAGCTCGCGACCGACCTGCTCGACCTGTCGCGGCTCGACGCCGGCCGCATGCGCGTCCAGGACGAGGCGGTCGAGCTCGCTGCCGTCGCGCAGGTGCTGTGCGAGGAGTTCCGTGCGGTCGCCGACCAGCGCCGCCACCGGCTGCGCGTCGAGACCGAGGGCGAGCCCCTGGCGGTCGCCGACGAGCAGCGCGTCATCCAGGCGGGGCGCGCGCTCGTCGACAACGCGCTCACGCATACGCCCGCGGAGACGGAGGTCGTCGTACGTGCGTGCGTCCGCGGCGGCCGCGCGGTGCTCGAGGTCTGCGACGACGGCCCGGGTATCCCGGCGGCGGCGACGCCGCACGTCTTCGACCGGTTCTACCGCGTCGAGGGAGACCGCGCGAGCGGCAGCGGGCTCGGCCTCGCGATCGCACGCGAGCTCGCGTCGCTGATGGGCGGAGAGGTCAAGCTGCAGTCGGAGCCGCGCCGCACGGTCGTGGCGCTCGCCTTCCCGCAGGCGGTGCCGGCGGCCGCGCGGGAGCCGGAGCGCGTTTTCACGTGAAAACAGCGGCTGCCGTTTTCACGTGAAAACGGAGCCCGTGGCTACAGTGGCCGCATGCGCACCAGCCTGATCGCGGTCGTCGCGCTCGGCGCCGCCGCGCTCGGGTCGGCCGCGACCCTCGTCGTCGCGACGGCTACCGGGTGGGTGGGCTCCGGAGCGGCGACCGTGGTCGTCGAGCAAGAGGACGGCGGCGCGCGTGAGGCCGCCGCGCCGCTGCAGGGGAACGGCTTCGACCCCGCCGCGATCTTCGAGCGCACGGCCGGCGGCGTCGTCACGATCTACGCCGTCTTCCGCGGCGGCCAGACCTCGCAGGGTTCCGGGTTCGTCGTCTCCGACGCCGGCCACGTGCTCACGAACTCCCACGTGATCACGAACGTCGGCGAGACGCAGGCGACGCAGCCGGTGCGCGGCGCCACCGACGTCTACGTCGTCTTCTCCGACGGCGACCGCGTCCCGGCGACGATCGTCGGCTGGGATCTCTTCAACGACACCGGCGTCGTGAAGGTGGATCCGAAGGATCACGCGCTGCGACCGGTTCCGCTGGCCAACTCCGACGAGGTCGCGGTCGGGGAGCCGGTGGCCGCGATCGGCAGCCCGTTCGGGAACGAGAACTCCCTGTCCGTCGGCGTCGTCTCGGCCGTCGCCCGGTCGATCCCGTCCCTCACATCCCGGTACCGCGTCTCGAACGCGATCCAGATCGACGCCCCGATCAACCACGGGAACTCCGGCGGCCCGCTGCTCGACGCGCGCGGCCGCGTGATCGGCATCAACGCGCAGATCAGGTCGGAGTCGGGCACGGCCGAGGGAGTCGGTTTCGCGATCCCCATCAACTCGGCGCGGCGCTCGATGGAGCAGCTCGTGGAGACCGGGCGCGTGCGTTACGCGTACGTCGGGATCACGACCCGCGACGTGACCCCGTCGCTCGCCCGCGAGTACGGCCTCGGCGCCGAGCGCGGAGCGCTCATCGAGGACGTCGTCCCCCGCGGCCCCGCCGCGCGGGCCGGGATCCGCGGCTCGACGCGGCAGGAGCTCTTCAACGGCGAGCCGGTGCCGGTCGGCGGCGACGTGATCGTGGCGCTCGCGGGACAGTCCGTGGAGCGCGCCGACGACGTCGCGCGCATCGTCACCGATCGTCTCCGCCCCGGCCAGGCCGTCCGCGCGCAGATCCTGCGCCGCGGCAAGGGGGAGCCCGTGACGATCGAGATCACGCTCGGCGAGCGACCGCTCGACCCCACCGGCTGAGGTGCCTGTTTAGCCCTGCGGCCGTCGAGGTATAGACAGGCGAAGACCGGGGCAGTGTTCGGCAGCTTTCGGTAGAACACAGGGAGAATTGGCGACAGTGAGCGAGAGTTCTGCGGCGATGGCGGACGTCGCCGATGCAAGTCGGACGGTCCGGCTGACGATCCCGGCGAAGGCCGAGTACATCACCCTGTCGCGACTCGCGCTGACCGGGCTCTCGCGCGTCCGTCCCCTCCCGGACGACCTGCTCGCCGACCTCAAGCTCGCCCTGACGGAGGCGTGCTCGAACTCGGTCCGGCACGCCTACGACGACGGTGAAGGGCACGTCGAGATCAGCTTCGAGCTGCTCGAGGACCGGCTCGTGATCGAGGTCTCCGACGACGGATCAGGGTTCGAGCCGGAGGGCGCCGGGCGCGAGCTCGGCGCGGGCGACCTCGCCGAGGGCGGCCTCGGCATCGCGATCATCCGGTCGATCGCCGACGAGCTCGAGATCGGCGGCCGGGAGAGCGGCGGGTCGCGCCTCCGGTTCGTGAAGCGCCTCTAGCTCTTCCCGGCCTTGGCGGCGCGCAGGCAGCTGATCGTCGTCTCGAACCGCGGTCCCGTCGGCTTCGACGTGGACGAGTCGGGCGCGCGGGTGGAGCGTCGCGGTGCGGGCGGCCTCGTGACGGCGCTGCGGCCGCTCGTCGACCACCACGACGTCACGTGGATCGCGAGCGCCCTGACGGAGGAGGAGCGGCGGCTCGCCGCAGCAGGTGCGCTCGAGTGCCGCTCCCGCGACGGGGCGCCGTACCGGCTCCGGCTCGTGGCGCACGACCCCGACGCCTACGACCGCTTCTACAACGTGGTCGCGAACCCCGCCCTCTGGTTCGTCCAGCACGGGCTGTGGGAGCTGAAGCACGACCGCGAACGCGACCTCTCGCCGGCGTGGCGCGACGGCTACGAGACGGTCAACGCCGCCTTCGCGGACGCCGTCGTCGAGGAGCTCGACCGGGCACCCGACGCAGCCGTCTTCTTCCACGACTACCACCTGTACGTCGCGCCGCTTCACGTCCGCAGCCGGCGGCCGGACGCGCTTCTGTCCCACTTCGTGCACATCCCCTGGGCGGAGCCGGAGGCGTGGCGCGTGCTGCCGGAGGCGATCGTGCGGCGGATCCACGAGGGCGTGCTCGCGAACGACGTCGTCGGCTTCCACACCGAGCGCTGGAGGACGCGCTTCCTCGCATCGTGCGAGGCAATCGGGTTCGAGACGCGACGGACGCTCGTGACGGCGCATCCCATCTCGGTGGACGTGGAGGAGTTCGACGTGCTCGCCCGCAGCGAGCCTGTGCTCGAGCGCGAGCGCGAGCTCCTCGCGTCGCGGCCGGAGCGGCTCGTCCTGCGCGTCGACCGCACCGACCCCTCGAAGAACGTCGTCCGCGGGCTGCGCGCGTTCGGCCTGCTCCTCGACCGGCGGCCGGACCTCCGCGGCCGCGTCCGGATGCTGGCGCTCCTCGACCCGTCCCGGCAGACGATCCCCGAATACGTCGAGTACCGCGCGGCGATCGAGCGCGAGGCAGCGGCCGTCGCCGCGCGGCACCCGGGCGCGCTGCATCTCCGGATCGAGGACGACTTCCCGGGCTCCGTCGCCGCCTACAAGCAGTTCGACGTGCTGCTCGTGAACGCACTCAGCGACGGCCTCAACCTCGTCGCGAAGGAGGCGCCGCTCGTGAACGTTCGCGACGGTGTTGTTGTCCTATCGGAAAACGCTGGTGCGATCGAGGAGCTCCGGGAGTGGGTGATCCCGGTCGACCCGCACGACGTCGACGGTCAGGTCGCTGCACTCGAGCGGGCGCTCGAGCTGCCGGCGGAGGAGCGGGCACTGCGCGCGCGCGGGCTCGCCGCCCACGTCCGCGCGCACGATCTCGAGGCGTGGGCGGAGGCGCAGCTCGCCGACCTCCGACGCGCGAGTACGATGGCCGGGTGAGCGACGAGGAACCGTCCTCGCTCTCGCACGTCGACGAGAGCGGCGCCGTGACGATGGTCGACGTCGGCGCGAAGCCGCTGTCGCGGCGGCGCGCGGTCGCGCGCGCAACCGTCCGGATGGCTCCCGCGACCGCCCGTCGCCTCCGCGAGCTGCCGAAGGGCGACGCGCTGACGACGGCGCAGCTCGCGGGGATCATGGCCGCGAAGCGCACGAGCGACCTGATCCCGCTCTGCCACCCGCTCCCGCTCTCGGTCGTCGACGTCGCACTCGACGTTCGCGAGGCGGCGGTCGACATCACCGCCGCGGCCGAGACGACGGCGCAGACCGGCGTCGAGATGGAGGCGCTCGTCGCGGCCTCGGTCGCGGCGCTCACGGTCTACGACATGGCGAAGGCGATCGAC
>DATMJW010000137.1:0-2887 GCA_035553355.1 Gaiellaceae bacterium | reverse complement strand
GTCGTCGTCGCGGGGTTCGGGTGGCTCGAGCGCGGCACGATCGCCGCGCGTGACGTCACGCTCGTCGCCACGCTCGCCGGGCTTGCCGCCGCCGGCCGCGTCCTCTTCGCCCCCGTGCCGGGCGTGCAGCCGGTCACCGTCATCGTCGCGGCCGCGGGCGTCGCGCTGGGGCCGAGGCGCGGGTTCGCCGTCGGCGCCGTCGCCGCGCTCGCGTCGAACTTCTTCCTCGGCCAGGGGCCGCACACGCCGTGGCAGATGCTCGCCTGGGGCGCCTGCGGCCTCCTCGGCGGTGTCCTCGCGCCCGTGCTGCGCGGCCGGATCGCCTTCACGGCGTTCTGCGTCGCCCTCGGCTTCGCCTTCGGAACGGTGATGGACATCTGGCTCTGGTACGGCTTCTACCCGCACACCGAGGCGGCGCTCCTGGCCCGCCTCGCCGCCGGTCTCCCGTTCAACGTCGCCCACGCAGCCGGCAACCTCGCGCTCGCCCTCGTCGCCGGGCCGGAACTGCGCCGCGTCCTCGGCCGGTTCGCGCGTCGCTCGCGCACCGAGGTGGTGTGGGCGTGAGCCTCCTCGCCGCCGTCGCGGCCGTGGTCGCACTGCTCGCCGGCCCAGCCGACTACGTCGCAGCTCAGCAGCGCCCGGACGGGAGCTTCGGCGACCCGCAGCTGACGGCGTGGTCGACGCTCGCGCTCGTCGCCGCCGGCCGCGACACCGGCGCGGCCACCGCACGTCTCGCAGAGGCGCGTCCGTCTCGCTCTGCGGACGCGCCTCTGCGAGACGGACGCGGCGCTCTTCGCCCTCGCGCGCGCCGCCGCGGGCGAGCATCCCGCCGACCTGCTGCCGCGGCTGCGCGCGCACCGGCCCGGAACCCAAGTCAACGCGACGATCTGGACGATCCTCGCGCTCCGGCAGGCGGGCGAGCCGGTGCCGCGCGCGCACGTTGCGGCTCTCCTGCGCGCGCAGCGTCCGTCCGGCGGCTGGTCGTGGCACGCAGGCGGCGCGGCCGACACGAACGACACCGCGGCGGCGTTGCAGGCGCTTCGGTCGGCCGGGATCCGCGGACGCGCGCTCGAACGTGGCGTCGTCTTCCTACGGCGCCACCAGAACCGGGACGGCGGCTTCGAGCTGACGCCTGGCCGCGGGTCGGACAGTCAGTCGACGGCGTGGGCGATCCAGGGATTGCTCGCAGCCGGCCACGACCCGGGGGCGCCCGCGTTCCGTTACCTCCAGCGGATGCGCCGTCGCGACGGCAGCTACCGCTACAACGCGCGCTACGTGACGACGCCTCTCTTGGTGACCGCCCAGGTGCTCCCTGCGCTCGTGCGCAGGCCGTTTCCGCTCAGGCGCGGCTGAGCGTCACCTGGACGTGCTGCGGCACGTACCCGAGCCGGCGATTCAGCGCGAGGATGGGCGCGTTCGTCACGTCGTTCCCCGTGACCAGCGTGTGCAGGCCGAGCTCGCGCGCGGACACGACGAGCGCCCGCTTGCACAGCGTCGCGACGCCCCGGCCGCGATGCTCCGGGAGCGTGAAGGTGTGCTGGTTCTCGCCGACGCCGCGCTCGTCGGCGACGAGAAGCGCGTACGCGACGGGACGTCCTGCGACGAGCGCCGCCCAGCTCCCTTCGGGGACGAGCGCGGGAAAGCCGACGTGCTCCGCCTGGTCGAGCACGTCCGGCACGCTGCGCAGCTCGTCCCACCGAACGAGCTGCACGTCGGGCAGCGACTCGGGCGGAACGTCGCCGACGCGGCCGAGGTCGAGCGACGAGACAACGACCTCTCGAACCGGCACGAGGCCCCGGTCGCGCGCGAAGGCGACGCCGGCGCCGTCGGCCGACCACATCGAGTCGACCTCGTCCGCGACGCGATCCCAAAGCGCCGCGCCGATCCCGCGCCGACGGGCCTTCGGCGCGACTCCGAGCGCCAGCTTCCGGTCGCGCACGCGCGCGACGCCGACCACCTCGCCGGCGACCTCCGCGACCCACACGGCGGACCGCCCCGCGTCGAAGAGCACCGTCTCGACCGTCTCCACGCGGTGCGGCAGCAGCTCCCGCGTGAGCGCGAGAACGGCGTGGGCATCGCGCTCCTCGAACGGGCGGATCACCGGCCGAAGATAGACCGGCGGTGCCGCTAGAGTCGAACGCGTGTCCGTCGCCTCGCCCGAGCGGTACCTCGCGAACCTGAATCCCGCTCAGCGCGAAGCCGTCCTCCACACGGAGGGCCCGCTGCTCGTCATCGCAGGCGCCGGCTCGGGGAAGACGCGCGTCCTCACGCACCGCGTCGCGCACCTGATCACCGCCGTCGGCGTGAAGCCGAACGAGATCCTCGCGATCACGTTCACGAACAAGGCGGCCGGCGAGATGCGCGAGCGGCTGACCGGGATGCTGGGTCCCGTCGCGCGCGCGATCTGGATCCTCACCTTCCACGCGGCTTGCGGCCGCATCCTCCGCAGCGAGGCGGAACGGCTCGGCTACCGCTCGAACTTCACGATCTACGACAGTCAGGACCAGCAGCGCCTCGTGAAGCAGTGCCTCGACGAGCTCGAGAAGGACCCGAAGCGGTTCGTCCCGCGCGGCATCCACGCGCAGATCTCGAACGCGAAGAACCAGCTCGTGACGCCGAAGCGCTATGCGGAGCAGGTCGCGTCGTTCTACGACCAGACCGTGGCGGAGGTGTACGAGCTCTACCAGAAGCGGCTCGCGGCCTCGAACGCCGTCGACTTCGACGACATGCTGATGCTGACGGTGCAGATCCTGGAGAGCTTCCCGGACGCGCGCAAGAAGTGGCAGAACGCGTTCCGGTACGTCCTCGTCGACGAGTACCAGGACACGAACCACGCGCAGTACCGCCTGCTCCAGCTGCTCGCGGAGCACCACCACAACGTCTGCGC
>DATMJW010000136.1:0-5042 GCA_035553355.1 Gaiellaceae bacterium | reverse complement strand
TCCCGGCGCCGAGGAGGAGCACCCGGCGGCCCTTCAGCTCGCCGAAGACCTGCTGCGCGAGCGCGGCCGCGGCCGCGGACACCGACGAGGGGCTCTCGCCGATGGCCGTCTCGACGCGCACCTTGCGGCCCACGTGCAGCGCTTGACGGAAGACGTGGTCGAGGCACGAGCCGGTGACGCCGTCCTCGTACGCCGCGCGAACCTGACCGAGGATCTCGCCCTCGCCCGGGACGAGCGAGTCGAGCCCCGCGGCGACGCGGAAGAGGTGGAGCGCCGCGGCCTCGTCGCGGAGCCGGTAGAGCGCGGACTCGAGCTCCTCCGCGGCGGAGCCCGCGAGCTCGGCGAGCGTCGCGACGGCGAGCTCCTCGGCGTGCTCCTCGCGACCCAGATAGAGCTCCGTGCGATTGCACGTCGAGAGCACGACCGCCTCCGGCCCGAGCCGCCGCGCGAGCCCGGCAGCGGCCGCCGGATCGAGCGCGACGCGCTCGCGCAGCTCGACCGGCGCGTTGTGGTGGGAGACCCCGACGAGGGTGAGCTTCATCCGGCGAAGTGCGTGATCGGGAGGGCGACGGCGACGAGCGCGAACCCGGCGAGACCGACCCGGGCGGCGCGACGGCCGCGCCAGCCTTCGTGACGGAGGACGAGCAGCGCCGAGTAGACGGCGAGGACGAGGAACGTCACGACCATCGCAGCGTCGAGCTCGTCGCGCTCGAGGCGCGAGGCGCCGGCGCCGATGCCGAGCACGAGCAGGACGAGGGAGACGGCGACCGTTCGCGCAGACAGCCGGTCGAGCGCGTCGAGCGGCGGGAAGCGCACGCGGAGCACACGGCGCTCGTGGCGCTTCAGCCGCCGCTCCTGCCACAGGTAGAGGCCCGCCATGCCCGCGGCGAGCGTGAGCCCGGCGAAGCCGGCGAGCATCAGCCCCGCGTGCACCGCGAGGACGGCCCCGGAATCGGCACCCGCACCGAAGCCGGTACCGCCGCCGGCCCATGCGGCCGCGAGGAGCAGCGCGGCGAGCGGCATCACGGCGAGGCCGAGCAGCCGGTAGCGCGGGGTGCAGCCCCAGATGAGGTACGCGCCGACGACGAGCCACACGAACAGGTTGAGCGACCCCGCCCAGGTCCCCCACGGGAAGCCGTCCGCCGAGAGCGCCTGTCCTGCGAGGAGCGCCGTCTGGGCGAGCCACCCGAGCCGGACGCCCCAGATCGCGAGCCGTCCCGCGACGCCGGGGCCGCGGAGCTCCCGCAGGTACGCGAACGCGGCCTCGGCGTACGCGAGCAGGGCGGGGACGACGAGCAGCTCAGCCATCGGCGTCCGCGCGTCCGGCGCGACGGCGCGCGAGGTCGGCGAGCTCCGCGGTCTCGCGCTCGAGCCGCGCGAGCTTCGCCGCGATGATCGCCACGTAGACGAGCACCGCGAGCAGGACGACGCCGTAGGCAGCCGCCACGTACTTCTCGCCGCTGCTCACGCCGTCAGCGCCTCGCGCAGCTCGCGCAGGTTCGCGTCGAGCCGCTTCCCGGCGAGCTCGACGCGGTAGAGCGTGTACGCGAGCGTCGTGATCGCGACCCACGCGACGCAGAACGCGAGGAACATCGTCCCGCTCATCTGCGGCCCCTCGCGTGTGAACACCGTCGGGTGGATGACGTTCTCCGCGAGCCGGATCGCGAGAAAGCTGACCGGGATGAGGACGACGCCGAAGAGCGCGTACACCGCGGAGATGTTCGCGCGCCGCGGCCCCTCGTCGATCGAGAACCGCAGCATGAAGTAGGCGGAGTAGAAGAGGAAGAGGACGAGGAAGAGGACGAGCTGGTCTTCGCTCCACAGCCACCAGTGGCCCCACGAAGCCTTCGCCCAGATCGAGCCGGTCGCGAGCGTGAGCGCACCGAAGATCGTCCCCTGGTGGATCGCCACGTAGCTCTCGAGGTCGTACCGCTCGTCGCCCTTCCACAGGTGCAGGAGGGCCTTGAGCGCGCCCCAGCCGAAGCAGGCGTAGGCGGTGAGGGCGATCGGGACGTGGAAGTAGAAGATGCGCTGCGAGATGCCCTGGTCGGCGTCCTCGGGCGCGACGAAGAAGGCGAAGACGACGGCGAGTGCCATCAGCGCGGCGGCGGCCGCAGCCAGCGCCGGAACGCGGTTATTCGGTGACGACGTACTCAAAAGAAGCCCAGCACAGTATGGCGAAGAGGGCGTCGTAGAGACCGAGGAACGCCAGGAAACGGGCGGGTTCCGCGGACACGCTCGCGCCGACGCCGCCCACGACGAGCGGGATCGCGAGCGGCAGGAAGAGGAGCGGCAGGACGAGCTCGCGCGTCCTGCTGGCGGCCGCCACCGCGGCGAGGAGGGTGCCGACCGCGCAGATGCCCACGTTCGCGAGCACGACGCCCGCGACGGTCTCCCAGCCGACCGGCGCGAAGAAGAGGGCGAACGCGGGCAGCGCGACGACGGCGATCGCCGACAGGAAGACGAACGTGGCGACGGCCTTGCCGAGCCAGATCGCGCTCCGGTCGCAGGGCGCGAGGACGAGGCCGTCGAGCGCCGCGCTCTCCCGCTCCGGCGCCCACGCCCGGGCGAGGCCGAGGAGCGCCGTGAAGACGAGCGCGAGCCAGAGGAGGCCCTGCGCCGCGACGTCGTCCGCGCCCGCGGGCAGCGCGAAGTGGAAGACGACGAGCGTCGAGACGACGAAGAGGAGCATCGCCGGGAGGGTGTCCCGCGCCCGGAGCTCGAGCCGGAGGTCCTTGCGCGCGAGCGCGAGCACGTCGCCGACGTACGTCACGTCAGTGCGAGCCGCGCCGTCGCGAGCGGCTCGACGCGTTCGGGGTCGTGCGTCGCGAGGAGGACCGTCGAGACCCCGGCGAGCTCCGCGAGCTGGCGGTCGAGGAGCTGCGCGCCGGCCGTGTCGAGCGCGTTGAAGGGCTCGTCGAGGAGGAGCAGCTCGGGCTCGTGGAGGAGCGCGCGGCACAGGGCGAGCCGCTGGAGCATCCCGCGCGAGTAGGTCGCGGCTCGGTCGTTGCGCGCATCCCACAGGTCGAAGCGCTCGAGCAGCATCCCCGCGCGCTCGCGGCGCTCCGGAACGCGGTACAGGCGGCCGTAGAGGTCGAGGTTCTCGAGGCCGCTGAGGTCGCGGTACACGAGCGGCTCGTGCCCCACGAACCCGAGCGCTCCGCGGTCGACGGCGACCTCGAGCTCGCCCCCCGTCGGGGCGAGGAGGCCCGCCACGAGACGGAGGAGCGTCGTCTTCCCGGAGCCGTTCGCTCCGGTCACGACGGCGAACGCACCGCGCTCGACGGCGAGGTCGGTCGGCCGGAGCGCGCGTTTCCGGCCGAAGCGCTTCTCGAGTCCGCGAGCCGCGATCATCGGAGTCGGCTCGCGCCGCGGCGACAGCCGCCCAACGCCCCCCAGGGGATCCCCCGGATCCCTGCTTCAACGTTAGCCGTCCGGTCGTGACGCCTGTGTGCCGACGCCGTTGCGGAAGTGCGACTTCTCGTCCCCAGGCCCGGACGCACGCTCAGCGAGCCACGACGTCGGCGAGGACGAACCCGAAGAAGACGATGCTGATCACGCCGTTGACGGTGAAGAAGGCCGCGTCGAGACGACGCAGGTCGCCGGGTCGCACGAGCGAGTGCTCGTAGAGGAGGAGCGCGGCGACCGCGGCGACTCCCAGCCAGTACGCGATCCCGACGTCGAGCCCGATCCCGGCGAGGGCGAGCAGCGCCACCGTCCCCAGGTGGTGGAGCCGCGCGCCCGCGAACACCCCGCTCTCGCCGAACCGCGTGGCCCAGGAGTGGAGGCCCTCGCGCCGGTCGTGCTCCACGTCGAAGAGCGAGTAGAAGAGGTCGAAGCCCGCGACCCACAGCGCAACGGCCGCGCCCACCGCCCACGCCTGCCACGGAAGCTCGCCCGCGACTGCAGCCCACGCGCCGACCGGAGCGAGCCCGAGCGACGCGCCGAGCCAGAGGTGGCAGAGCCACGTGAAGCGCTTCAGGTACGGGTAGACGACGAAGAGCACGACCGGAACAGGCCAGAGCCACCGAACGAGCGGGTCGAGCTGGAAGACGGCGACGAGGAAGAGCGCGAGCGCGGCGAGGCAGAGCCCGACGACCTGCGCCCGCGTCAGCGTTCCCGCCGGGAGCTCCCGTGCCGCGGTGCGCGGGTTCCGTGCGTCCACCTCCGCGTCGATCAGCCGGTTGAGGCCCATCGCGAGCGTCCGCGCGCCGACCATCGCGACCCCGATCCAGAGAAGGTCGGCCGCACCAGGGATCTCGCGCGCCGCGAGCAGCGCGCCCACGTACGCGAACGGCAGCGCGAAGACCGTGTGCTCCAGCTTCACGAGCGACGCGAAGCGACGCGGCAGCCCGACGGCCGGCGCGCTCACGTCTGCCGGTGGGCGGTGTCGGCGCCGGCGAGGAGCCCGAGGGCGTGCGGGAGCGCCGGCCGCAGCACCGCGAATCCGTCGCGGCAGCCGCCCGGCGACCCCGGCAGGTTGACGACGAGCGTGCGGTTGTGGATCCCGGCGATGCCGCGCGAGAGGAGGGCGTGCGGGGTCTTCGCGATCGAGTCGGCGCGGATCGCCTCCGCGATCCCCGGCGCCTCGCGGTCGATCACCGACCGTGTCGCCTCCGGCGTCACGTCACGCGGAGCGAATCCCGTTCCGCCGGTCGTGAGCACGACGTCGGCGTTCTCCGCGAGGTCGACGATCGCAGCCGCGATCTCGTCGGCCTCGTCGGGCACCACGCGCCGCTCGACGTCGTACCCGTCCGACTCGAGCAGGGCGGCGAGAAGGTCGCCGCTCCCGTCCTCGCGCGTCCCCGCGACGACGCCGTCGGACACGGTCAGGACGGCCGCCCTCACACCGGCACCTTCGTCTTCTCGACGAGCGCGACGCCCTCGACCGACATCTCCTTGTCGATCGCCTTCGCCATGTCGTAGACCGTGAGCGCCGCGACCGAGGCCGCGACGAGCGCCTCCATCTCGACGCCGGTCTGCGCCGTCGTCTCGGCCGCGGCGGTGATGTCGACCGCCGCCTCGCGAACGTCGAGTGCGAC
>DATMJW010000135.1:0-9723 GCA_035553355.1 Gaiellaceae bacterium | reverse complement strand
ACCCACAACACATCGGCGGGTGGCACCCGGGGCTTTCGCTCGTTGACGCGCTCTTCAACGTCGGGATCGCCGGCGCCCGGCACCTGCTCGTCAATCCTCCGCGCGCGGTCGCGAGTGGCGCTTCGCCCGGAAGCTAGCCGCGCTGCCGGAACGGGAGCGCCAGGCGACCAGGAGCGGCAACCTCGCGCTCAGGGCGTCTGCGCACACGTAGCGATGGCGCAGCGGAGCGTCCGCGCGTGACCGAGACAGCTTCGGGAGCCGCACCGGAGTCCGCTTCGGGCGCAGACGGGCGTCCGTTCCTCCGGCTCGCGAAGCAGAGCCTCGCGTATGGATTCGCGGGCGCGGCGCTCCAGTTCGCAGGAATCGTGACCGTTCCAGTCTTCGCCCGTCGACTCGATCCCGTCGAGTACGGCGTGCTCGAACTCACGCTCGTCAGCTTCGCGCTCGCAGTCACGGTCGCGGATGCAGGCATCGCAACGGCGGCGCAGAGGAGCTTCTATGACTACGGCCCAACTGAGCGATTCGAGCGGGCACGTGTTGTAACGACGGCCCTCGCCACCACGGCGGTAGTCGCGGTGGCCGCGTCCGCGCTCGTCGTGTTGCTGCGCGAGCCAGCAGCAATGCTCCTCTACGGCCGCAGCGAGCACGCCGCCCTCGTCCTCGCTGCGATCGTGCTGCCGTTCGCGGCACTCGCACAGTACTTGCGCGCGATTCTGCGCGTCCACGAGAAGCCGCTGCACTACGTGGTCTCGTCTCTCATCGCTGCGGGAGCGTTCGCCGCAGTCGGCTCATGGCTCGTCTTGTCGACGGGTATCGGTGTCGCGGCGCCGCTGACGGCGCTCCTGGTCGCCAACGCGGGAGCGTGCCTGTATGCCGCTGTCGTTCTGCGCGGCGCTTTCGTTCTCGCGTTCGCTCCTCAGGAGCTACGTCGGATGCTCGCGTTCGGGACGCCGTTGGTTCCCGCAGCCGTGGCGCTGTGGTTCGTCTGGTTTCTCGATCGGATCATGCTCGAGAAACTCAGCGGACTTCGCGAAGTCGGCGAGTACGCGGTCGCGAATCGCATCGTTGCCGTTCTTCAGATCGGCGTGATCGGGTTCTCGCTTGCGTTTTGGCCGTTCGTGCTCTCGCTCCACTCGGAGGATGCGCGTAAGGAAGGGGAGGTGCGCGCGCGCAGCGTCGCATTCCTGGTTGCTGGGCTAGCGTTCGCTGCGTTGGTACTCACGCTGTTCGCGCGCGAGCTGACGGCAGTCGTGGCGCCGGCTTACCGAGATGCGCATCTGGCGGTGGGGCCCCTTGCGCTCGGCGTCGTCGGCCACGCCGTCTACGCCGTGGTCGGTGCGGGTATCGCGATTGAGCGACGAACACCTTTGTTCGTGGCCGTCACGGCGGCGGCACTCGGGGTAAACGTCGTCCTCAACCTCGTACTCATCCCGCCGTTCGGCATGGTGGGTGCAGCGACCGCAACTGCCGCGGCGTTCGTTGCTCTGGCGGCGGCCACTTACATTGTTGCGCAGCGGATCCAGCCGCTCGAGTACCCCGTCTTGAAGCTGTTGGCGGCCGTCGCTGCCGCGACCGCACTGTCCGCTGTTGCGTTCGCACCCACATCCGGAGCCGTCCGTGCCGTCGCCAACGTCGCTGCGATCACCGCTTTCGCGGTGATCCTGCGCCTCTTGAACATCGTCGACTTGGGTCTCTTCCGGCACGTGCGCGCTCGGCTTCGAACGTCGCGCAGACAGGGCCGCCGGGCCGACGGATGAACTGCGTGCCGCCCCTACAGCTCCTGCGACCACCCGGGCGTCGTCGAACCGTGCTCAATGGGTTTTTGCCAGGCTATGCGTCCGGTCAGCCGCCGCGCGACAGCCGCGCCAGAGGCCGTCGCGCCCGACGCAGCAGGACGCGCCGTTCGGCGTACGGCGTCCACCGCTCCATCACGTGCCGGCGACGACGGGCGACGGCGGTGCGACCTGTCATTCGTCGATGACGATCGTCGGCTTCCCGTCGCTCGACAACTCGACGCGCCCGACGGCGCGACACGGTGTCCCGAAGGCCACCGTGAATGGCGGGAGGTCGCGGTTGACGAGGGAGGCGGCACCGACGACGCAGTGATCGCCGACCTCGACGCCGCGCGTTATGAGGGTGTTCGGGCCGATGTAGCACGAGTTCCCAATGCGCACCGGAGAGTATTCATATTCGGCCGTGCCGCCACTCAGCGCCCATGCGACGCTGTCGTGCGTGTAGATCTGAACCCCGCTGCTGATGCTGCAATTGCTTCCGATGCTCAGGCCGCCGGTCCCGTCGAGGATCGTGAACGGGCCAATCCATGTGTTCCTGCCGACCGCGACGTCGCCATAGACGCAGCTGAGGTCGTAGACACTCGCGCCGGCGTCGAACCCGAGCCGTCTCGCGCGCTCCCACCGGTCGACAAGTAGTTCTGTGAGCGGCAGGTCGCGGTTCCACCGCTGCTGCATGTCGTCGGCGAGTCGACGCTCGAGTTGGACGAGGGCGTCCCGCAGCGGTTCGTGCTCGCGACCTCGGCCGGTCACGGCCGCTCTCCATCGAGGAACGTCCGGCACCAGTGCTCGAAGTTGAGGAGCGACCACAGCAACAGCCGCCTGTTCTCGCGACCCGATAGGTGGTCGGCGACGAGCATCCGCACGGTTGTGGGAGCTAGGAACTCGTACATGAACGCGCTGTTGTCATCGATCATATTTCGGACGTAGTCGATGCTCTCCCCGCGGAACCAGGTGGCGTCGGGGCCGGAGAAACCCTGCTTCTCCTGTCGCGTCACCTCCTCCGGGACGTACCGCTCCATCACGCGGCGGAGCAGGAGCTTCCCGTCGCGCGTCCGCTCGTAGTACTTCCCCGTCTTCGGCGCCGTCTCGTTTTCGTTCAGCTTCACGACGGACTCGAGCTCGCGCAGCTTGAGCCCGACCGGGACACGCTGCGCGAAGTCGACGAGGTCGTTGTCGAGGAACGGGACGCGCGTCTCGAGGCTGTGCGCCATCGATAGCTTGTCCTCGACGACCAGCAGGCCGTGCAGGAACGTCTTCGCCTCGAAATACAGCGAGTAGTTGACGTACTCCTCGGGCGTCGCCGGCGGGTGCGTGTGATCCGGCAGCACGCTCCGGAAGATGTCGATCGTGCGGACGTCGCTGATCTCGTTCCAGACGTCCGGCCGGAAGAACGCGGGCATGTGCCGGTTCGGCAGGAGCCGATGCCAGAACCCGTAGTACTTCTCGACGTAGTCGTCGAAGTCGCTGTTGATGACCGCACGGTAGTACCGCCACGGGTAGCCGCCGAAGAGCTCGTCGCCGCCGCTGCCCGAAAGCGCGACCTTCACGAACTTGCTCGCGAGTCGCGAGACGTAGTAGTTGGGGTAGCTCTGCCCGACGCGCAGGTCCTCGAGGTGCCACACGAGCTGCTGCATACACCGCTCCATGTCGCCCGCCTTGAGCACCGTCTCGTAGTGCTCGGTCCTGAACCGGTACGACATCGCCTCGGCCTTGCGGCGCTCGTCGTAGGAGAGCTCGAGCCCTGACGCCGACGTGAGGTCGAAGCCGCCGGTGAACGACGTGATGTACGGGAGGTGCTCGGCGGCGATCGCCGTGATGCTGCCCGAGTCCATCCCGCCGGAGAGGTAGGCGCCGACCGGCACGTCGCTCACGAGCTGGCGCTCGACCGCCTGCCGGAAGAGGCGGTCGAGCTCCTCGACCCATTCACGCTCGTCGCCGACGCGCTCGGGCTCGCGGAAGTCGAAGTCCCAGTACCTGTGCGGGCGCGGCTCGCGCATGCCGTGCGACAGGACGAGGTAGTGGCCCGGCGGCAGCAGGTGGACGCCCTCGAAGAGCGTGCCGTCCGAGAAGACGTTCTGGAACGTGAAGTACTCGAGCAGGTGCGGCAGGCTGACGCTCGGCCGGAACCCTGGGTACTCGAGGAACGACTTGACCTCGGACCCGAGGACGACGGTGCGGCCGATCTGCGTGAAGTAGAGCGGCTTGATCCCGTAGCGGTCGCGGGCGGCGAACAACTGCTGCTCGCGCGCGTCCCAGATCGCGAACGCGAACATGCCGTTCAGGCGCTGGAGGCAGCCGTGGCCCCACTCCTCGTACGCGTGCAGGAGCACCTCGGTGTCGGTGCGAGACCGGAAGCGGTGGCCGAGCGCCTCGAGCTCCCGCTGGAGCTCGCGGTAGTTGTAGATCTCGCCGTTGTACGTGATGACGACGTCTCCGCTCTCGTTCGCCATCGGCATCGCGCCGGCGGGCGAGAGGTCGATGATGGCGAGCCGGCGGTTCCCGAGCGCGACCGGCCCGTCCGTCCAGGTCGCGTGCCCGTCCGGGCCCCGGTGGGCGATCGCCCGCGTCATGCGGTCGATCACATCCGGCGACACCGGCGCGCCGCCGAGGTCGAACGCGGCGGCGAACCCGCACACGTCAGCGAGCGCGGAGCAGCGCCTCGACGACCGTCGCCTGCTCCGCCGGCGTCATCTGCGGATACAGCGGCAGGCCGAGCGTGAGGCGATCTGCGACGACCGCGTTGGGGTAGTCCTCTGGGGCGAGGCCGTACTTCTGCGCGTACACCCCGAGGATCACGGGCGCGTGCGTCCCCTGCCGCGTGGCGATGCCTTGCGTCTCGAGCTCCGCCATGAGGTCGTTGCGACGCGCGCGGAGCTTTTCGGCGTTCGCGAGCGTCGGCTCGTCGGGCGCGAAGAGCGCGACGTACGCCTGGTAGCCGTGGACGAGGCCGTCCGGGACGACCGGCCGCCGCAGCCACTCGACGTTCGCGAGCGCGTCGTCGTAGTCGCGCGCGCGGGCACGCCGCGCCTCGAGGACGTCCTCGGCCCGATCCATCTGCGCCGACCCGAGCGCGCCCTGGATGTCCGTCATCCGGTAGTTGAAGCCGACGACGTCGTAGCTCGCGAGCAGGAACGCGTCGCGCCCGCTGTGGCGCGCGAGGTCGGAGCGCGAGGCGCCGTGGTCGCGGAGGGAGCGAGACGCCTCGGCGAGATCCGGCCGCGCGGTCGTGACCATCCCGCCCTCGCCGGTCGTGATCGACTTCCGCGGGTGGAACGAGAAGCAGCCCACGTCGCCGAGCGTCCCCGCGTGACGGCCGCCGTACCACGCACCGAACGCGCACGCGGCATCCTCGACGACCCAGAGTCCGTGCCGCTGCGCGAGCGCGCCTACGCCGTCCATGTCCGCACAGAGGCCGAACAGGTGGACCGGGAGGATGCCGACGGTCCGATCGGTGACGAGCGACGCCGCGTGGTCGACGTCCAGGTTGTAGGTCGCGAGGTCGATGTCGCAGAAGACCGGTTTCGCGCCCATGTACTCGACGACGTTGGCGGTCGACACCCACGTGAACCCGGGCACGATCACCTCGTCGCCGGGCCCGAGTCCAAGGGCGGCGACGGCGATGTGGAGCGCGGTGGTGCACGAGCTCGTCGCGATCGCCTCCGGGGCTCCGGTGAAGTCCGCGAACTTCCGCTCGAACTCGGCGACGTACGGCCCCTGCACGACCCACCCCGTCTCGAGCGGCAGCTGCACCGCGCGCAGCTCCGCCGCCCCCAGCACCGGCTTTGTGATCGGGATCGAGGCGTCGCCGCGCTCGCCTGGCGCGACCTCCGTGGCGACCGGCTGCTCGCTCACGCGCGGGTCGTCAGCACACGCTGCTGGTCGCGCCGGCGCCACTCGATCACCGACCGCAACCCGTCCTCGAGGCTGACGGTCCCGCGGAAGCCCAGGTCCTGCTCGGCCTTCTCGGTGCTGCCCACGCGGTGCGTGACGAAGCTCTGCTCCTGCGGGCGGTACTCAATCTCGAGGTCGGATCCCGTGAGCTCGAGCAGCATGCCGACGAGCTCGTTCAGCGTCGTCGGGACGCCCACGCCGATGTTGTAGAAGCTGTCCGTCGCGTCGCTCTTCAGCGCCAGCACGTTCGCGCGCGCGATGTCGGCGACGTGGATGAAGTCGTAGGTCTGCGTCCCGTCGCCGAAGACGACCGGCGGCTCGCCCGCGTCGATGCGGTCGAGCACCTTCATGATCACGCTGACGTACGTGCCCTTGTAGTCCATGCGCGGGCCGTAGATGTTCATGTAGCGGAGGCCGACGTAGTCGAGCCCGTGCTGCTCGTTGATCGCGCGGAAGAACTGCTCGCCCGCGATCTTCGTGGCGCCGTACAGCGTCCGGTTGTTGAACGGGTGGTCCTCCGTCATCGGCGTGAAGAGCGCATCGCCGTACACGGACGCCGACGAGGAGTAGACGACCTTGCGGACACCCGCGTCGCGCGCGGCCTCGACGACGTTCCACGTCCCCACGACGTTGACGTCGATGGCGGCGCGCGGCTCGTGGACGCACTCGTGCAGCCACAGCGCCGCCAGATGGAAGACGTCGTCGGCGTCCGCCATCAGCGAGCGGAGCAGCTCGGTGTCCGTCACGGAGCCCTCGACGATGCGGACGCGCGGATCGTGTTCGGCCTGCGCCAGGTTCTCGCGCGTGCCACGCACGAAGTTGTCGAGCACGACGATCTCGGCGACGGGCTCGTCGAGCAGCTGGTCGACGACGTGCGACCCGACGAAGCCGGCGCCGCCGATGAGGAGCACGCGCGAATCGTCGAGGGAGCGCACGGCCGGAGCGTACCAACGCCCTCCGCCGACACCGCGCCCGTCCGGCGGGCAAGATTCGCGGCGTGTGCGGCGTGTGCGGGATCCTGGCGACGTCCGATCTCTTCGACGCCTCGCCCGAACGCGTCGACGAGATGCGCGACGCCGTCGCGCATCGCGGGCCCGACGACGCGGCGACGTGGGTCGCGCCGGGCGGCCGCGTCGCGTTCGGCCACCGGCGGCTCTCGATCGTCGACCTCTCGCCGGCGGGCCGGAACCCGATGTCGAACGAGGACAGCAGCGTCTGGATCACCTACAACGGCGAGGTCTACAACCACCGCGAGCTGCGGCACGAGCTCGAGCGCAAGGGGCACCTGTACCGCTCGCAAACCGACACCGAGACGATCCTCCACCTCTACGAGGAGGAGGGACCGCGGTGCGTGGAGCGTCTGCACGGGATGTTCGCGTTCGCGATCTGGGACGAGCGGAGGCGCGAGCTCTTCCTCGCGCGCGACCGCCTCGGGGTGAAGCCGCTCTACTTCGCGCGCCCCGACGGCGGCTTCGTCTTCGCGTCCGAGATCAAGGCGCTCTTGCGGCACCCGGCGGTCCGGCGCGACCTCGACGAGGAGTCGTTCTTCGACTACCTCACGTTCGCCGCGCCGCCGGCGCCGCGCACGATGTTCGCCGGGATCTCGAAGCTGCGGCCGGCCGAGCGGATGACGGTCCGCGCCGACGGCAGCGTCTCGTCCGAGATCTGGTGGTCGCCCTTCAACAGCGACGCCGAGGCCGCTGTCGAAGGCGCGGGCGATGCAGAGCTCGAGGCGAGGCTGCTCGAGCTCCTGCGCGAGTCGATCCGCAAGCGGATGATGGCCGACGTCCCGTTCGGCGTCTTCCTCTCCGGTGGCGTCGACTCGTCGCTCAACGTGGCGCTGATGTCCGAGCTCGACGTCTCGCCGGTGCGCACGTTCTCCGTCGGGTTCGCGGGCGAGGACGAGACGAACGAGTTCGTCTACGCACGCACGATCGCGGACCGCTTCGGCACCGACCACCACGAGGTCGTCCTCGACGCGCAGGAGGCGCTCGAGAGCCTCCCGGAGCTCGTCCACCACCAGGACGAGCCCATCGCCGACTACACCTGCATCCCGATGCTGGCGCTCGCCCGCCTGGCGCGCTCGACGGGCACGATCGTCGTCCAGGTCGGCGAGGGATCCGACGAGCTCTTCCACGGGTACGAGCACTACGTCGAGCACGCGCGCGTCGACCGCGCGTTGCGACCGCGTCTCCAGCGCATCCCGAAGCCGCTCCTGCGCGGTGCGGCGACGGCCGCCTCGCGGGTGAGCGAGCGCGTCGGGCGCGGTGCGACGCGGCTCCGCTACCTCGAGGACGCGGCCGCGGACCGGCGCGCGTTCTGGGGAGGCGCCGTCGCCTTCGCGGGCGGTCTCAAGCAGCGCGTCGTAGCGGCTCCCGCACCGGACGCCTACCGCGTCGTCGATTCGTTCTGGCGCGAGGCGGAGCGCGAGCGGCCCGGTGCCGACACGCTCCAGAAGATGACGTACATCGAGCTCAAGCACCGCCTCGCCGAGCTCCTCCTGATGCGCGTCGACAAGATGACGATGGCGGCGTCGGTCGAGGCGCGCGTCCCGTTCCTCGACCACCGGCTCGTGGAGTTCGCGCTGGCCCTGCCGCCGTCGGCCAAGGTCAACGGCGGCCAAGGGAAGGTGATGCTGAAGCGCGTCGCCGCGAACGTGCTCCCGCCGGAGATCGTCAACCGCCGCAAGCAGGGCTTCTACACGCCGATGGCCGACTGGCTCCGCGGCGACTTCGGCGTGCGAGCCCGCGAGGAGGTGCGGCGGTCGTCGCTCGCGGAGCGCGGCCTCCTCGACTACGACCGCATCGACCGGCTCTGGGACGCGCACCGCCGCGGAACGGCGAACTGGGCGTTCCAGCTCTGGAACGTGTGGAACGTGAGCGCCTGGCACGACCTCTGGATCGCGGGGTCCCGCCGCTGACGCTGCCCTCGCCGCGCGAGGCCGTCGCACGCGTCCGCGCTCGCGGCGTCGTCGGCTCCGCACGTGGCGCCGCGCGGCTCGCGGCGCGGGAGTTACGCGGTGCAGCGCGGCGCCGCCGGCTCGCGCGGCGCCCCCTCGCGGTCGGGCCCGGCGAGCTCGAGCGGGCGCTCGGCGCGCCGCCGGGGGCGATCCTGGGCGGCCGCGTTCTCGCGGCGATGCCGACGGTCGCGCGCTGGGAGCGGGCGCTCGAGCGCGGCGACGTCGATCGGCGGCGGCTGCTCGAGCGCGCAGACGCCGTCGCCGCGCACCGCTTCGACCTCCTCGGTTCGGGCCCGACGCATCTCGGCGGCGAGATCGACTGGCAGCTCGACTTCAAGGCGGGGCGACGGTGGCCGCTCGTCCACATCTCGCGCGTGCCCGTCGCCTACGCCGACGGCTCGGACATCAAGGTGCCGTGGGAGCTGTCCCGGTGCCAGCACCTCCCGCTCCTCGCCGCCGCAGCGCACGTCGAGCCGGACGGCCCGTACCTCCGCGAGCTCGGCGCGCAGCTCACGAGCTGGATCGACGCGAACCCGGTCGAGTTCGGCACGAACTGGCTGATCGCGATGGAGCCCGCGATCCGCGCCGCCAACTGGATCGCGGCGCTCGCGCTCGTCCGCGACCTCGGGCACGCAGAGCCGTGGTTCACGCGGACGCTCGAAAGCCTCCTCCTGCACGGCCGCTTCGTCCGCACGCACCTCGAGGACGGCCCCGTCCGCGGCAACCACTTCCTCTCCAACGTCGTCGGCCTCCTCGTCCTCGCCGCCCTGTTCGCGGACGGCGAGGACGGGCGCGAGTGGCGCGAATGGGGCGTGCCGGCGCTCGAGCGCGAGCTCTTCCACCAGGTCCGCGCGGACGGAGTCGCCCATGAGGCGTCGATCCCCTACCACCGCCTCGTGGCGGAGCTCTTCGTCTGCGGGACGCACGCGGCCGACGCTCTCGCCCCGGGTCGGCTCTCGTCTGCCTACCGCGAGCGGCTGTCGTCGATGCTCGACTTCACGCGCGACGTCACCCGGGGCGACGGTCTCGCGCCGCTGATCGGCGACTCCGACGACGGGCGGTTCCTGCCGCTCGACACCT
>DATMJW010000134.1:0-8452 GCA_035553355.1 Gaiellaceae bacterium | reverse complement strand
GGCACTCGCCGCCGCGGCCGCGTGCGAAGAGCCAGTTGAACTGGAAGGTGTGGACCCCGCCGATGTGGAGGAAGCCGGTCGGGCTCGGGGCCATGCGAACGCGGACGGACACGGCCGCTAGCCTAGCCGCGTGCTCCTGGGGGTCACTGCTCGGGCGGGATCAAGGGCGCGCTCGACCACGCGTCCTCGATCGGCGCCGACGCGGTCCAGCTCTTCGCGCAGAGCCCGCGAACCTGGCGGTTCCCGGAGCACGCGGAGGAGGAGCTCGCGCGGTTCCGCGCCCGTCGCGCGGAGACGGGAATGGGAGCCGTGCTCGTCCACGCGCTCTACCTCTGCAACCTCGCCGCGACCGACGACGAGATCCGCGCGAAGAGCCTCGCGAACATGCGCGCGACGGTGCGCGCAGCCTGCGCGATCGAGGCGGACGCCGTCGTCTTCCACGTCGGCTCGCATCTCGGCGCGGGGTTCGAGGCGGGGCTCGAGCGCGCGGTGCCCGCGATCGCGTCGATCCTCGACGACTGCTCCGAGCGGACGTGGCTGCTGATCGAGAACTCCGCCGGCGCCGGCGGGACCATGGGGCGCTCGATCGCGGAGCTCGCCGCGCTCGTGGACGCTCTCGGACGCCACCCGCGGCTCGGGATCTGCCTCGACTGCTGCCACCTCTACGTCTCGGGCGTCGACGTCACCGTCCCGGCCGTGCTCGAGGAGGTCGTCCGCGAGGTCGACGACCGGATCGGCCTCGACCGGCTCCGCGCCCTGCACGTGAACGACGCCGCGGCGCCCCTCGGCTCGAACCGCGATCGCCACGCCAACGTGCTCGAAGGCCTGATGGGCGAGGAGATCGGCGTCTTCCTCGGCCACCCGGCCTTCCAGCACCTCCCGGCGGTCATGGAGACGCCGGGCCCGGACAACCACGGCCCCGACCTCGCCGAGATGCAGAAGCTGCGCGACCTGCACGCGCGGTGGGCGCGCAAGGCGCGCCGGCGCGCGAAGCGCTAGCCGTCGATGCGCGCGAACACGCGGAAGCTCGGGCGGCCGCGCGCGATCTCGTGGAACTCGGGGTTGCGGCACCCGAGCTCGTCGCCGCGGTTCTCGTAGCAGGCGGAGACCTCGGTCCGGCACATCGGGAGCGGCGAGCGCGCCGCCCTCACCGCACCGAAGCCGTCGCGCTTCGCCTCGGCGGCGCGCAGCAGGTCGAGGTCGATCTCGACGCCGTAGACCTTCTGCATGCAGCCGATGTAGGTGTGACCCCACGCCTCGTACGCGTAGACGAAGGGACAGGAGCGCTCGAGGCACGCACCCGGGTACACGACCTTGTCGCAGTGCACCTCGCACCGGCGGCACTCCACCTCGTCCTGGGGGCGAAGCGGGAGCTCGACCGGAGCCGGAGCGTTCTCTTCCACGTGCGAATTGTCGGCGCCGCGTCCGTCTCCCGCAAGACTTGACATTCGCGCCGCCTTCAGGCAGCGCTGCGGCGGCAGCTGGTCGAGTTCTCCCTCACCCGAACAGGGTGCCCGAACCGACGCAGCGCCAAGCGCGGCGACTGTACGATCGCGTTCGCGAAGGGCAGTACCCCCGAACGGGCGTCGTCGTCACTACGGCCTCACGGCCCGGCGCCGCCGGCCGCGCGAGCGGCGGGAGAGACCTTCGTTTGACCGGCGACCGGTGAGGCGAAGGAGGACGACGTGGAACTCGAGGTGTGGCAGTGGGCGGCTTTCGGCGGGCTCGTGCTCGCGCTGCTGCTCGTCGACTTGTTCCTGTTCGGCCGCGGCACCGAGGAGATCAGCTTCCGCCGCGCCGTCTACTGGAGCATCTGGTGGACGGCACTCGGCGTCGCCTTCGGCGCGTTCCTCTGGTGGTGGCAGGGCAGCGAGTTCGGCCAGGAGTATCTCGCCGGGTTCCTGATCGAGAAGTCGCTCTCCGTCGACAACCTCTTCGTCTTCGCGTTGATCCTGTCGTACTTCTCGGTTCCGGTCGCCTACCAGCGGCGGGTGATCTTCTGGGGGATCGTCGGCGCGATCATCCTGCGCGCGATCTTCATCGCGGGCGGCGCCGTGCTCCTCGACCTCTTCCACTGGACGATCTACGTCTTCGGCGCGTTCCTGATCGTGACCGGCATCCGGATGGCCCGGCACTCCGACATGGAGATCCACCCGGAGAACAACCCCGCGCTCAAGCTGCTGAAGCGCGCGATCCCGCTGACGACGGAGTTCCACGGCGACCGGATGACGATCAAGCAGGCGGGGAAGCGCGTCGCGACGCCGATGGTCGCCGCGTTCGTGCTCGTCGCGACCTTCGACGTCGTCTTCGCCGTCGACTCGATCCCCGCGATCTTCGCCGTGACACGGGAGACGTTCATCGTCTACGCGGCGAACGCGTTCTCGCTGCTCGGACTCGCCGCGCTCTACTTCGTGCTCGTCGGGATGATGGGCAAGTTCCGCTACCTGAACGTCGGCCTCGCCGTGATCCTGATCTTCGTCGGGCTGAAGATGATGCTCGCGGACGTCTACCACCTGAACGAGCTCGTCTCGCTCGGGGTGATCGTCGGCGTCCTCGGTGTCGCTGTCGGCGCGTCGCTCCTCAAGCCCGAGCCGCCCGTGGCGGTCGAGGACGCCGAGGAGAAAACGGCGGAGGAGGCCGTCGAGCGGGTCGCCGGCGAAGAGGCGCGGCACGTCTAGAAGGTCGACGGCTCGCGCAGCAGCGGGTACGTCGCGAAGTACAGCTTCCGGACCGCGCCGTCCTCGTCGCGCACGACGCGGAGGAGCTCGCCGCGCTCGCGCCCCTCCACGCAGCGGAAGAGATCCTCGTCCTCGCGCTCGAAGTACGACGTGTCGCGGCCGGGCGTGCCCTCGACGAGGCGCGCCTGCAGCCTGCCGCCGCGCCAGCCGACGACGAGCTGGTGCCCCTCCGTCCACCACGGGCCGAGGAGCGGCACGAGGTCTGACGGTGGCGGCTCGCCCGGCCGCCACGGCTCCGGCTCGGGCGGCAGCGCCTCGATCACCTCCTTCGCGAGCTCGAGGGCGAGCGCCTCCGGCTGCGCACCCGCACTCGTGTTCGTCAGCACGGCGGCTCCCACGCCTGTCTTGCGGTTCGCGACGAGCGCCGCGAGGTGTCCGGGCATCGCACCGCCGTGGCCGACGAAGACGTGGTCGCCCGAGCGGTAGAGCTCGAGACCGGTGCCCCACGCGAGCGCCCAGGTCTCGTGGTTCACCATCACGCGCACGTGCGACATCTCCTCCAGAGTCGCCGCGGAGAGGACGCGGTCGTCGCCGGTGACGAGGAACGAGCCCCAACGCGAGAGGTCGCGCACGGTCGACCACAGGCGGCCGAGCGCGCCGGCGCCGCCGAAGTCGACCTCGCGCTCACGCTCGACCGCGTCGCTGTAGGGATCGACGAAGTACCCGCGCGCGGCCGGCTCGACGGCGTCCACCGTCGTTCGCCGCAGCTCGAGCGGCTCGAGGATCCGCTCCCGGAGCGCGTCTTCCCAGGCCATCCCGGTGCGACGGGCCACGACCTCGCCGAGCAGCGCGTAGCCGAGGTTCGAGTAGTGCCACCAGGAGCCAGCGGCGAGCAGCTGCTCCGCCTGCGCGGTCGTCGCGACGAGCTCCTCGCGCGACGGGGCACGGAGCGACTCCCAGATCTCGCCGGGCGGCTCGCGCTGAAGCCCGCCGACGTGCGCGAGGAGCTGCGCGAGCGTCGGTGAGTGCGCGCTCTCGCGGACGTGCGCCGTGAGCGGATCGTCGAGCGAGAGCTCGCCGGCGTCCCGGAGCTGCAACACGAGGACGGCGGTGAACGTCTTCGTGATCGACCCGATCCGGTACTGCGTGTCCGGGGAGGTCACGCGCGCCTCCTCGACGTCCGCCTGGCCGGTCGCGTCCTGCCACACGACCTCGGCGTTCCGGAACACGGCGGCGGCGACCGACGGCAGCCGCTGCTCCGCCTGCGCCGTTCGCAGGCGCCGCGTCAGCCGCTCATGGAGCTCAGGCAGCGACACGCGAACGCAGCGCGCGCGGAACCGCGTCGATCGCCGCGTCGATGTCCTCGTCCCCGATGCCGAGGTGCGTCACGGCGCGGAGCACGCCCGGGTGGATCGTCGCGGAGAGGCCCACGCCCTGCTCGGCGAGGAGCGCGGCCGCCTGTGCGTGCGAGAGCGGCGACACGTCGACCTGGACGAAGTTCGTCTCGACGCGATCGGGATCGACTGCGAGGCCTGCCTCGGCGAGCCCGACCGCGAGTCGCTTCGCGCGCGCGTGGTCGTCCGCGAGGCGGTCGACGTGGTGGTCGAGCGCGTAGACGCCCGCCGCCGCGACGATGCCGGCCTGGCGCATCGCGCCGCCGAAGAGGTGCTTGAAGCGGCGCGCGCGTGCGATCAGCTCCGCGGGGCCGGCGAGCAGCGCACCGAGCGGGCAACCGAGTCCCTTCGAGAGGCAGAGAGTAACGGTGTCGAAGCGTGCGCCGATCTCGGAGGCGGGAACGCCCGAGGCGACGGCTGCGTTCAGGAGCCGGGCGCCGTCGAGGTGGAAGCGAAGGTCGAGTTCGTCGCAGACCGCTCGCAGCTCGTCGATCTCCTCGAGCGGCCAGACGCGCCCGCCGGAAGCGTTGTGCGTGTTCTCGACCCAGAGAATGCGCGTCCGCGGCGAGTGCACCGCCGGAACGCGGTAGGCGGCGCGCACCTGCTCCGGCGTGAAGCGACCCGCGACGCCGGGGAGCCCGCGCGTGACGACGCCGCTGTGGACGGCGGGACCGCCGAGCTCGGAGATGAAGACGTGGCAGTTCTCCTCGCCGAGCAGCTCGTCGCCCGGCTCGCAGTGCAGCCGGAGCGCGATCTGGTTCGCCATCGTCGCCGTCGGCAGGTACACGGCCGCCTCCTGCCCCAGCAGGACGGCTCCGCGCTCCTCGAGCGCGTTCACGGTCGGATCCTCGCGCTTCTGCTCGTCGCCGACGGCCGCCGCCGCGATGGCCGCACGCATCCCTTCGGTCGGCTGCGTGGCGGTATCGGAGCGGAGGTCGATCACGCGACAGAGCCTAGCGCCTCCGCCTCGCGGCACCCTCCTGCTCTTGCCCGCGCCGGCGCACACACGCCCGACGTCGCCGCGACGACTTTGTGTTGTTTCAACACAAGCTCCTGGCGCGGCTACGCTGGCCCGCATGGACTTCGAGCGCCTCGAAACCGCGCTTCTGCAGCGGAATCAGCCGCCGTTTCGCCTCCGTCAAGTGTGGGAGTGGGCGGCGCGCGGCGTCGGCGGCTACGACGAGATGACGAATCTGCCGGTGGGGCTCCGCACCGCGCTCGCCGAAGAGGTGCCCTTCTCGAGCCTCACCGTCGAGGACGAGGCGCAGTCGAGCGACGGGACGGTGAAGGCGCTCTTCCGCACCGAGGACGGCCACCCCGTCGAAGCGGTCCTCATGCGCTACCGCGACGGCCGGCGCTCCGTCTGCGTCTCGTCCCAGTCGGGCTGTCCGCTGACCTGCACGTTCTGCGCGACCGGCGCGATGCGCTTCGGCCGGAACCTCAAGCCGTGGGAGATCCTCGACCAGGTCCTCCACTTCCGGCGCATCGAGCCCGTCGACCATCTCGTCTTCATGGGCATGGGCGAGCCGCTCCTCAACTACGAGAACGTGCTCGCGGCGGCGCGGCGGCTGCCGGACGTCGGCATCACCCATCGCCGCACGACGATCTCCACGGTCGGCTGGCTGCCGAACCTGCGCCGGTTCGTCGACGAGGTGGAGGAGCCGATCCGCCTCGCGCTCTCCCTGCACGCCGCGAACCCGCTCCTACGCTCGGAGATCATGCCGGTGAACGACCGCTACCCCCTCCCCGCCGTCCTCGACGAGTGCCGTCGCTACTTCGAGCTGCGCCACCGCAAGGTCTTCGTCGAGTACGTGATGCTCGCCGGTGTCAACGACTCGCCGGAGCGGGCGCGCGAGCTCGTCGCGATCCTCGACCCGAAGGTGTTCAAGGTGAACCTCATCCCGTACAACCCGACCGGGATGTACGACGGGTCGTCCCGCGAGACGATCGCGGCGTTCAAGAACGTGCTCGACCGCGCGCGGCTGCCGTCGACGGTGCGCCTCACGCGCGGCCGCGACATCGCCGCGGCCTGCGGTCAGCTCGCAGCCGCGCGCTGACCGGAGCCGCAAGGCGGACGGGCGGAGCCGCACGCGGCGGCCCCACCCGTCCAGCCGTTGCTATCCGGCGTCGAACGTGCTGAACGAGCCGGTGTACCGCGTCGGCAGGTTGATGCGGCCGTAGACGCCGACCGTCCACGTCCCCGGCGCCGGATTCGTCACCATCAGCGCCCGGTGGTTCACCGACCCGATGTCGAGGAGCGCCGCCGACTCCCCGGCGACGTTGCACTCCGGGTCGTAGATCACGAGATAGATGAGCTGATTCGGGTCCGCCCACTCGATCTCGGTGTAGATCACGTCGGTGCCGGAGGCGACGGCGATCTTGTGCTGGCTCAGGCCCGGCGGGATCTCCGTCGTCGAGCACTTCCGGACGAGCCAGGTGCCGCTCGCGACCTCCCCGCCGAACGACGCCGACGACGTCTGCACGTACTCCGGCGTCTTCCCCTTGATCGACGGCGGGAAGACGACCTTCCCCTTCTCCGCCGCCTGCACCGCCTCGAGCGCATCGAGGTGACCGAGGCCGACCTCGAACGTCTCGTACGCCGGCATGTCGTCGGCGGTCGCCTCGAGGATGTCGATCACGTGCTGCGGCTTCAGCTTTGGCCGCGCCTCCAGCATGAGCGCGATCGCGCCGGCGACGTGCGGCGTCGCCATGCTCGTTCCGGAGGCGTAGGTGTACATCGGGTTCACGGGGTCGGTCCCGCTCGCCATCACGACCGCCTCGCTCGACTTCGCGGCTTCGATGTCGGCGCCCGGCGCCGTCACCGTCGGGCGGTAGAGGCCCGTGTTCCCCTTCTGCGCGTCGCGGCGGTTCCACTCGACGTCGTCGCCCTTCGTCGCAGGGTCGTCGCGCATGCACGGCTCGGCGTCGCCGTCGCAGCGTCCGCGGGAGCTGAACGTCGCGAGCCCGAGGGTCTTCGTGCCTGCGGCGACGCTGATCACCCACGGCGAGGTCGCGTACTGGTTGAGCGTGTTCGGTCCGCCCGAGTTGCTCGCGGCGAACACCACGTTGACGCCGCTGTCGTAGAGCGCCTTCGTGGCGACGTTGATCGGATCGTCGGGGTTGTAGTTCGTCCCGTCGCCCCCGCCCCACGAGTTGCTGCTGACGTGCACCTTCGGCCCTGCCTTCAGACCTGCGTCGACGAGCCGGTTGTGCTCGAGCATCCAGTCGAAGGAGACGAGGATCGGTCCGCCGTAGAGGTACAGGCCGGTGTCGGTCTTGAAGCTGTAGATTTTCGCGCCCGGCGCCATCCCGTCGAACGGCTTCTCGTTCGCCGTGTGCGCGCGGCCGGTGCCGGCGATCGTCGACGCCACGTGCGTCCCGTGGCCGTACGTGTCGCCGGCGACCATCGGAGCCATCACCGTCTTGTTGCGGTCGTTCTCTTCGAACAAGTCGCCCTGCGCGACGTACCCCTCGACCTTCCCGAGCAGGTCCGGATGCAGGCTGTCCACGCCGGTGTCGATGACGGCGACGCCGATCCCGGCGCCGGTGTAGCCCGCTGCGCGCGCGACGCCCTCGCCGCGCTTCACCTTGTCCGCCTTCGTCAGCGCGACGCTCTCGTCGAGCAGGATGTCGAGCCGCGCGTTGTGCCAGACGCTGCGCACCTCCGGCCAGCTCGCGACCTCCCGCACCTGGGCCGGCGAGAGCACCGTGAGCGCCATCGGGAGCTCGCGGAGTCGCACTCCGGGAACACCGAGCGCGTCGAGGCGCGCGATCCCGTCGCGCGCGTGGAACGTGACGACGGTCTCGAGCGTCGCATCGGCGGGCGCCGCCGCGAGCCACGTCGAAACGCGCGGCGAGAGCGTCGCCGTCGTCTCGGCCGCGCCCGCAGGCGAGGACGCCGCCACGAAGGCCGCGACGACGGCGGCGAGCACAGCGACCGCGAGCGCGCTCTGACGACGCACCGTCGATTGCGGCCGATACAGCACACCACGGATCATCCGTGTCCCTCCTGTGGCTGAAATGACTTCGCAATGTCTGCGAAACGAAGGCGCAAAGATAGCGCCGACGCGCCGGAAATGACGCCGGTCTCGACCGACTGACTATTCAGTCAACTTTGCCGTCGCGATTGCGCGGTCGATGCGCTTGCGTCCGGCGGCGGCCGTAGTCTCGACGCCGTGCAGCGACGTCCCCCACCTTCTGTTGCGCGACGCGGCGCAGTCCGTCCGCAGGCGCTTCCGTCCGTGCTCGCGCTCCCGCGGCGAAGCCCACTCCACCCGGAACTCGCGCGTGCGCTCGCGGCGGCCGACGCCCTGCACGTGCTCGAGACCGACTTGACACCCGTTCCCGTGCGGCCGACGGCTGCGCGCGTGCGCAGTGGCT
>DATMJW010000133.1:0-13290 GCA_035553355.1 Gaiellaceae bacterium | reverse complement strand
CGCGGCGGGACCCGGAGGTGAACCGGAACGCGCTCGCGAAGGTGCGCGAGGACAAGGAGCGGGAGGCGTCGCAGGGGTTCGACGGCACGTGGGTCGCGCACCCCGATCTCGTGCCGGTCGCGCGGGAGGCGTTCGACCGCGTCCTCGGCGAGCGGCCGAACCAGGTCGGCCGCCTCCGCGAGGACGTGCGCGCAGACGCGGCTGCGCTGCTCGACGTCGCGTCGACCCCCGGCGAAATCACGGCCGAGGGGCTGCGCAACAACGTCTCCGTCGGCGTCCGCTACCTCGGCGCGTGGCTGCGCGGCGCCGGTGCGGTCGCGATCGACGGGCTGATGGAGGACGCCGCGACCGCGGAGATCTCGCGCTCGCAGGTCTGGCAGTGGCTGCACCACGGGAAGGTCGGGCGCGAGGAGGTGGAGCGCGTCCTCTGCGAGGTCGAGGCCGAGCTCGGCGCCGACTACCGGGATGCGCTCGAGCTCTTCCGGCAGGTGACGCTCGGCGAGAGGTTCGTCGACTTCCTCACCGTCCCGGCGTACGAGCGCCTCGACTGACGTTTGGGTCGACCGGGCGTGGGCACCACGCGCTCGTGCTGACGGCGAACGTGGCCGACGGCGTCCACCGGATCGAGGACGCCTTCACGAACTGGTACCTCGTCGAGGGCGACCGGGGGATCACGATCGTCGACGCCGGCGTGCCCAGGTCCTGGCGGTCCTTCGAGGACGCGCTCGCCGCCCTCGGCCGCTCCCGCGACGACGTGCGGGCGCTCGTCCTCACGCACGCGCACTTCGACCACATCGGCTTCGCGGAGCGCGCGCGGTCGGAGCTCGGAATCCCCGTGTGGGTGCACGAGAACGACGTCCTCCTCACGCGGAAGCCGCTCCAGTACGGCCGCGAGCGGAGCCCGCTCCTCTACGTCGCGACGCGGCCGAAGGCGCTCCCGATCATCGCGGCGTTCCTCAGGACGCGCGCGTTCTTCCCCCGCCCGATCGCCGAGGTGGAGCGCTACACGGGCGGGACGCTCGACGTACCGGGATCGCCGGAGGTCGTCCCCACGCCCGGTCACACCCTCGGCCACTGCTCGCTCCTGCTGCGCGACCGAAGCGTCCTGATCCTGGGCGACGCGGTCGTGACGCTGAACCCCTACACGGGCGAGCGCGGGCCGCGGCTGACGTCGCGGTCCGCGAACGCCGACAGCGAGCGCGCCCTCGCGTCGCTCGACGCGGTCGCCGCGACGGGCGCGGCGGTCGTCCTCCCCGGGCACGGCGAGCCGTGGCGCGACGGCGCTGCGTCCGCCGCCGAGCACGCGCGCCGCGTCGGCATCACGTAGGTCCCACCGATCGCGAAGATCCGCCACGCGGCCCATTGCGGCCTCCGGCGCCCGCTGGCACCGTGGACACATGGGGCAGACGGAGATCCTGATCTGGTGCATCGCGCTGATCGTGCTCGAGGTGCAGCACCTCAAGTGGATCGTCTGGGAGCACTGGGACTGCCGGCGCTGCGGCGTCAAGCACCGTCAGTGCGGCCACCTCGACCGCGTCATGACGTTCCTCTAGCGGACGCTCAGTCGCCCTCGGCGAAGAACTGCCACTCGCCGGCGGGTGTGATCGCAGTCCGCCACCCGTTGTAACCGCCCCCCGTGCGCATCGCCTCGATGTCCGACGGGAAGTAGAACCCGGCGTCCACGAGCGCCTGCCAGTCGGCGTCCGTCGCGTTCGGTGACGCCGCCGACGGCCAGACGTACGAGCCGGACTCGTTCCGCGTGACGGGGAGCGACAGGATCATCTGGAGCGAGTAGGCCGGCTCGCCCGTCAGCCCCTCCTCGAGGCCGCGCCAGAACTGCGCCGGCTCGCCGTTCGGCTCCTGGCCGCCGAACGAGTACGTGAAGCCCTGGCTCTCCTGCGCGATCGCGCCGAGCGCGTCGAAGTCGCACTCGCCCGCGGCCGCGAAGAGCCGCTCGCGGAGAGCCGCCACCGGCTTCGGCAGATCCTGCTTCGCCAGCGTCAACCCCGACTCGGTCGCCGAGCACGACGCGTCCTGCGCGTCGGCATCCGTTCCGGCCGGAGCGACCTCGGTCGTCGCCGCACCTCCGGCGTCCGTCGTCTGCCCCGCCGGAACCGTCGCCGGGTCGGGCGTCGTCGCGGCCGTCTCGCCGCCGCCGCCACCGCAGGCGGCGAGCCCGAGCGCCAGCACGGACGCGATCAGTGCGATCTGCAGGTGCTTCATGCCTATAGATGTACCGCGCCCTGCGCAATCGAATCCTCCGCGGCGTCCTCTGCGGCGCGCGCGTCCGCCGGCACCACGACGACGCGCACGAGCTGACCGGGCCCGTGCAGGTCCGCCGGCTCGCTCCACGCGCCGAAGGGCGTCACGAGCTCGCCGTCGACCGCGACCTCGCCGCGGAGGACGCACGCGACCCCGGGGCCTGCCGCCCGCCGCAGCGGCCGGTCGCCACCGACACGCTCGCAGCGCAGCAGGTAGTCCGCCCACGGGTCGAGGTGGACGTGCGCGCAGAGCTTCGCGTCGTCGACCGACCACTCGGTCAGCTCCCAGCGCAGGACGGTCGCGCCGTCGGCACCGGCGCGGAGGCGCGCCTCGTCGCTCCCGAAGGCGGCTCGCCCAGCGTGAAGCCCCGCCAGCTCACCCGAGGCGACGTAGACGACGCGCGGGCCCGCGGGCAGCGTCAGCTCCTCGTTCGGCCCGAGGAGGTCCTCGTACAGCGAGAGCGACGTCACGCCCGGAGGCTAATGCGTCACGGCGTCACGAGCACGCGGCCGGCGGCGCCGGCGAGGCTCGCCCCGAAGGCCTCGTCCGTCGCGTCGAGCGCGTAGGACGGCCCGACGAGGCTCGCCAGCTCGAGCCCGCCGTCGCGCACGAGCTCGAGCAGCCGCGGCAGCGCGACCGCGGGGTCCTCCGAGCCGTAGATCGTGCCGGTCAGCGTCTTCTCGCGGTTCGTGAAGTCGAGCGGGTCGAGCGAGAGCCGGGCACCGCCCGCCGGGAGACCGACGAGGACGGTCCGCCCGCCGCCGCGCGTCCACCGGAGGCAGAGCGCCGTCGTCTCCGGCGCACCCACGGCATCGAACGCGACGTCCATCCCATCGGGATCGAGCGCGCGGACCGTCTCGCGCAGGTCCTCGGGCGCGCACGCGTGGGTCGCACCGAGCCGCAGCGCCTGCCCACGCCGCGCCTCGACGGGGTCGACCGCCACGATGGCCGCCGCGCCCGCGATCCGGGCGCCCTGGATCACGAACTGCCCGACGCCGCCGGCGCCGACGACGAGCACCGTCGCCTCGGGTTCGAGCCGTGCCGCGTTCAGGACTGCGCCGACGCCGGTGAGAGCCGCGCAGCCGAGGAGCGCCGCCTGCTCGAATGGGAGATCGTCGCCGAGCGGGAGGGCGGCCGCGCCTGCGACCACCACCCGCTCCGCGAGCGCGCCGGTCGCGGTGCCGCGGTAGACGGTCGCGCCGTCGAGCGCGAGCCCGGTGCGGCCGTCGAGGAGCGTGCCGCGCCCGATGGCACCGGAGAGGGGCGCGCAGGCGGCGGGCCGGCCTCTCCGGCACGCGCCGCAATCGCCGCACGCGGGCGCCCACGAGAGAACGACGCGATCGCCGCGGGCGAGGCCTTCCACGGCGTCGCCGACCTCCTCGACGACGCCCGCTCCTTCGTGCCCGAGCACGATCGGCGTCGGCCGCTCCCACTCGCCCACGTAGGAGTGCAGGTCCGTGCCGCACACACCGACCGCGCGCATGCGGACGACGACCTCGTCGGGCCGCGGCTCCTCGACCTCCAGCTCGCGGACCTCGATCGGGCGCCCCGGCTCGAAGAGCACGGCGGCACGGGTGCGCACTAGGCGACCTCGACGTGGATGCGCTGCTTCGACTCGCGCAGCGGCCCGCCGCCGCGGCCGGCGCGCGCCGCGAGCGCCTCTCCGAGGATCGAGATCGCGGTCTCCTCGTTCGTGTCGGCGCCGATGTCGAGGCCGCACGGCCCGGCGATCCGCGCGAGCGCGTCCTCCTCGACGCCCGCCTCGAGCAGCCGCTCGCGCCGCCGCTCCTGGTTCCGCCGCGACCCCAGCGCGCCGATGTAGAACGCCTCCGTCGCGAGCGCCGCCTTCAGCGCCGGCACGTCGAACTTGTCGTCGTGCGTGAGGACGACGATCGCCGTCGCATGATCCGGCCCGACCTGTGCGAGCGCCTCCTCGGGCCACTCCACGATCAGCTCGTCGGCGCTCGGGATCCGTTCTGCGGTCGCGAAGCGCGGGCGCGCGTCCGCGACGATCGTGTGCCAGCCGAGGAGCTTCGCCGCACGGCAGAGGGACTCGGCGGTGTCGACGGCGCCGTAGACGAGGAGCCGCGGCGGCGGCCCGTAGACCTCGCAGAAGACGCGGCGGCCGTCGAGCTCGAGCAGCCGGTTCCGGCCGCCGCGAAGGAGCGCGGGCGCGCCGCCCGCCAGCTCCGGCGGTCCGTCGCCGAGCGTCTCGCCGCTCTCGAGCACGAGCAGCTTCGACCCGGCGCCTTCCCCCTCGAGCACCGTGTAGAGGACCGCGCGCTCGCCGCTCGCGGCGAGCTCGACGAGCCGGTCGACGAGGCTCATGGGAGCCGCTCGACGAAGACGTCGATCTCGCCGCCGCAGGGGAGGCCGACGCTCCAGGCGTCTTCGTCCGGGATGCCGTAGGAGAGCAGCTTCGGCTCGCCCGTCCGAAGCACCTCGCGGGCGTGCTCGTAGACGTCATTCTCGACGCAACCGCCGGAGACGGATCCGCAGAGCTTGCCGCTCTCCGACACGGCGAGGCTCGAGCCGACCGGCCGGGGCGCCGACCGCCGGGTCGCGACCACCGTGGCGACCGCGACACCCTCCCCCTGCTGCCGCCACGCCTCGATCTCGGGAAGAATCTCCTTCACGCGGCCATTATGGCCGCAGCAACGCGGGTCGGAGCGCGGCGCGAGAGGCTGGCTAGCGGCCGGGACGGAGCCAGCGCCAGGGATGCTCCGGGTCGAACCCGAGCCGCAGCTGACGCCGCAGCAGCTCGTCGTCGGTCGCGAGCCGGCGCCGGACGAGGGCGATCGAGACGGCCGTCCCCGCGAGGAACCCGCCGAAGCCGCCGAGCACGAACGGGCTCGTCCCGATGTCGATCGTGTTCACGAGGACCACGCCGACGACGGCGGCCGCCGGCACCATCCAGCGGGCGGCGCGCGCGGACGTCGGGATCGCGGCACTGAGCGCGAAGAGGGCGAGCGCGACGACGAGACCGACGACGATCCCGGCCGCGCCGGCTCCGGCGTCGTCCTAGACGGCGGCTGCGGCACACGCGATCGCACCCGCGGCGAGAGCGACGTAGAAGACGCCGACGAGCACGCGCGTCCGCCGGAAGAACGCGCTCCGCACCCGCGACAGATCCTGCTGCTCCGTCACCCGAAGCGCTGTGCCCGCCGCAGTGCGTTGCGAATCGCACGATCTCCTCCGCCGCGCGAGGTAGCCTCGGGCGCGTGACAGACCAGGCAGCCGTCAGCCTTCTCCGCTGGCTCCGCCGCCAGCTCCGCGAGCCGACGCCGTGGCGCGAGCGGCTCGAGGCCGCCGTCGCGAACGACGATCCCGGCGAGGCGCGCCGGCTCCTCGCGGCGATGCCGTTCACGGAGGTGCAGCGCCGCCACGTGCTCGGGCTGATCGAGCGGTGGGAGGAAGGGCGGTGAGCGCGGAGGCGAACGCGGCGCTCGTCCGACGGATCATGGAGGCGTTCGCGAACAAGGAGGGCCTCGCGCTGCGCGACTGCTTCGCGGACGACGCGGTCTGGCACGTCCCCGGGAGCGGCGTCATGTCCGGCACGTACCGCGGCCGCAGCGAGATCTTCCGCTTCCTCGCCCGGTTGCCGAAGCTGACGGCCGGCACGTACCGCTCCACCGTCATCGACGTGCTCGCGAGCGAGACGCGCGGCGCCGGCCTCTACCGGGCGCAGGGAGAGCGTGAGGGCCGCACGATCGACATCGATCAGGTGCTCCTCTTCACGATCGCGGGCGGGGTCGTGACCGAGGTGCTCGCGCTCCCGAGCGACCCGGCCGCGTTCGAGGCCTTCTGGGCGCCCTAGCCGTCCGTTCCGGCCACGGCCGGTGCTTTAAGCACCGGACACGGCCGCGGCGGCCGGGCCTCCGCGGGACACGGCCGGTGCTCTAAGCACCGGACATGGCTGCGGAGGTCAGGCGCGAACGGGGTTCGTGAGGACGCCGACGCGCTCGATCTCGACCGTCACCTCGTCGCCGTCGGCGAGGTAGAGCGGCGGGTCGCGGAACTCGCCGACGCCGCCGGGCGTCCCCGTCAGGAGCAGGTCGCCGGGTTCCAGGGTGATCGCCTCCGACGCGAAGGCGATCAGCTCGGCGACGCCGAAGATCATGTCCGCGGTCGACGACTCCTGCCGCACCTCGCCGTTCACGAGCCCGCGGATCGCGAGCGCCTGCGGGTCGGGCACCTCCGCCGCCGGAACGAGCTCCGGCCCGACGGGGCAGAACGTGTCGAACGACTTCGCCCGGGTGAACTGCCGGTCGGCCCGTTGGACGTCGCGTGCCGAGACGTCGTTCGCGCACACGTACCCGCGCACGGCCTCGAGCGCGTTCTCGGCGGAGACGCCCTTCACCCGCGAACCGATGACGACACCGAGCTCCGCCTCCGCGTCCACGGCGGCCGTCACCCACGCGGGCGGGAGCAGGATCGGTGCACCAGGGCCGACGAGCGATGTCGTCCACTTGGCGAACAGGATCGGATGCTCGGGCACCGGCCGCCCCTGCTCCTCGGCGTGCGCGCGGTAGTTGAGCCCGACGCAGACGATCTTCCCCGGGCGCTCGATCGGCAGCATCACCGCCGCCTACCCGTGGGGCGCCGCCGCGATGCCTGCGTCTTCGGCTTCGTCGAACTCCACCTCGAGCCGCTGGATCCGCGACCCCTCGACCTCGACGACGCGAAGCCGGAGACCCGCGGCCTCGACCTCGTCCCCGACCTCCGGCGCCCGGCCGAGGAGCCCGAAGACGAGCCCGGCCATCGTGTGGAAGTCGGCGACGTCGAGGTTCGTGCGGAACTGCTCGTTGAAGTCGTCGATCGGGAACGTCCCGTCGATGCGTACGCGCCGCTCGTCGAGCCGCTCGACGGACTCGTCGGGCAGGTCGAACTCGTCCTCGATCTCGCCGACGATCTCCTCGAGCAGGTCCTCGAGCGTGACGATGCCCTGCATCGCGCCGTATTCGTCCACCACGACCGCCATGTGCTGGTTCTGCTGGCGGAACTCCGCGAGGAGCGCCGCGAGGTCCTTCGTCTCGGGGACGATGTAGGCCGTCCGGACGAGCTTCTCGAGCTCGACCTCGGCGATGCCGCGATCGTGCATCGCGCCGAAGAGGTCGCGGACGTGGAGGATCCCGATGATGTGGTCGAGGTTCTCGCGGTACACCGGGTAGCGCGTGTAGGGAGACGAGAGCAGCGCCCCGAGCGCCTCCTCCGGCGGGAGGTCCGCCGAGAGCGCGACCACCTCCGGCCGCGGCACCATCACCTCGTGGACCTCGGTGTCGGCGAAGTCGAAGACCTTGTACAGCATCTCCTCCTCCGCACTCTCGATCTCGCCTGCGTCCTCGGCTCCCGCCACGATCTGGCGGATGTCCTCCTCGGTGTGCACGACGTCGGCAGCGGCGGTCGGCTCCACGCGGAGGATGCGTAGCAGCACGTTCGCGCTGCCGGCGAAGAGCCACGTCAGCGGCGCCGCGGCGCGGCCGAGCCAGAAGAGGATCGGCGCGACGGCGACCGCGACGCGGTCCGCCTTCTCGAGCGCGACGCCCTTCGGCACGAGCTCGCCGAGCGTCACGACGACGTAGGTGAGGAGGAGGAACGAGACGGCGATCGCGAGCCAGCGCGGCAGCGCGTCGTCGAGGTGCCGCGACAGGAGCGGCTCGCCGATCGCGCCCGCCGCGAGCGCGAGCGTCGTGATCCCGATCTGCACCGTGCCGATGAACCCGACGGGTGCGTCCGTCAGCCGTAGCGCGGCCGCCGCCGAGCGGCTGCCGTCGTCGGCGCGTGCCTGCAGACGGGTCCGCCGCGCCGTCAGGAGGGCGTACTTCGCGGCGGCGAAGACGGCCGTCCCCGCGACGAGCGCGAGCAGCGCGACGACGCGCACGACGTCGCTCATCGTCCGTCCTTCGTCGAGAGGCGCGCCCCGTTCCGCGGGGCGCCGGTACTAGGCGGAAGCTCGTCTTCCAAGCTGCGCGGCAGTATAGGCGACGGTCCCGCCGTCCTCGCGCCGCACGGCCCGGCCTTCGAGGACGAGGCGCTCGAGGTGCGACAGGGTCTCGGCGACGGCGAAGCGCCTGGCCGCGGGTCGGTGCTCGGCGCCGAAGAGGTCGAACGAGAGCTCGAACGCCGTCCGCGGCTCGGCGCGGAGCGCGGCCTCGGCCGCAGCCAGCCGCTCGTGGTGATGCTCGATCAGCTCGTGCGCGCGGCCGACGGGGTCGTCGAGGGGCTCGCCGTGGCCGGGCAGCGCCAGCCGCGGCGCGAGCTCGATCGTCCGTCGCAGCGCCGACAGGAAGTCGCCGAGCGGGTCGGGCCGGCTCTCGGGCCAGAGGCCGACGGTCGGCGAGATCCGACCGAGGAGGTGGTCGGCCGAGACGAGGATGCCGTCCCGCAGCAGGCAGAGCTGCCCGTCGGCGTGGCCGGGTGCGGCGACGACCTCCCACCCCGAGACCGTCTCCCCCGCCTCCACGAGCACGGGGTGCGGGTGGTAGCGGATGAACGGCCGGTAGACGTTCCCGGACTCGATCAGCTCGTCGGTGATCTCGCGCGGGACCCCGTGCGTCAGGAACCAGTCGGCGATCCGCTGCGGCCAGCCGTCGCTCCCCCACACGAGCTCGCACTGCAGGTGGTCGAGCCGCCCCTGGTGCACCGGCGCGCCCGTCACGCGCGCCACGTCGGCGGCGGCGCCGACGTGGTCCGGGTGGAAGTGCGTCACGAACACGCGGGCGACGTCGCCTCCGACAGCCGCGAGCGCCTCCGCCCACCGCTCCTCCGCATCCGGCAGCCCGATCCCGGTGTCGACGAGCGTCCAGCCGTCGTCCCCCGGCAGGAGGTAGCTGTGCACGTGCCCCGGCCGAGTCGGGAGCGGGCAGGTCAGCCGGATGATCCCGTCCTGAAGGTGCGTCGCGCTCTCCACGGCCGGATCCAATCACGGCGGCGGCGGAGCGAACACGTGTTCTACACTGGGGCGATGCGCGTCGAGTACCGGGAGGAGCCGTGCCGCAGCGCGCTCAACCGCGTCAAGGGGATGCCGTTCGAGTGGTCGCTCAACCCGTACATGGGCTGCGCGCACCGCTGCACCTTCTGTTACGTGCGCGCGTTCGAGCGGCGCGCCGACCGGCCGTCCGACGATCGCTACGGCCGCTCGATCCGCGTCAAGACGAACGTGGCGGAGGTGCTCGCGCGCGAGCTGGCAAGGCCGGCGTGGAAGCGCGACGGAGTCGCGATCGGAGCCGCGACCGACCCGTATCAGCCGGTCGAGGGCCGCTACCGCCTGACTCGCGCCTGCCTCGAGGTGCTCGCCGACGCGTGGAACCCGTTCTCGCTGATCACGCGCGGGCCGATGATCGTCCGCGACGTGGACGTGCTCGTCGAGGCGGCGGCGCGCGCGGACGTCTCCGTCACGTTCTCTGTGCCGACGCTCGACGAGGAGATCTGGCGGAAGACCGAGCCGGGCACGGCGCCACCACGCCAGCGGCTGCGGGCGGTCGCGGAACTCGTGTCGGCCGGGGTGAAGGCCGGTGTGGGCATGGCCCCGCTCCTGCCGGGCATCTCGGACCGCCCGGAGCTCCTGGCGGAGGTCGTCCGTGCCGCACGCGAGGCGGGCGCGACCGGCGTCTGGACGAACGCCCTCTACCTCAAGCCGGGCACGCGCGAGCACTTCCTCGAGGCGCTCGCGCGCGACTTCCCGGACCAGGTGGAGCACTACGAGCGGCTGTACGAGGGGCGCGCGTACCTCGGGCACGCGGAGGTGAAGCCGCTGCGGGAGCAGGTGCGGGCGCTCGCGCGGGAGCACGGGATCGCAGACAGGCGCCCTCCGCTGCCGCCGCCGTCGGGCTCGGTGCCGTCGCTGCCGAGGCTCGAGGAGCCGGAGCAGCTCACGCTCGCGCTGTAGGAGCGCGCCGCCGCGCGCGGTACGATCGCCCGGCGATGCCCGAGGAGATCACCTGCCTGATCGTCGACGACCACGAGGTCGTCCGCGAGGGACTGCGCCTCTCGCTCTCGCGGGCGCCACACGTGCGCGTGATCGGCGAGGCCGGCGACGGCGCCGCTGCCGTCGCGCTCGTCGAGCGCCGCCGCCCCGACGTCGTGATCATGGACGTCCGGATGCCAGGGATGGACGGGCTCGAGGCGACCAAGCAGATCCGCGAGAAGGTCCCCGAGACCGCCGTGCTCATCTTCACGGCGTACAGCGAGCGGTCGCTCCTCGGCCGCGGGCTCGAGTCCGGCGCGAAGGGATACATCCTCAAGGAGGCACCGCACGCGACGCTGCTACGGGCGATCGAGAAGGTCGCCGGCGGCGAGAGCTTCGTCGACCCGGCGCTGATGCCGTCGTTCCTCACGGGGCGCGACCAGAACGACATGCTGACCGCGCGGGAGCGCGAGATCCTGCAGCTCCTCGCCGACGGCATGTCCAACGCGGACGTGGCACAGAAGCTCTTCATCTCGCAGGAGACCGTGAAGAGCCACGTGCGCCACATCCTCGCGAAGCTCGAGGCCGACACCCGCACGCACGCCGTCGCGATCGCGCTCCGCGACGCGATCATCGATTGACCTCGACGACCTTCCTCGTCGTCGTCGTCGTCACAGCCGTCGTCGCCGCCGGTGCGGCCGCGCTCTACCTGATCGTCACAGAGCGGCGCCGCCACGAGGAGGTCGAGCGGGAGCGGGCGCGCCTGCTCGAGGAGGCGCAGGTGCGCGAGGAGGAGCGCGCGCGGCTCGCGGACCGCATCATCACCGCGGAGCAGGACGAGCGGCGGCGCCTCGCGCTCTTCCTCCACGACGGGCCCGTGCAGAACCTCTCCGGGATCGCGCTGATGCTCGACGCCGCGGTCCACGCACTCGTCGAGGGGCGGCACGAGCAGGCCGCCGGGATCATGAGCAGCGCCCTCGACAAGCACCGGGAGACGATCCGCTCCTTGCGGGACCTGTCCTTCAACATCGAGCCGGTCGTCCTGCGCGACCAGGGGTTCGCGCCGGCGGTGCGCGAGCTCGCGAACCAGCTCGGGATGCAGCACTCGCTGCAGATCGAGGTCGACGTCGACCGGGCCGAGCGGCTGGCGGAGAACGTGCAGGTCGGGCTGTACCAGATCATCCGCGAGTCGCTCAGCCAGGCGGTGCGCCGCGGGCCGCCGACACGGATCTCCGTGACGGTGCGCGAGCGCGGCGACGGCGCCGTCGAGACCGTGATCGAGGACGACGGCAAGGGCGAGCGGCGCAAGGCCACGCTCGACGCGATCGGCGAGCGCGCCTCCACCCTCAACGCCCGCTTCACCGTCGAGCAGGGCGACGACGGCGGGACGGCGATCCACGTCGTGCTGCCGGCGTACGCAGCCGCCGCGGGCGGCGGCGGCGCGCACTAACATCCCGGCCGATGTCCGAGGACAACGGCACGCGCGGCGGCTACCTCCTCTTCGTCTGGTCGCCGCACGGCTGGACGCTCGAGGAGCGCGACGGCGACACGCCGGCCGTGGGCGCGACCGTCGAGGCCGACGGGAAGACGCTGCGGATCAGCAAGGTCGCGCCGTCGCCGTTCCCCGGCGACCGCCGCCCCTGCGCGTACACGCAGCTCGCGTAGACGGCTCCCCCACGGCTCAACCGAGCAGCGCGAGCTCCTCGACCGCCGTCTCCGCCGCGATGCGGCCGAACACGACCGCCGCGGCGAGACCGCTTCCGTAGCCGCCGGTGAAGATGCCGCCGGCGTCGGCTCCCGCCGCGTACAGACCCCCGATCGGCGTGCCCTCGGCATCGAGCACGCGCGCCTGCGGGTCGATGCGCAGCCCGCCGATCGTGTGCGTCACCGACGCGCGGACGCGGACTGCGACGAACGGCGCCTCCTGCAGCTTCGGTGAGGGCGGCAGCTCGAACGGCAGCTCCTCGCCCGGCCGCACGTCGCCGCCGAGCGCGCGGGCGCGCTCGACGAGGTCGGCGACCGTTCCGTAGCGGGTCGGCTGCCGCAGCGCCCTCGCATCGAGGACGTACCACGCTGCGCCGCCCGGCTGCCTCGCCGTCGCCAGGACGAGGTCGGTCTCGGACCACGACGGCTCGCGCTCGAAGAACGGCCGGCCGTCCTCGGTGAGGACGAGCGCGTGGGCGCCGTAGAGCTGCGACGCTCCGACGAAGTCCTCCTCCTCGACCGGGCCCGGCAGGTTGCGGCCGTAGAACTCGTCCATCCCCGCGGACAGATCGGCGCCACGTGCGAGGCCGTACGCGAGGCCGTCGCCCTCGCTCCACCGGTTCGCGCGCAGGAGCAGGTCACGCTCGCGCGCGAGCCTCGCGGCGAAGCCGCCGGTCGCGAGGACGTGCGCGTCCGCGAAGGCCTCACCGAGGCGCACGTCCCCCGCCGCACGGACGAGCGCGGCCGTCAGCCCACGCGTGTCGAAGCGGCGCCCGACGGTCCGCGGGTTCCCCGTCTCGCGCTCGAGGACGGGGGGGCCCAGCCCCTCCAGCCAGTCGAGCGCCTCGTCGAGCCCGTCCACGACGACCCGCTGCAGCGCGGGGTCGCCGCCGGGGCACTCCTCGTGGAACTCCGCGAGCGACCGGTGCCGCCAGACGACCCCGCTCGAGAGGAGCATCGAGCCGCCGGCGCGGTCGCCCTTCTCGAAGACGACGGCCCCGGCGCCGAGCTCGCGCGCGCGCGCCGCCGCCGCGAGCCCGGCCATCCCGGCGCCGGCGACGACGAGCGGCACCGCCTACGTCAGCGAGAACGTGGGCTTGTGCTCGACGTACTCGAGCTTCACGCGGTCGGGGCCCCACACGAAGAGGGCGAGCGTGTTCGTCGCGTCCACCACGTCGGCGATCTCGATGCCTCGCGCCTCCGCCTCCCGCACGTGCTCGTCGACGGAGTCGACGAGCACCGCGAGGTGGTTCAGGAGCGGCCGCTGCGGCTCGCCGGGGTCGCCCTCGACGATGTCGACGAAGGCGCCGCCGACCTCGAGCCGCGTCTCGCCCACCCGCTGCAGGCCGTACGCCTCCCACGCATCCGCCGCCGCAGCCGGGTCGCGGCTCGCGAGCGTCACGTGGTCGAGGTCGAAC
>DATMJW010000132.1:0-9175 GCA_035553355.1 Gaiellaceae bacterium | reverse complement strand
ATGAAGCCGGCCGGCGGCATCCGCACGGCGAAGCAGGCGGTGCAGCACCTCGTCGTCCTGCACGAGACGCTCGGCCTCGCGTGGATGACGCCCGACCTCTACCGCTTCGGCGCCTCGTCGCTCCTGAACGACGTCCTGATGCAGATCCGCAAGCAGAAGACGGGCCAGTACCAGTCCGGCGACTACTTCACGAAGGACTGACGGTGGCGGTCGAAAAGCACAAGGTGGCGACGCCCGCGCTGACGGAGTGGGAGTATGCGCCCGCTCCCGAGGCGCGCGACATCGTCGCGCTCGAGGAGCGCTACGGCCTGTTCGTCGGCGGCGAGTTCGTCGAGCCGCGGTCGGGCGAGTACTTCCCGACGCTCGCGCCGCGCGACGAGGAGCAGCTCGCCGAGGTCGCGCAGGCGGGGCCGGAGGACGTCGACGCGGCGGTCTCGGCGGCGCGCGCAGCGTTCGAGAACGGCTGGTCGTCGCTCGCGCCGGCCGAGCGCGCGAAGTACCTCTTCCGCATCGCGCGGATCGTCGCCGAGCGGTCGCGCGAGCTCGCGGTGCTCGAGAGCCTGAACGGCGGCAAGCCGATCCGCGAGTCCCGCGACGTCGACCTCCCGCTCGCCGCCGCGCACTTCTTCTACTACGCAGGCTGGGCCGACAAGCTCGAGTACGCCTTCCCGAACCGCCGCCCGCAGCCGCTCGGCGTCGCGGGGCAGATCATCCCGTGGAACTTCCCGCTCCTGATGCTCGCGTGGAAGATCGCGCCCGCGCTCGCCGCCGGGAACACCGTCGTCCTGAAGCCGGCCGAGACGACGCCCCTCTCGGCGCTCCTCTTCGCGGACATCTGCCGGCAGGCGGAGCTGCCGCCGGGGGTCGTGAACATCGTCACCGGCGACGGCCGCACCGGCGCCGAGATCGTGAAGCACCCCGGGGTCGACAAGATCGCCTTCACCGGCTCGACCGAGGTCGGCAAGGCGATCCAGCGCGAGCTCGCCGGCACCGGCACGAAGCTGACGCTCGAGCTCGGCGGCAAGGCCGCGAACATCATCTTCGACGACGCCGCCCTGGACGGCGCGGTCGAGGGGATCGTCAACGGGATCTACTTCAACCAGGGTCACGTCTGCTGCGCCGGCTCCCGGCTCCTCGTGCAGGAGTCGATCTACGAGCAGACGATCGCGAAGCTGAAGCGCCGCCTCGAGACGCTCCGCGTCGGCGACCCGCTCGACAAGAACACCGACGTCGGGGCGATCAACTCGCGGATGCAGCTCGAGAAGATCCACGAGCTCGTGGAGGCGGGCAAGGAGGAGGGCGCGGAGATCTACCAGCCGCCCTGCCGGCTCCCGGAGAAGGGCTACTGGTTCGCCCCGACCGTCTTCACGAACGTCGCGCAGAGCTACCGCATCGCGCAGGAGGAGATCTTCGGGCCGGTGCTCTCGGTGCTGACCTTCCGGACGCCCGACGAGGCCGTCGAGAAGGCGAACAACACCGCGTACGGGCTCTCCGCGGGCGTCTGGACGGAGAAGGGGTCGCGCATCCTCTGGATGGCGGAGCGCCTGCGGGCCGGCGTCGTCTGGGCGAACACCTTCAACCGCTTCGACCCGGCGTCGCCGTTCGGCGGCTACAAGGAGTCCGGCTTCGGCCGCGAGGGCGGCCGGCACGGGCTCGAGCCGTACCTGCGCTTCGAAGGCTCGGAGGCGTGGGGTGGATGAGCGGCAGGGCCGGCGCCCGAGCGAGTTCAGCTGGCCGTTCGTGGCGGCGCTGTTCGGCCTCGTGGTGCTCTCGATCGTGGCGATGATCGGGCTCGGCTTCGCGCTCGCGTGGTTCGCGGAGGCGGTGGCGTGAGCCGGCTCCCGGTGCGGAAGACCTACAAGCTCTTCGTCGGCGGCGCGTTCCCGCGCTCCGAGTCCGGCCGCACGTACGAGGCCGAGGGCCAGAACGTCGCCCGCGCGTCGCGGAAGGACGTGCGCGACGCCGTCGTCGCCGCGCGCAAGGCGCAGCCCGCGTGGGCGGCCGCGACGGCGTACAACCGCGGCCAGGTGCTCTACCGGCTCGCCGAGATGATGGAGGCGCGCGCGGCCGACCTCGCCGCCGTCTGCTCCGGTCGAGCGGAGGTCGAGGCCGCGATCGACCGCGTCGTCTGGTACGCCGGCTGGGCCGACAAGCTGGCGCAGGTGATCGGCTCGTCGAACCCCGTCTCCGGCCCGTACTTCAACTTCACGGTGCCGGAGCCGACCGGCGTCGTCGCAGTCCTCGCACCGGACGAGCCCGCGCTCGGCGGGGTCGTGTCCCGGGTCGTGCCCGCGCTCGTCGGCGGCAACGCCGTCGTTGCCGTCGCGTCGGAGCGGCACCCGCTCGCGGCGATCGAGCTCGCCGAGGCGATCGCCACCTCCGACGTCCCGCCGGGCGTCGTGAACGTCCTCACCGGGTTCCGCCAGGAGCTCGCGCCGACGCTTGCGGGGCACATGGACGTGAACGCGATCGACGTCACGGGCGCAGACGGCCAGGCGCCCGAGCTCGAAGGCCTCGCTGCCGCCAACGTGAAGCGGGTCGTCAAGGGCGACGCCGCGTCACAGAGCCCGTGGGACATCGCCGCCTTCCTCGAGCTGAAGACCATCTGGCACCCGATCGGGAAGTGACCGCCCCCGTCGGGCGCCGCTAGAACCGCGTCGCGAAGATCGCCTGCTGCAGGCGGCCGCCGGCGGGCGGCGAGGCGAGCGCCCACACGGCGAGACGACGGCCGTCACGCGTATAGGTGAGCGAGACGTAGTCGGCGAGCATCGGCCCCGCGGAGGTCTGCGGCAGCCACGAGGTCGGCATCGAGAGGACGTTCAGCCGCTGCGGCGCGCTCCACCGCAGGCCGGCGTTCGTCGTCTCGGCGTACTCGGCGTCGATGCCCTGCGCGCCGCTCGCGTAGTAGAGGACACCGATCCGGCCTCCGGGGCCCGCGGCGATCGCCGGGATGGCGGCGTTCCGGCCGTTCGTCGCGCGGATCGGCTGCGACCACGAGGCGCCGTCCGCCGAGTGTGCGACGAGGACGTCGTTGCCGGTGCACGTCGGGCGGAGGATGCAGCCGTGCCAGGCGACCCAGATCCGGCCGGACGCATCCACGTCGGCCGCAGGGATGTCCGGCGTCCGGTGCCCCGTCGGCGCCGCCCGCATCGGCGCGATCTGAACGGGCTGCTCGAGGGTCGCGCCGCCGTCGCGCGAACGCACGGCACCGAGGTACCGCTCCTCGAGACCGACGCGCGCGAGGATCACGAGCGTCCCGTCGGGCTGGATGACCGGGAACGCGCCGAGGTAGAACGGCGTGAAGGGGAGCGTCACCGGCTGCGACCACGTGAGCCCGCCGTCGGTCGAGGTCACGAGGGACATGCCGCGCCGCGTGAAGTCGTTGAAGACGAGGTAGCAGCGGCCGCGGAAGCGGCTCGACGTCCCGTTGTCGCACACGAGCCACTGCTTGTCGAAGGCGATCCCGCCGTTCACCGGCGGCGACGAGATCGCGTCGATCGGGTCGTCCCAGCGGAGGCCGTCGCTCGAGCGGCTGACGGTGAGGCGCGTCGTCGTGCCGACGGCGAGCGCGGAGAAGAGCCAGGTCCCGTGGACGGCGCTGTAGGCGACGACGGGGTCGCTCGCGGCGTCGCTCGGGCCGGGCCGCGGTGCGTTCCGGGTGAGGCCGGGCAGCTCGCCGCCGCGCCACGTGCGGCCGTCGTCCGTCGACGTCGCCCACGCGAGGTTGTTCGCGGCGCCGTTCTGGCGCCGGCCGGTCTGGAACACAGCGACCGTCGTCCGGCCCCACGTGAAGCTGTCCGGCTCGACCTGCGACTCGTGCTGCGCGTCGGGAGCGCTGTAGACGTCGCGCGAGAGGCGCCGCGAGACGACTTCGCAGTCGGCGGCGACGCGGTCGGCGCCGTCGGCGTTCACGACGTCGCGGCCGGCGCCGCAGGCGACGCGGTCGCGCGAGCCGTCGTACTGGACCGCCACGCGGTCGTTGCCGCGGCCGGCCGAGATCCGGTCGGCGCCGCCGCGGCCGACGATCACGTCCGCCCGCGCCGTGCCTGCGAGGCGGTCGCCGCGTGCCGAGCCGTCGATCCTCGCAGCCGAGGCTGCCGCAGCGGCGGTCAGGACGACGACGAGCGAGAGGAGCGCCAGACGCATGGGCTCAGAGTAGCCGCCGTTCGCTCCTGTACACTCGCGCCGCGTGACGGCTGCGAAACGCCTCAGCCAAGCCATCTCCGAGGGCGATGGAATCTCGTTGATCGTCGCCGTCGACGGGCCCGACGCGGCACGCGCCGCCGAAGCGGGCGGTGCCGACGCCGTCGTCCTGTACGAGCACGACGAGGCGCGCCTCGACGAGGTGTCGCAGGCGACGACCCTCCCGGTCGTCTTCTACTTCGAGGAGGGGCGCGCCGGCGCCGTCCGCGGAGCCGACGCATGCGTCGTCCACGGCGACACGGAGTGGCTCGAGCACGTGCACGGCGAGCTGACGCAGGCGGTCGAGGTCGCGATCCGGATCGACGAGGACGAGCAGCTCGAGGACGTGCTCGTGCGGTTCGACCCGGAGATCCTCGTCCTCGGGAGCGGCGACGGCCGGCTCGACGACGTCCTCGCTCTCCTCTCGGACGTCCCCGCGGGCAAGCTCGCGGTGGCAGAGCTCGGCGACGCCGCGCGTGCGGAGATCGAGGAGCTCGAGCGCGCCGGCTGCGACGCCGTGCTCGTGCGTGCGGCGCATCCGGCTGCCTGAGCCGGACCGGCTGCCGCGGTGGGCGGCGCCCGCCGCGCTCGTCGCGCTAGCCGCCGCCCTCCGGCTGCCCGGCCTCGACTACGGCCTTCCCTTCGCGCTCCGGAGCCCGGACGAGCGCTCGATCGTCCCGCGGGCGTGGGCGATGGCGCACGACGTCCGGCTCGACCCCGGCTGGTACGACTACCCGAGCCTGCTCTTCGCGCTCGTCGCGCCGGCGCAGGCGCCGTTCGCAGAGCCGTCGTACGGCGCGGCGCGCCTCGTCGCGATTGCGATCGGTCTCCTCGGCGTCGCCGCGGCGTGGTGGCTCGGGCGCGCCGCGTACGGGGCGGCGGCCGGAGTCGTCGCGGGTGCCGCCTGCGCCGTCGCGACCGTGCACGTCGCCTACTCGGGAGTGGCCGTGACGGACGTGCTGCTGACGACGCTCGCGACGGTCTCGCTCGCACTCCTCGTCGGCGGCCGGCTCGAGTGGGCGGCCGTCGCCGCGGGGCTCGCCGCTTCGGCGAAGTACCCCGGGGCGCTCCTCGTCGTGCCGCTCGCCCTCGCCGGGTGGCGGCAGTGGCGGCGGTTGGCCGTCGCGTCCGCGCTCGCGGCCGCGGCGTTCGCCGCGACGAGCCCGTTCGTGGTCCTGCACGCGGGGGAGGCATGGGCCGATCTCCGCCGCGTGCAGCGGCTCGCCGAAGACGGGTGGCTCGGGTTCGAGCACGACCACCCGACGCCCGTCGCGTTCGCCGACCGTCTCTGGGAGAGCCTCGGCCCGTTCGCCCTCGTCGGCGTCGCCGGCGCCGCACTCGGCCTGGCCGCGCTTGTGTTGAAACAACACAAAGTCTCCTCCCGGCGGGCGGACCTGGCGCTCGTCGCGTTCGGGCTCGTCTGGTTCGGACACCTGCTGACGCTCGACGCGCACTTCGACCGCTACGTGCTGCCGCTCGTGCCCGTGCTCGGCGCCCTCGCCGGGCGCGTCCGTCCGCTCGTCCCGCTCTCGCTCGCGCTCCTCCTCGTGCCGCTCGCGTGGTCGGCACGCGACGCGTACGAGCTGACGAAGACGGACACGCGGGTCGTGGCCCACCGCTGGATCGCCGACAACGTGCCCGCCGCCGCGCTCGTCGCGAGCGACCCGTCGACGCCGCCGCTCGAGCAGCGCACGCTCGCGCTCGACCTGCCGGGCCCGGGCTTCGAGCCAGACCCGGAGCGCGACCTCGCGCGGCTCCGCCGGAAAGGCGTCGACTACGTCCTCGTCACCGGCGCCGTCACCGACCGGGTCCTAGCGGCGGCCGCCCGCTACCCGGCCGAGACGCGGTTCTACCGGGCGCTCGAGACCGACGCGCGCCGCGTCTTCCGGGTCGATCCGGGCGGCGACCTCGCCGGTCCCTGGGTCGCGCTCTACCGTCTGTAGCCTGTTCGCGTGAAGGAGCTTCGCGGCGACACGCTCAGCGCCGTGACAGCCGGTGTCGCCGTCTTCCTCGCGGGTGGAGCGCTGCTCAGCCTCGAGATCGCGTCGAGCCGCGTCATGGCGCCGTACTTCGGCAGCTCGCTGTTCGTCTGGGGCGCGCTGATCGGGATCGTCCTCGCCGGGCTCTCGCTCGGTTACTGGCTGGGCGGGATCCTCGCCGACCGCTGGGCGACGCCGACGCTCTTCGTCTCCGTCCTCGCCGTCGCCGGCGTCCTCGTGCTCGCGATCCCGTTCGTCGACGAGCGGATCCTCGACTGGGTCGTCGCCTGGAACCCCGGCCCGCGGCTGAACCCCGTCGTCGCGACGATCGCGATCTTCGGCTTGCAGTCGATCGTCCTCGGGACGGTCTCGCCGCTCGCGGTGAAGCTGCTCGCGCGGTCGCTCGAGCGGCTCGGCCGCACCGCCGGTCGCCTCTTCGCCGTCTCGACGGCCGGATCGATCGCGGGCACGTTCGCGACAGCGTTCTTCCTCATCCCGGAGCTCGGCACCGACCAGCTGATCGCGACGCTCGCGGTCGTCCTGCTGCTGGCGGCGGGCGCGGTCGCGCTCGTCGAGCGCCTGGCCCTCGTCGGCGTCGGCGCCCTCGCGCTCGCGGCCCTCAGCATCGGCGCGGTCGTCTCGCTCGAGCCGCAGCAGCCCGGAAGCGTCGTCTCCGCGTCGAAGCTCCAGAACTGGTCGCCCGTCTACCGGCAGCGCGGAACCTCGGAGAGCCGCGAGGAGCGTCCGGACTTCCGCGCGGACGGCTACGAGGTGCTGTACGAGAAGGACACGCAGTACCACCGCGTCGCCGTCGTCGACGACGGGGAGAGCCGGTTCCTCCGCTTCGACAACTCGTTCCAGAGCGGGATGTTCGTCGACGACCCGTACGCGACGCGCTTCGACTACGTGGACTACCTCCACCTCGCGCTCGCCTACCGTCCGCAGGCTCGGCGCGTCCTCTTCGTCGGCCTCGGCGGCGGCTCGGCGCCGAAGCGGATGTGGCGCGACTTCCCGTCGCTTCGGATCGACGCCGTCGAGATCGATCCCGCCGTCGTCGACGTCGCGTACCGCTTCTTCGGGCTGCCGCGCGACGACCGGCTGCAGGTGACGGCGCAGGACGGGCGCCGCTTCCTCGCGCAGAACGACGGCCCCTGGGACGCGATCGTGATCGACGCGTTCTACGCGGACTCGATCCCGTTCCACCTCGCGACGGCCGAGTTCCTGCAGCTCGCCCAGTCGCGGCTGCGCCCCGGGGGAGTGGTCGTGACGAACGTGATCGGGGCCGTCGGGGGCGCGCAGTCGCGGCTCCTGCGCTCGATGGTGCGCACCTACGGCACCGTCTTCCCGACCGTCGCGGTGCACCCGGTCTTCCAGCCGGGCGACGAGGACCCGACGGCGATCCGGAACGTCATCCTCGTCGCCTCGGCGGGCGCGCCGCCCGCAGAGGACTTCCTCGCCGCGCGGTGGCGCGACGTGCGGCGGCGCGCTCCGGGGACCCCGGAGCTCGACGAGGCGATCGAGAACCGCCTCGACCGGCCGCTGCCCGTCGCGGACGTGCCGGTGCTCACGGACGACTACGCCCCCACCGACGCGCTGCTCCTGCTCTTCGGCTAGCCGAAGAAGGCGCGCGCCGTCTCGTACCAGTCGGGCGGCACGGTCTTCAGCTGCGCGGTCGCCTCGTCGAGCGAGACGTCGACGACGTCGTCGCCGTGCAGGGCCGCCATCCGGCCGAAGCGCCCCGCGTGCACGAGGTCGGCGGCCTTCAGCCCGTAGCGCGTCGCGAGGACGCGGTCGCGCGGGGTCGGCGTCCCGCCGCGCTGCACGTGGCCGAGCACCGTCACCCGGGTCTCGAACGAGGTGCGCTGCTCGATCTCGCGCGCGAGCGCGTCGCCGACGCCGCCGAGGGCGACGTGCCCGAACTGGTCGGTCGCCCTGGCCTCGCCGGCGACGAGCTGCCGTTCGCCCGACTCGTACGTCAGCTCGTACCCCTCGCTGACGACGACGATCGAGAAGTCCTTGCCCGATGCGTGGCGCTGCTCGAGCTGCCGGCAGGCCTCCTCGACGGTGATCGGCTGCTCCGGGATCAGGATCACGTCGGCGCCGCCGGCGATGCCGCTGTGGACCGCGATCCAGCCGGCGTGGCGGCCCATCACCTCGACCACCATCACGCGGTTGTGCGACTCGGCCGTCGTGTGCAGGCGGTCGATCGCCTCCGTCGCGATCGTGACGGCGGTGTCGAAGCCGAACGTGTAGTCGGTGCCGGAGAGGTCGTTGTCGATCGTCTTCGGGACGCCGACGACGGGGAACGCGTGCTCGCGGAAGAGGCGGCTCGCGACGCCGAGCGTGTCCTCGCCGCCGATCGCGACGAGCGCGTCGAGCCGCTCCCGCTCGAGCGTCGCGAGGACGCGCTCGACGCCGTCGTCGAGCTTGTACGGGTTCGTCCGCGACGTGCCGATGATCGTGCCGCCGCGCGGGAGGATGCCGCTGATCTCGCGCGGGCCGAGCGGCTGGACGAGCCCCTCGACCATGCCGCGCCACCCCTCGCGCACGGCCGCGACGTCCCAGCCGCGGTCGAGCGAGCGCCGGGTCACCGCGCGGATGACCGCGTTCAGACCGGGGCAGTCGCCGCCGCCCGTGAGGATCCCGACCCGTCTGGCACCGTTTGCAGCCACGCCGCCCGCAGTCTACGAGCCGCCATGCCGAAGGTGGGGATCGAACCCACACGCCCCGAGGGGCACCGGATTTTGAGTCCGGCGCGTCTGCCAGTTCCGCCACTTCGGCCTGCTCGGGATGGTACTCGCGGCAAACTCGGGTTTCGCCACGACCGCACAAAGTTGCGTTCGGTCACCCGTAGTGCGGATACTTCCGGTTCCCCCCGCTGGAGGGCTTCGCGTCGGCGTCCAGAACTCCACCGGGCTACGGTCATATGCATGACGGAGGAGGAGTGCAGTTGAATCTCAGAAAGCGTGGTCTGTTGGGCGTCCTCGCCCTGCTGATCGCCTCGCTCGCGCTCG
>DATMJW010000131.1:0-6640 GCA_035553355.1 Gaiellaceae bacterium | reverse complement strand
GCCTCGTCTCCGAGTACCGCTACCCCGAGCGCGCGGTCGGCCTCGGCGTCGCGACGAGCCTGACCGGTCCCGAGCGCGTGTACCGCGTGACGCTGCGGCGGCCGGCGGCGAACTTCGGCGTGGTCGTGACACGGCAGGCGCGCGGAGTCCGCATCGAGCCGCGCATCGTCCGCGCCGGCGACGAGAACCGCCTCGTCGGCTACACCGCGCTGCCGTTCAACCTCAACCCGTACCTGCGGATCTTCGAGCAGCCCGTGCGCGCGTCGGGCGCGATCCTCCCCGCCGCGGGCGCGTACGACGTCGTCTTCGACACGCCGAGCGCGGCCGCCGCGGGCGCGTTCACCTTCCGCTACTGGATCAACGACACGAGGCCGCCCTCGCTGGCGCTGCGCACGCGCGCCGTCGCGCGGGGCGGTGACGTCGTCGTCACCGCGAGCGACGCCGGCTCCGGCGTCGACCCGCGTTCCGTCTTCGTCCGCGTGGACGGCGCCGAGCGGCGGGCGCGCTTCGCCGGCGGCCGGATCCGCCTCGACACCGCCGGCCTCGCCCGCGGCCGGCATGTGCTCTCAGTCCAGGTCTCGGACTACCAGGAGAGCCGCAACATGGAGAACGTCGCGGCGATCCTGCCGAACACGCGGATCCTGCGGACGAGCTTCACCGTCCGCTAGCGGCTAACGCCGGTCGCGCTCCTCGATCGTCGGCAGCGACTCGAGGTCGCGCTGCACGCTCGCGGCGAAGTCGTCGACGTCGTCGTCGGCAGGCGTGTCGTCGCGGACGACGCGGAGCTTCGCCTTCCGTCGCCGCCGCTCCCGCATGCGCCGGGAGTCGGCGCCGACGAGACCGGCGATGCGCTCCCACTCCGTCGCGACGACGAGCACGAGTGCGAGCGCAAGCAGGACGATCCACGGCCAGCTCACGCTTCGAGTGTACCCAGGGGGCGGCCGGTCCTATCCCGGGACGAGGGCGTCCGCCGCGAGCGGCACGAGCTCGAAGCGCTCCACGTCCACGAGCCCGCGGTCCGTGATCTTGAGGCTCGGGATCACCGAGAGCGCGAGGAACGCGAGCGACTGGAACGGCGACTCGACGCGCGAGCCGAGCGCGCGCACCGCTTCCACCGTCGCCTCGCTGCCGGCGACGACCTCGGCGAGCGGACGATCCGACATCAGCCCGGCGATCGGGAGCGGCAGCTCGGCCGTCACGCGGCCGCCGTCGACGACGACAAGCCCGCCGCCGAGGTCGGCGACGCGCTGCACCGCGAGCGCCATCTCCTCGTCGGTCGTGCCGACGACGACGAGGTTGTGCGCGTCGTGCGCGGGTTCGGCCTGCGCACGAAGCCGACGCCGACGCGGCCGGTGCCGAGGTGCCGCTCGACGACGGCGATCTTGGCGAGGTCGCGCTCGGGATCCGCGACCGCGAGCCCCGCCTCGACCCGCGGCTCCTCCGCGAGCGCCTCCGTCACGATCTGCCCCGGCACGAGGCCGATCACGCGTGCCCGGCCGCCCGGCCACGGCACCGCGAACGTCGCGGCCGAGACCGGCTGCAGCCGGACGCTCTGCCGCACCCACTCCGGGACCGGCGTCTGCGGGATCCGCTCGACGGGTCGGCCGCGCTTCAGCACCACGTCGGGAACGAAGCGCTCGAGGTCCGGCAGCACGAGGATGTCCGCCGCGTAGCCGGGAGCGATCGCTCCGAGGCCGTCGAGGCCGTGCCAGAGCGCCGGGTGGTGCGACGCCATCGTCAGCGCGTCCGCCGGCGCGACACCGAGCGCGACGGCGTCGCGCACGATCGCGTTCAGGTGCCCGTCGTGCGCGATGTGCTCCGGCTCGCGGTCGTCGGTGCAGAACGCCATCCGCCCGGGGCCGAACTCCTCGACGAGCGGGATCAGCGCGCGGAGGTTCCGGGCCGCCGACGCCTCGCGGATCAGCAGCCAGAGACCGGCGCGAAGCCGCTCCCGCCCCTCCTCGAGCGTGGATGCCTCGTGGTCGGATCGGATACCGGCGGCGGCGTACGCCTGGAGCGCCTTGCCGAGTACCCCCGGGGCGTGGCCGTCGGCGCGTGCCGCGCCCTCGACCGCGAGCTTCTCGAGCTCGCGCGGGTCGCCGGCGACGACGCCGGGGAAGTTCATCATCTCCGCCAGGCCGATGACGCGCGTCCGGCGCAGCATGCTCTCGAGGTCACCGGGGCCGAACGCCCGCCGCGGCGACTCGTACCGGGACGCGGGGACGCACGAGGAGGCGGTGAAGTAGACGTCGAGCGGGAGGTCCGCGCACACGTCGACGAGCCAGTGGACGCCGTCGGTGCCGAGCACGTTCGCGATCTCGTGCGGGTCCGCGACGACCGCCGTCGTGCCGAGCGGGAGCACGAGCCGCGCGAACTCCGACGGGACGAGCTTCGAGGTCTCCAGGTGGACGTGCGCGTCGATCAGGCCCGGCGCCACCCAGCTTCCCGCGACGTCGAGCACCTCACGGCCTTCGTACGCGCCGAGCCCGGCGACGACGCCGTCGCAGATCGCGACGTCGCACTCGAGCCACTCGCGCGTGAACACCGAGAGCACCCTGCCGCCGCGGACCACGAGGTCCGCAGGCTCGTCCCCGCGCGCGACGGCGAGGCGCCGCGCGAGATCAGCCGTCGGCGCCATCGACCGGATCGTAGATCCGGAGCGGCAGGCGCGAGAGCGGCTCGCCGCCTCGCTCCGTCACGAGCCACGTGTCCTGCATGTAGAGGCACGTGTGGCCGTCGGCGCCGATCGCGTGCGGGTGCATCGAGAAGACCATGTTCGGCTCCAACTCGACCTCGACCCCCTCGCCGATCTTGGGATGCTCGATCATCGTCATCCCGATCGAGTGGCCGGTGACGTGCCCGAGGTGCCAGCCGCGCTCGGTGAACCCCCTCGAGACCGCGCGGTGGACGTCGTGCGCGGTCGCCCCGGCGCGCATCGTCTCGCGTGCGGCCGCATGGTACTCCTCGTACGCCTCGAACATCCGTCGCACCTCGTCGTTCGGGGTCCCGATCGCACGCGAGACCTCGACCCAGTGCATCCCGGGCCCTGCGATCTCGAGCGACGGCAGCACGAAGTCGCCGAGCAGGAGGTCGCTGCGCGCGATCGCGAACTCGGCGCCGGTGAGGACCATGTTCATCGTCAGCCGGCCGCAGCCGCGCTCGACGAAGAGGCACTCGGCTGCCGCCATCACCTCCGCGGCCGAGCGGCCGGGCCTGTAGGCGGCGTGGAACGCATCGAAGCCGTCCTCGTTGATGCGGACGCTCTCGCGGACGGAGTCGAGCTCGTAGTCGCTCTTGACGGCGCGCGCGAGGTCGAACTGGACGTCGAACGGCACGAGCTCGGCGCGTCCTTCGAGCGCGCCGTAGTCCCGCACCGTCATCACGTAGTCGAGCCCGTAGACCCCGATGCGGCGCCACCCGGAGTCGCGGGCGACGTCGGCGATGTGCGCACCCGGCCGGTCGACGAAGACCTGCTCGAGCTGCGCCGTCCCGTGCCGGCCGACGTAGCGCGCCTCGGTGGGGAAGACGATCTGCGGCTCGCCGTCGGCCGGCAGGAGCACGTACGCGTAGCGGTGGACGATCTGGAAGCCGGACATGTACGTCACCGAGCCCTCGAACCCCGAGTACTCGCTCCCGGAGACGATCAGCGCGTCGAGCTCCGCCGCGGCCATCGCCTCGCGCACCCGCGCGTGCCGCCGCTCGAGCTCGGTCGCCGGCACTTCCTCTACTGCCGCCATGCCTGCTCCACCCCCTTCACCAGTGCCACCACGGCCTCGTTCAGCGGCGTCGGGACGCCGTGCTCGCGGCCGAAGCGGACGATGCCGCCGTTCAGGTAGTCGACCTCGGTCTGCCGGCGCGCCTCCACGTCCTGGAGCATGCTCGCCTTGTGCCCGTACGCCACCTCCGGCTTCGCCGCGTGGTCGATGAGCTCCTCCGGATCGGCGTCGAGCACGATTCCCTGCGCCGCCGCGACGGCCTTCCCCTCGTCGACGAGGCCGCTCACGAACGCCCGCAGCGGCGGCAGCTCGCACACGCGGCCGTGCGTGAGGCCCGTGAGGGCGCCGACGGGGTTCGTCGCCGCGTTGAAGATGACCTTGCGCCACTGGGCGCCGCGTGCGTCCGGCACCGCGTGCGTCGGCATGCCACCGGCCGTGCAGGCCGCGGCGAGGCGCGCGATCTCCTCGGCCGGCGCAGGGCGCGGCTCGAACGGACCGAACGTCGTGTCGCCGCGGACGTCCCACTGCACGACGCCGGGCTCCAGGATCTTCCCGGCGGGGAAGGTCGTGCCGCGGATGACGCGCTCGACGTGCCGCGCGAGCGTCTCCTCGTTCCCGACGCCGTTCTGGACCGACGCGACGAAGCCGTCGCGGAAGGCGTGCGCCGTCGCAGAGATCGCCGCCTCCGTGTGCATCGCCTTCGTCGCGACGAGGCCGAAGTCGCATGCCGGCAGCGCCGACGCGTCGGCCGTGGCGGTGATCCCGCGCGCGTGCACCTCCCCCACCCCCGTCAGCCGCAGCCCCTCCGCGTTGATCGCGTCGACGTGCGCCTGCGCGAGGTCGTACGCCCACACCTCGACGCCTTCCACCTGCGCCAGCGCGGCCGCGAAGAGGCTGCCGACGGCGCCGCAGCCGACGACGCAGACCCTCACGACGCCGTCTCCCGCCGGCGGAGCCGCGGCAGCCGCGCCTCGCGCCCGCCGGTGAGGCCGGAGGGGCGCAGGATCAGAACGAGCGCCATCAGCGTCCCGACGACGACGAGCCGGGTGCCGGTCGGGGCGTCGAGCGTGAAGCCGACGTCGATGCCGCCCTCGGCCTTCGCGAGGAACGAGTCGAGGCCGCTGACGGCGAGCGCGCCGACGACGGCGCCCCAGAGGCTCGTGACGCCGCCGACGACGAGCATCGCGAGGGTGACGAAGGTGAGCTCCAGGTAGACCTGCTCCGTGGTGATCGAGCCGAGCATGTGGACGAGCAGCGCGCCGGCGAACCCCGCGAGCGCGCCGGAGAGCGTAAACGCCCACAGGCGCTGGCGGTGCACGTCGATGCCCGCCGCCTGCGCCGCGGCGGGATCCTCCCGCGTCGCGCGCAGCATGCGGCCGAACCGGCTGCGGTCGTAGGCGAAGGCGACGGCGAGCACGAGCAAGGCGCCCAGCGTCGCGCGGAGCGGCCCCGTCGTCTCCGGCACGAGCGAGAGCGTCGTCGCGCCGGGGCCGATCTTCGTCCACTCCCGCAGGACGTTGTGCGTGATCTCGAGCACCGCGAACGTGGCGATCCCGGCGGCGAGCCCCGTCAGCCGCATCAGCGGCAGCCCGACGAGAAAGGCGAACACGCCGCCGACTGCCGCAGCGATCGCGAGCGATGCGAGATCGCCGACCGACGTGTCACGGAGGACGGGGAAGAGGCCCGGCAGCACGGACGCCTTCAGCAGCGTCGGCACCGTGAGCACCCCCGCCGCGAAGGCCCCGACCGCCACGAAGCTGACGTGACCGAACGAGAGGACGCCGGAGTTGCCGACGAAAACGTAGATCGCGACGACGATCGCGACCGAGACGAGCGCGTTCAGGAAGTGGATCTCGTTCGAGCGGGAGGCGGCGTTCGCGGCCACGCCGATCGCGACGAGCAGCGCCGCCGGCACCGCGAGCTGGAACAGGGGTTCGAGCCGCGCGCTCACACGCGCTCCACGAGAGCTGTCCGTGACGGCGCGAAGACGCCGCCGGGCCGGAGGAGGAGCACGAGGATCACGAGCGCGAACACCGCCGACGGCAGGAAGACCGTGTGCTCGGTCGGGAGCGCACCGTTGATGACGCCCGTGGCGAAGCCGATCGCGAACCCGCCGAGCGTCGCCGTCCACAGCCGGTCGAGCCCGCCGACGACGACCCCGACGAGCACGACGATCGTCTCCTTGAGCGCGAACGACGGCGTCACGAGCGGCGTGCGGATCGAGAGGATCACCGCGACGACGGCGGCGATCACGCCCGAGAGGAGGACCGCGAAGCCGATCACGACGTCGGCCTTCACCCCGAGCAGGCGCGCCGTCTGGAAGTCGGCGGCGGCGGCACGCATGTGCAGGCCGAGCGTCGTCCGCGTGAGCAGCAGCGCGAGCGACCCGAGCGCGAGTGCGGCGACGGCGATCGCGACGAGCGTGATGCGGCGGACGTCGAGGCCGCCGAGGGAGACGGCCTGGTTCAGCCGGCCGACCGATGCCGCCTCCCCGATCGTGCCGTCGCGGACGTCGAGGATGAGCGCGACCGCCTGGAGCAGGAAGGCAACCGCGAACGTCGTCACGAGCATCACGGCCGGCGACGCGAGCCGGAGCCGCCGGAAGACGGCCCGCTCCATCGCGACCGTCAGCGCGAGCACGACCGCGAGGCACGCGGCGAGGCGGACGACGAGCGGGAGCCCGGCGGTGAACGCCAGCGCGTACGCACCCGCCATGACGAGCTGCCCGTACGCGAAGTTGACGAGACGGAGGACCCCGAAGACGAGCCCGATCCCGACTGCCATCAAGGCGAAGATCGCACCGAGACCGACCGCGTCGACGAGCGTCTGCGCGTTCACCGCTGCGACGAGTCCGCTCATGCGAGGTACGCCGCCACCATCTTCTCGGTGTCCGCCGCCTCGGCGGGGGTGAGCGTCGTCCGCAG
>DATMJW010000130.1:0-10502 GCA_035553355.1 Gaiellaceae bacterium | reverse complement strand
CCTCGAGGGCGAGGCGCGTGCGGCGGCGCGTGCCGGCGACGCGGTGCGGGCGCTGCGCGAGCTCGGGTGCGACGTCACGCTCGTGCCGACGCGTCACCCGGTCGTCGACATCGTGCCGTTCCAGCTGCTCACGATCGACCTCGCAGCGCACCGCGGCGTCGACCCGGACACGATCCGCTGGGACGACCCGCGCTGGAAAGCCGCCCGCGACGCCTACTCCTGACCAACTCGACAGGGGACAGTCCCGGGGACAGTCCCCTGTTATCGGAGTGTCACGGCGGGGGAGTGAGCTTGGCCGTGTAGCGGGAGAAGACGCGCGGGTCGAGGTCGGCGAGCCACGCGTCGAGCCGCCGCGCCTCGTCCTCGAGCTCGCGCCGCACCCGCGGCGGAAGCGGCGCGAACGGGAGGAGCTCCACCCGGCCGCCGTTCGCGCGCCAGAGCCCTGCGACCCGGCCGTCCACGAGGAACGTCGGCCGGTGGTCGCCCTGCTTGTTGACGACGACCGGCAGGTGCTCGAGGTCGAGCAGCCGCGCCTTGCTCTTGAACGCGAGGAGCGCGCTGTCCCACATCGAGAGGAATCGCACCGGCGCCGGCACGTCGCCGGGCCGCGGCGCGCCCCGCAGGTCGAGCAGCCGCCGCCCGTCCTCGTCGCGCACCCACTCGACCTCGTCGCCCAGCCGCTCGACCGCCTCGCGGAGGAGCGGCGTCGGGAGGCGCGACCACGCGTGCAGGTCGTCGACGCTCGCCGGCCCGAACGCCGAGAGGTGCCGCCGCACGAGCCGCTGCGCTCCGACCTCCGGGGACGCGAGCCGCGTCCGCAGCGCCGGCGGAGCGCCACCGATTCGCGGCCGGACGCCGAAGCACCACGCCCCGCCGGTCGGCAGGTAGAGGAGCGGCATCTGCCCGCGCGTCTGCCACCACTGCCCGTCGTCGGCGTTCCCGCCCGCTGCTGCCACGAACGCACGGAGCTCCGCCTGCGTCCGCGGCTCCCGGACGAACTCCAGCACCTGCTCCACGACGCGCTCGAGCACCGCCGGGGGCGTCGCCCGCGCGCGCCGCGCCAGCCCCGCGGCGAGAGCGGGCTGCAGGTGCGCCCAGTCGTCCGCGCTGACGAGATGGAGCGTGCCGCGCATCAGCGTCGCCTTCACCACCTCACCCGCCCCGATCGCCGTCCGCAGCTCGTCTGCGCGGAACCCATCCAACCGGCTCCACAGCGCGACGAACGGCGCCGCCGGCTCCTGCGCCTGGAGCCCCGCCAGCCGCTCGACCGCCGTCACGACGGGGACACGCTCGCGCCGGAGGAGCAGCTGCCGGGCGAGCGTCGCGCGGTTCAGCTCCCGCCGCGTGAGGACGGCCTCCGTCACGCGGGGTACGAGCCGAAGACGGCGAACCGCGGCACCTGCGCGCGCAGCTCCGCGAACGCGGCGCGGACGTGGGCGTCGCCGAGGCTGCCGCCGACGATCGCGTCGAAGCGGTACCGCCACGGCGTGTGCGGGATCGGCCGCGACGTGAGCTGCACGAGATCGAGCCCGTGGCGTGCGAACGGCTCGAGCGCGCGGTGGAGCGCACCCGGCCGGTGGTCCGTCTGGAACGAGAACGCGATCCGCCAGTCGACACCGTCGCTCAGCTGCGTCCGGCTCTCGATCGCGACGAACCGCGTGAAGCTCTCCGGATGATCGCCCACGTCCGCCGCGATCACGTGCAGGCCGTGCAGCGACGCCGCCCGCTCGCTCGCGATGGCGACGGCGGTCGGATCACCCTCGGCCGCGATCTGGGCGGCGGCGTCGGCCGTCGTACCCGCGGCGATCGCCGTCGCATGCGGCAGCGCCGCGAGCAGCTTCCGGCACTGGTCCAGCGCGACCGGGTGCGAGCGGACGACGCGGATCTGCGCGGGCTCGACCGGCGCGACGCCGACGAGGAAGTGGCGGATCTGCGTGATCGTCTGTGCGGTGATCGACACGCCCGAGCCGACGAGCAGGTCGTGCGTCTCGGCGACGGGCCCCGCCAGCGAGCTCTCGATCGGGAGGACGCCCGCCGCAGCGTGTCCTGCGGCCACCGCCGCCACGACCTCGCCGAACGACGGCACCGCCTCCGCGTGTGCCTCCGGGAAGAGGAGGGCGCACGCGGCAGCGCTGTGCGCGCCCTCGCGGCCCGGGTAGACGACGTTCACACCCGCGCCCGCCACGCCGCGAGCAGCTCCGCCTCGCGCGCCGGCGAGAGGCCGGCCGCCTCCGTCTCCGGCGCTTCAGCCGCCCCGGCGATCGTCTCCGCGAGCGGGCGGAACCGCAGACCCGCGCCGACCGCACGCGCGACGTCGGCCTGGTGCATGCCCGGGTGCGTCCCCTCGGCGGGGAGCCAGAGCGGCAGCTCCATCCACGGCCCGACGCCGTGCTCGAGGAGGAACGCGTCGTCGACCCACGTCACGTCGGCATCCGCGAGCAGCGCGCCCCACGCGATGCCGGGGTGCGTCGCGTTGAACGTGCCCGCGAGCCGACGCTCCGCGCCGTCGACGAGCCACGCCGCCAGGTCGCGCACGTCGACGAACTGGACGCGGCGCTCCGGCGGCCCCGGTGCGAGGATCTCGCCGCCGCGCGCGAGCCTGCGCGCCCAGTAGGTGAAGCGGCCTGTCGGGTCGTGCGGCCCGACGATCAGCCCCGGCCGTACCACGAGCGCGCGCTCGTCGAAGACGCGCCGCGTCTCCGACTCGCAGAGCGCCTTCAGCGAGCCGTAGTTCGAGTAGTCGTCTGCGACGCGGTCGGCGGGAGCGTCGCCGAGCTCGGCGAGAGCCGACTCCTCGCTCGGGCCGACGGTGAAGTCGGCATAGACGGAGATGCTCGAGACGAACGTGTAGTGCTCCGCCTCGCGCAGCGCCTCCGCGCTCGCGCGCACGTGTGCAGGGACGTAGCCGCTCGTGTCGAGGACGGCGTCCCAGCTCCGCCCGGCGAGCGCCCGCAGATCGTCGGCACGGTCGCCGACCAGGTGCTCCGCCTCCGGGAAGAGGCCCGGATTCGTCCGCCCGCGCGTGAAGAGCGTGACGTCGTGCCCGCGCGCCAGCGCCTCCTCTGCTGCGGCGCGGCCGAGGAAGGCGGTGCCGCCGAGGATCAGGTAGCGCACAGCTCGCGCAGCGCCTCGAGCAGGCGGTCGACCTCTACCTCGGTGTTGTAGTGGACGATTCCGGCCCGGACGGCGCCTGGCTCTCCCAGCCCGAGGTGGCGCATCACCTCGACGGCGTAGTAGTCGCCGTGCCAGACGGCGATGTCGCGCCGGGCGAGCTCCGTCGCGGCCGCTTCCGGCCCGAGCCCGGGGATGTTGAAGCAGAAGGTCGGCACGCGCCCCTCCATCGTCCGCAGGCCGAACAGCTCGACCGGCTCCGGCAGCCCGTCGAGGAACCGCTGCCCGAGCGCCGTCTCGTGCCCGACGATCGCGTCCCACCCGACCGACTCCACGTACGCGACGCATGCGACGAACCCGGCGAGGAGCTCGTGCTGCTGCGTCCCGTGCTGGAAGCGGTTCCCGACCGGGTCGTCCGCGGACGGCCGCACCTTGTACGGGCGCCACGACTCGAGCAGCTCGCGCTTCCCGAAGCCGAGCCCCATGTGCGGCCCGAAGAACTTGTACGGCGAGCAGAGCAGGACGTCGACGTCCCACGCCGAGACGTCGATCGGTCCGTGCGGCCCGTAGTGGACGGCATCCGCCCACGCGAGAGCGCCCGCGCCGTGCGCCAGTTCCACGACCCGTGCGACGTCCGGCTTCGTGCCGACGGCGTTCGACGCGACGGGGAACGCGACGACGCGCGTCCGCTCCGAGAGCTGCCGCTCGAGATCGTCGAGGTCGAGCGTCAGGTCGTCGCGCAGCCCGACGTGACGGACGACGATCCCCACGTCGTGCTCGAGCTCGAGCCACGGCGACACGTTGGCGTCGTGGTCGAGGCGCGTGACGAGCACCTCGTCCCCCGCCCGGAGGGTGCGCGCGAGCGCACGCGTCAGCAGGAAGTTGATCGAGGTCATGCTCGGCCCGAAGATCGTCTCGTCGGGGTGGCAGCGCAGGAACCTGCCAGCGGCCAGACGTGACTCCTCGACGAGCTCTCCCGTGCGGACGCTCGTGGCGTAGGGGGCGCCGATGTTCGCGTTGTCCTCCCGCAGGTAGTGCGAGATCGCTTCGATCACCTCGTCCGGCACCTGCGTCCCGCCCGGCCCGTCGAAGAAGGCGAGCGGGCGGTCGAGCGCGGAGAAACGGGCGCGGACCGAGGAGACGTCGAAGGCGGTGGCGCTCACGCGACCTCCTCGCCGTTCACGATCCAGCGGTACGTCGGCTTGGCGGTGAGGGAGGCGCCGACGAAGCAGTCGCGCTCCGCCTTCGCGAGCAGCTCGCGGACGTCATCGGGCTGCGGCTCGAGGCGCACGTCCGCCTCCACCCGGACCTCGACGAACGCGAAGCGGCCGTCGTCCTCGCGCCGCGTCACCTCGCCCGCCGCGCTCGCGGCGGCGACGGCGAGCGACACGTTCGCGCGGCGCGCGTGGAACTCGAGCGCCGTCAGCGAGCAGCGTGCGAGCCCCGCCAGCACGAGATGTTCGGGCGTCCACGCCTCCTCGCGCGGCAACGCGGTGCCGCCCTCGCCGCTCCGCGCGGTCCACTCGGCGTCGAGCGAGACGTCGTACTCGAAGACCTTCGCTCGTCCCTGCATGGCCGCAAACGTACCGGCCGCGAGGGCGATGTCGTCCGGTCCGGCACATACGGTGCGCGTGTGCAGCGGCTACGAACGCTGAGCGAGGCCGAATGCTACGCCCGGTGCTACGGGTGGCGGGCCGAGGACTCGGTGAAGATCGTGAAAGTCGAGCCGCGTGCCGTCCGGACCGAGGCGCTCGCGACCGGGGAGCTGCTCCGGGCGCTCTTCGAGGACAAGCTCGACGCGCGCGAGCCCGAAGCTGCCTGACGCCGTAGCCCCGGCGGCTCAGGCGCCTTCGAAGGCGGGCTCGGATCCGCGTCGTCCGTGCCAGAGCGGCGCACCGGTGCGCCGGTGCGCGCGGACGACGGTCGCGACTGCAGCGCTCCAAGCGAGCACAATCCCGGCATAGACCCAGGTGCGGACCGCGATCGGCTCGTCGATCGCGGAGAAGAGCGTGCGCGCGTTCGTCAGCACGATGAAGCCGCCGACGAGCGTGCCGAGGAGCCGCGCCGTCATCTTGCGCACGAGCCATGCCGCGAGCGGCGCCGCGACGACGCCGCCGGCGAGCAGGCCGACGACGATGGGCGCCGCCAGCACCTGGGTCCCGAGCGCGAGCAGGAAGCCGGCGCTCGCGGCCAATGCGACGAGGAACTCGCTCGTGTCGACCGAGCCCACGACCTTCCGTGGCTCCATGCGTCCCGTGAGCAGAAGCGTCGGGGTCGTGACGGGTCCCCAGCCGCCGCCGCCCGTCGCATCGACGAATCCGCCCGCGAGGCCGAGCGGCATCAGGAAGCGGCGGCGCGGAGCCCGCGGAGAGCGCTGCGGAAGACCGCGCAGCGTGAAGCGCACGAGGATGTAGGTGCCGAGCGCGAGCAGGACGCCCGCCATCCACGGCTTCGCGAGCTCGGCAGAGACGTGTCCGAGGACCGTCGCCCCCGCGAAGGCGCCCACCGCCCCCGGAAACGCGATCCGCCGGACTGTGCGCCAGTCGACGTTCCCGAAGCGCCAGTGGGAGACGCCGGAGACCGCCGTCGTACCGAGCTCCGCGAGGTGCACCGACGCCGACGCGACCACGGGGCTGTAGCCGGCGCTGAGGACGAGGGTGGTCGACGTTGCGCCGTACGCCATTCCGAGCGCACCGTCGACGAGCTGCGCGAGGAAGCCGACGAGCGCGAGGATGATCAGTGTATGCACGTTCTCTCGGACCCTCCCCGGATAGCGATAGCTAATCGCACGTATACGAGACGCTGATGGACGAATGTATGTATGGCGCGTGCCGATGTCAAACCACATGCGTCGAGTAGCGTCTGTCGCGTGGACGTCCCGGACGTGCTGCCGCCGGCTGGCGTCGAGCTGCGCGCGCTCTTCTGCGGCATCAACCCCGGTCGCGTCTCCGCCGCCGCCCGCGCGCACTTCGCGAACCCGCGGAACGACTTCTGGCGCCTCCTCCACGAGGCGGGGTTCACGCCGCGGCTCCTCGGGCCGGCGGAGCAGTGGGAGCTCGTCAAGCTCGGCCTCGGCGTCACGAACGCCGCGCACCGGACGACGCCCGGCTCCGGTGACCTCCGCAGCGCTGACTTCGCCGGCGCCGCCGACCGGCTGGAGCGGCTCGCGCTCGAGTTGCGGCCGTTCGCCATCGGCTTCGTCGGGAAGGAGGCCTACCGCGGCGCGTTCCGTGAGCGCCCCGAGCTCGGCCTGCAGACGCGGCGACTGGGGGAGACGCTCCTCTTCGTGCTCCCGTCGACCTCGCCCGCGAACGCCCCCGTTCCGTACGACGAGCGGCTGCGCTGGTTCCGCGAGCTCCGCGCGCTCGTGCCGTGACGGAGCCTCGGCTGCGGCAGGCCGCACGCGCCGTCGTGCTCGACCCGGACGACCGTATCCTGCTCGTCCGCTTCGAGTTCCCGAAGGGAGGCGTGTGGGCGACGCCCGGGGGCGGCGTGGACGAGGGCGAGACGCACGAGTCGGCGATCGCGCGAGAGCTGGAGGAGGAGGTCGGCCTCACGGAGGTGGAGCTCGGGCCGTGGATCTGGACGCGGACGCACGTCTTCCCGTTCGAGAGCGGCCTCTGGGACGGCCAGCAGGAGCGCTACGTGGTGGTGCGGACGGCGGCGTTCGAGCCGGCGCCGCGGTTCACGGTCGAGCAGCTCGCCGCGGAGCACGTGACGGCGATCCGGTGGTGGACGCAGGCGGAGCTCGCCGAGTCGCGGGCGGTCTTCGCGCCGCGTCGGCTCCCGCAACTCGTCGCTGCGCTGCTGCGCGACGGCCCGCCGCCCGCGCCGATCGACGCCGGCGTCTGAGCTCAGTCGCGCCAGTGGTTGGTGATGGGGATGCGGCGGTCGCGGCCGAAGGCTTTGGGGCGGAGCTTGACGCCGGGTGGTGCTTGGCGGCGTTTGTATTCGGCGCGGTCGACGAGGGCGACGGTGCGTTCGACGAGGTGGGGGTCGTAGCCGTCTGCGATCAGTTCTTCGCGTGAGCGGTCGAGCTCGACGTACGCCTCGAGCACCTGGTCGAGGTCGGCGTAGGGCGGGAGCGAGTCCTCGTCGCGCTGGTCGGGGCGGAGCTCGGCGCTGGGGGCGCGTTCGATGATCGAGAGCGGGATCAGCTCGCGTCCGGCGCGGTCGTTCAGGTGCCGGGCGAGCCGGAAGACGTCGGTCTTGAAGACGTCCTTGAGCGGGGCGAAGCCGCCGGCGAGGTCGCCGTAGAGGGTGGAGTAGCCGACGGCGAGCTCGGACTTGTTGCCGGTTGCGAGCACGAGCCAGCCGTGGGTGTTGGAGAGCGACATCAGGATCATCCCGCGGGCACGCGCCTGCAGGTTCTCCGCGGCGAGGCCTTCGAGGCCGCCGAGGGCGGCGTGGAAGGAGCCGACGACGCCTTCGATCGGGATCTCGCGGAAGTCGCAGCCGATGCTCTCGGCGAGCCGGCGGGCGTCGCTGCGGGTGCCCTCGGAGGAGTAGCGGGAAGGCATCGAGACGCAGTGGACGCGCTCGGCACCGACGGCGTCGACGGCGAGCGCGGCGGTGAGGGCGGAGTCGATCCCGCCGGAGAGGCCGAGCACGACGTCGCTGAACCCGTTCTTCCGTGCGTAGTCGCCGAGCGCCGCCGTGACGGCCTGCCGCATCTGCTCGAGGCGCGGCTCGAACGGGACGACGGGTCCGCCGCTGTCGAGGTCGGCGACGAGCAGGTGCTCCACGAACCCGCGGGCGCGCGCCAGCACCTCCCCTTGCGCGTCGAGGACGACGGAGTGGCCGTCGAAGACGAGCTCGTCCTGGCCGCCGACGAGGTTGCAGAACGCAAGCGCGACACCGTTCTCGCGGCAGCGCTGCGCAAGCATCTCCTCCCGCGCCTCCGCCTTCCCCGCGTGGAACGGCGAGGCCGACAGATTCACCACGAGCTCCGCACCCGCCGCGGCGAGCTCCGCCGCCGGCTCCGGGCGCCACACGTCCTCGCAGACCGAGATCCCGACCCGGCGCCCCGCGAGCGAGACGACGAGCGCGTCCTGACCGCGAACGAAGTAGCGCGCCTCGTCGAAGACGCCGTAGTTCGGCAGCAGCCGCTTGCGATAGAGCACCTGCAGCTCCCCGTCGACACACACAGCCGCGCAGTTCGCGACGCCGCCGTCGACCGCCCACGGCGTCCCCACGACCGCGACCAGGCCGCATGTCGCAGCCGCGACCTCCCGCATCACCGCCTCCGCCGCCCGCACGAACGCAGGCCGCAGGAGCAGATCCTCCGGCGGATACGACGACACCGCCAGCTCCGGCAGCAGCACCACCTCCGCACCCGCCGCCCGCGCCTCCTCCAGCGCCCCCAGAATCCGCGCCCGATTCCCGCCGAGATCCCCGACTACGGTATTGATCTGTGCCAACGCGACCCGCATCGCCCTCATCATGAACGCGAAGCTCCTCATCACCGCCGGGATCCCGATCGTTGGGCTGCTCATCCTCGTCGCCGGCCTCGGGCTCGCAGGGCGCGAGGTCTCCGAGCGCACGCTCGAGTACCGGGGCGAGCGCTACACCGGCCGCGTCCTCGCGACGCAGGAGGAGGTCGACCGCACTGCCGCGATCGCGACCGACGACCGCGTTGACGGGAAGCAGGTGTTCGCGGAGCGGCGCCGGCCGTCGCGCGTCCTCTTCCTGCTCCGTCCCGACGGCCGCTACGACGCGTACGTCCTGGCGCGGAACGTCGGATGACGAGCCCGATCGTCTTCGCGCACCGTTTCCGCGGCCCGGCGGAGTCCGCGAACGGAGGCTACGCCGCCGGCGCGCTCGCGAGACGACTCGGTGAGCCGGCGGAGGTGACGCTGCGGCTCCCGCCGCCGCTCGAGCGGCCGCTCGACGTCGAGCGGCGCGACGGCACGCTCGTGCTCCTCGACGGCGAGCACGTCGTCGCGGAGGCGGTGCCGGCGGCCGTCGAGCTCGACGCGCCGCCGCCGGTCTCGTTCGCGGAAGCGCAGGCCGCGTCGGCACGCCACGTCCCGTTCGGTGCGGAGACGTTCCGCGGCTGCTTCAGCTGCGGCGCCAGGGAGCCCGGCGACGGCCTCTGCATCCATCCCGGTCGCGTCGACGACGGCGTCGTCGCCGCACCGTGGGTGGCGCACGACGTGGCGGAGGAGGTCGTGTGGGCGGCGATCGACTGCTCCGGCGCGTACGCCGTCGGTGCGGAGGGGCGCGGCGAATGCCTGCTCGGACGGATGGCGGCTCGCATCGGGCGGCTGCCGCGCGAGGGCGAGCTCTGCGTCGTGATGGGCTGGTCGCGCGGGGAGGAGGGACGGAAGCTGTACGCGGGGACCGCGCTCTACGGCGAGGGCGGCGAGCTGCTCGCCGTCGCGCGTCAGACGTGGATCGTCCCGCGCGCGGATGCCGCGTAGCACCTCCGCGAGCCCGACGTCACACCTGCGCGCGTCTTTCGTCTCGCTCCCGTTCGGGGACTGTCCCCGGGACTGTCCCCCGCCGCGATCGGCTCGCGCAAGCCGATCGTGCCGCGTTCGAGCCGCAGCCGTGCCCGCAGCGCCGTCGCGCGTGATACTCCAGTAACACCGGCGTGACACTCACGTAACAGGGGACTGTCGCCGGGACCGTCCGCTGTCCGGAGCGGTCAGCGCTCGCGCCGGAGGCGGAGCGCGTTCAGGTCGTCGGCGAGGATGCGCTCGATCCTCGCTTCGAGCTCGTCGGGCGGGTCGTGCTCCGCGTGGATGTAGCGGCCGCTGAGCGCGTCGAACCGCCCGGATGCGAGCTCGAGCACGAGCTGCGGCGCGAGCTCCGGCGGCGTCCAGGGCGCATCGGCGGAGAAGTGCTCCGTCATCTCGGTGCGGACGAGACCCGGGCTGATCGTGAACACGGGGATCCCGTGCGGCGCCAGCTGCTTCGCGAGCGTCTCGCCGTAGCGGCCCACGGCCGCCTTGCTCGCGCCGTAGGCCGTCGTGCTCGAGCCCGGGAGGTACGACGCGCCGCTCCCGGTGATCACGATCCGTCCGCGGCCGCGTTCGATCATCCCGGGGATCACGGCACGGCACGTGAGATAGACGCCGAGCACGTTGACCTCGAAGACGCGCCACCACTCCTCGGGCTCGAGCTCCCACGAGGCCGCGTCCCAGACGGCGACGCCCGCGTTCGCGAAGAGGAGCTCGACGGGCCCTGCCTCCGCGACCCACCGCTCCACGTCCTCGCGCCGGGTCACGTCGCCGACGAGCGCCTTCCCGCCGATCTCCGCGGCGACCGCCTCGACCTGCGCGGCGGTCCGCCCGGTGACGGCGACGTCCCAGCCTTCCGCGGCGAGTGCGCGCGCGACGCTCGCGCCGATCCCACGGCCCCCACCCGTGACGAGCGCGACCCTAGAC
>DATMJW010000129.1:0-22059 GCA_035553355.1 Gaiellaceae bacterium | reverse complement strand
CAGCACGTCGACGACGAGGTTCACGAGCACGAAGACGACGGAGACGAAGAGGATGCCGCCCTGCAGCACCGGGAAGTCGCGCACGCGGATCGCGTTCACGAGCCACGTGCCGAGGCCGGGCCACGCGAAGACGGTCTCCGTGAGGACGGCGCCCGAGAGCAGCAGGCCCGTCTGGAGGCCGATGATGGTCGCGATCGGGAGCAGCGCGTTCCGGAGCACGTGGCGCGTGTCGACGAGACGCGGCGCGACGCCCTTGGCGCGCGCGGTGCGCACGTAGTCCTCGTTCTGCACGTCGAGCACCGCGGCGCGCGTGATGCGGGCGATCACGGCGAGCGGGATCGAGCCGAGCGCGATCGCGGGCAGGATCAGGTGCTTCAGCGTGTCGACGACCGCCGCCATGTTCCCCGCGATGAGGGCGTCGAGGACGTAGAAGTTCGTCGGGTGGTCGACGTCGATCAGCACCGACATCCGACCCACCGTCGGTAGCCAGCCGAGCTTCACCGCGAACACGTACTTGAGCAGGATCGCGAGGAAGAAGATCGGGATCGAGATCCCGAGCAGCGAGAGCAGCAGGCTCGCGTGGTCGAAGAAGGTGCCGTAGCGCTTCGCCGCGAGGAAGCCGAGCGGGATCCCGAACGCGACGGAGAAGAGCATCGCCGCGACGGCGAGCTCGATCGTCGCCGGGAAGCGCTGCTTCAGCTCCTCGACGACGGGCCGGCGCGTGGCGATGCTCTCGCCGAAGTCGCCGCGGACGACGGTGCCGACGTACTTCCAGTACTGGACGTGGATCGGCTCGTCGAGCCCGTACTGGCGCTCGATCTGCGCCACCTGCTCGTCGGTGCCGCGCTCGCCGAGGAGCGCCTGCGCCGGACCGCCGGGGAGGAGCCGGATCCACAGGAAGACGAGGATCGACAGCCCGACGAGGATGGGGACGAGCAAGAGGAGCCGGCGGACGACGAACCTCAGCACGCGCTACAGCATGACTGAGGTCGTCGTCCGCCGGCCGCCTCAGGCGACTAGCAGCCCTCCAGCGAGACGGAGGAGAACTGCTCCAGCGAGACCGGGCTCGGCTGGTAGCCCTCGACGCAGCTGTGGAACGCCAGCGCAGGCTCCGTGTGGACGTACGGGACGCCCGGCACGAAGTCGGCGATCAGCCGGTTGGCCTCCTGGTAGAGCCCGATGCGCGCATCCTCGTCCGGCTCGACCTCGGCCTCGTTCAGCTTGTCGAAGATCTCCTGGTTGTCGAAGCCCCAGGCCTTCTGCGGGGTCTGGAAGAACGTCCCCACGAAGTTGTCCGGGTCGGCGTAGTCGCCCGTCCACCCGAGCAGGTAGAGCGGGCAGTTGCCCTCGTCGACCGCGCCCAGGTAGTCCGGGCTCCAGGGCAGCGCCCGCGGCGTGATCTTGAAGCCGACCTCCTCGAGGTCCGCCGAGAACGCCTGGAAGTTGCGCTGCGGGTCCGGCATGTACGGCCGGGACACGTCGGTCGGGTAGCAGAAGGTGAGGCTCGGGTTCGCCTCGCCCGCCTCCTGCAGCAGCTGACGCGCCTTCTCCGGGTCGTGGTCGTACGTCGTCACGTCGTCCGCGTAGCCGAAGAGGTCCGGCGGCATGAAGTTCTTCGCCACCTCGCCGCGGCCCGCGTAGAAGTTGTCGACGACGGCCTGGCGGTCGAGCGCGTGCGCGATCGCCTGCCGCACCTCGAGCTTGTCGAGCGGCGCGGTGGCCTGGTTGATCCCGACGTAGCCGATGTTGAACGCCGGCCGGTCGAGGATCTGCAGGTTGTCGTCGCCTTCGATCGTCGGGATGTCCTGCGGCTCGACGAGGTCGTAGCCCTGGATCTCGCCGTTCTGCAGCGCCTGCAGGCGGGCGGCGTTGTCGGAGATCGGGCGGAAGATCAGGCGCTCGATCTTCGCCTTCTCGCCCCAGTAGTCGTCGTTGCGGACCATCACGAGGCGGTCGCCGCGGGTCCACGACTCGAACTTGAAGGGGCCCGTGCCGATCGGGTGCTCCGTGCCGAACGTGCCGCCCGGCCGGAAGCCCGTCTCCTCGTCGACCGTGCCCTCGTTGGCGCCGTACTCCTCGAGCGCCTTCGGGCTCGCGATCGTGAAGTTCGTCAGCGCGAGCGCGCCGAGGAACGAGGCCGAGGGCTTCGTGAGGTTGAGGACGACCGTGCTCTCGTCCTGCGCCTCGCAGCTCTCGTAGAGGCTCTCGGTGGGGCTGCCCTCCTCCGGCTCCGCGAAGCCGCCGAACACCGTCTGCCAGTAGTACGACGCGCTCGGGTTCTGGAGCGGGCCCTTGAAGTTGTACCAGCGGTCGAAGTTGTAACAGACCGCCTCCGCGTTGAAGGGCTCGCCGTCGTGGAACGTGACGCCCTCGCGGAGCTTGAACGTCCACTGCGTGCCTTCCTCGTTGGCCTCCCAGCTCTCGGCGAGCGCCGGCTCGATCTCGGTGCCGCCTGCGGAGAGGGTCACGAGGCCTTCGAACATCTGGTCGATCGCCCGCAGCGACTCGCCGTCCGAGACGAGCGCGCCGTCGAGCACGACCGGGTCGGCCGAGGTGCCGAAGACGAGCGTCCCGCCGCCGCCTTCCTCCCCGCCGCCGGTCTGGGCCGCGGTATCCGTACCGGCGGCCTCTTCGTCGTCGCCGCCGCAGCCGACAGCGGCGAGCGCGAGAACGCCCACCACGAGAGCCACGAGCAGCAAGGTCCACTTCGACCTCAAGGTGTCTCCTTTCGCTGGTCCAAACCAGAGGTTGAGGGGGAGTATCCCTGCGACCCTGCGCCGCCGCAAACCGGAACCCGCTTGTAAATGCGAAAAGAGCGGGCAGAGCCCGCTCCTTTCGATCCGGTCGGTGGGCCCGCGCTAGGCGGCGAGCGAGGCGAGATCGCGCAGCGCCGCGAGCCGCGAGAGCGCCTGGCCCTCGAGCTGGCGGACGCGCTCCCTCGTCAGATCGAGCTCGTGCCCGATCGCCTCGAGCGTCCACGGCTCGCCCTCGAAGCCGAAGCGCAGCTCGAGGATGCGCCGCTCGCGCTCGGGGAGCGCGTCGAGCGCGCGGCGGACGCCCTGCTTGCGCAGCGACTCCTCCGCCTCCTCGAACGGGTCGGGCGCCTCGCGGTCGGCGAAGAGGTCGCCGAGCTCGCCCTCGTCGTCGGCGCCGACCGTCTGGTTCAGCGAGACCGACGCGTGCGCGGCGCCAAGCGCCTCGTCGACGTGCTGGATCGGAAGCCCGGTCGCCTCGGCGAGCTCCTCCTTCGTCGCCTCGCGGCCGAGCTCGACCTCGAGCCGCCGCGCGGCCCGCGACAGCTTCTGCTGGCGCTCGACCACGTGCACCGGCACGCGGATCGTCCGCGCATGGTTCGCGACGGCGCGCTGCACCGACTGCCGGATCCACCAGGTCGCGTACGTCGAGAACTTGAAGCCGCGGCGCCAGTCGAACTTCTCGACGGCGCGGTTGAGACCGAGCGTCCCCTCCTGGATCAGGTCCAGGAACGGCACGCCGAGCCCGCGATAGCCCTTCGCGATCGAGACGACGAGACGCAGGTTCGACTCGATCATGATCCGCTTCGCCGTCGGGTCGCCGCGCTCGATCTGCTTCGCGAGCTGGACCTCCTGCGCCGCGTTCAGCAGCTTGTGACGGCCGACGTCGGCGAGGAAAAGCTGCAGGCTGTCGCCCGCGCCCGACGACACCGCGACGTGCGCCGGGTCGACCTCCGGCTCAGCGTCCTTCTCCTTCTCGGACCCCTTCTCGTCGTCCTTCGCGGCAGCCTGCGGCGCGCCGACCTCGAGCCCGATCGTCTCGAACTCGCGCGTCAGCTGCTCCTGCTCGTCGTCGTTCAGCTCGTGCTCGAGGACGAACGCCTCGAACTCGGCCGGCTCGATGTAGCCGCGCTCCTCGGAGCGCTCGACGAGCGTCTTCACCTGGTCGGATTCGAACAGTTCGATCAGCTGGTTCTGCGTCAAAGAGAAACGTCAGTCCTTTCGGGTGCTTCTTCGCGGGAGAGCAACAAACTTACGCACCATAAGCCCATTTTCCTGCTTTTGCCAGGGGAACCGGCACCTCGACGCTGTTACAAGCTCGAACGTGCAGGCTGCTCCTGCTATTCCGGTGAGGGCCCTCGGGGTTCTCGCGTACGACGCTATCGCGACGGTCGCGCCCTCGAAAGGGTGATACGCCGCCGAGCAGCGAAAGTTTGCGCTTCCGCGCGCCTTACGACGCAGAGCGGCGCGTGCGGGCGCGTCTTTTCGGGGCCGGCCCCTTCGACCGCCGCTCCGCGAGCAGCTCGATCGCGCGCTCCGTCGTCAGCGCCTCCGGATCGTCGCCGCGGCGGAGGCTCGCGTTCGTCTCGCCGTCCGTCACGTACGGGCCGAAGCGCCCCTCCTTGAGCACGATCGGCTTCCCCGTCGCGGGGTCCGGCCCGAGCTCCTTCAGCGGCGGCTTCGGTGCGCCCCGTCCGCGCCGCTCCTTCGGCTGGGAGAGGAGCGCCACCGCCTCGTCGGCCGTGACCGTGAAGAGCATCTCCTCGCTCTCGAGCGACCGCGTCTCGCTTCCCTTCTTGATGAAGGGGCCGTAGCGGCCGTTCGCCACGACGATCTCCTCGCCGTCGGGTGCCTCGAGCGTGCGCGGCAGCGTCAGCAGACGGACGGCGTCCTCGAGCGTCACCGTCTCCGGCGACATCGAGCGGAAGAGCGAGGCGGCCCGTGGCCTCTCGTCCGATCCCTCGGGCGGCGCTTCGGACACATACGGGCCGTAGCGGCCGCTTCGGACGGAGATCTCGCGGCCGGTCTCGGGGTGCGTGCCGAGCACGCGATCGCCCTGCGGGGCTGCGAGCAGCTCCTCCGCCTTCTCGACCGTCAGCTCGTCCGGCGCGAGATCCTCCGGCACGCTCGCCCGCTCCTCACCGCGCTCCACGTACGGCCCGTAGCGCCCGACGCGGAGGACGATGCCGTTCCCGATCGGGAGCGAGTTGACGGCTCGGGCGTCGATCTCGCCCAGGTCGGAGACGAGGTCGCGCAGCCCGTCGTCGCCCGCCTCGCCGAAGTAGAAGCGCCGCAGCCACTCGAGCCGCTCCTCGTCGCCGGCGGCGATCCGGTCGAGGTCGTCCTCCATCCGGGCGGTGAAGCCGTAGTCCACGAGCCGTCCGAAGTGCTGTTCGAGGAGCGTCACGACGGCGAAGGCGAGGAAGCTCGGGACGAGCGCGGTCGCGCGCTTGAAGACGTAGCCGCGGTCGAGGATCGTGCCGATGATCGAGGCGTACGTCGACGGCCGCCCGATCCCGCGCTCCTCGAGCGCCTGGACGAGGCTCGCCTCCGTGTACCGCGCGGGCGGCGTCGTCGCGTGCCCCTCCGGCTCGAGCTCGACGGCGGTGACGGTGTCGCCGACGGCGAGGTGCGGGAGCGGGCGCTCCTCCTCTGCCCTGTCCGCCTCGTCGTCGCGGCTCTCCTCGTACGCCGCGAGGAAGCCGCGGAAGGTGATCACGGTGCCCGAGGCCGCGAACTCGGCGTCGCGACCGTTCGCGGCCGTCGCGCCGAGGCGGAGCGAGACGGTGAGGCCGCGCGCGTCGGCCATCTGCGACGCGAGCGTGCGCTTCCAGATCAGGTCGTAGAGCGCGAACTCGTCGCGGCTCAGCTCGCCCGCGACCTGCTGGGGCGTCCGGAACGTGTCGCCGGCCGGGCGGATCGCCTCGTGTGCCTCCTGCGCGTTCTTCACCTTCCGCTGGTAGCGGCGCGGCGCGTCGGGCACGGTCTCGGGGCCGTAGAGCTCCGCCGCCTGCGCGCGGGCCGCGGCGAGCGCCGACTCCGACAGCGTCGTCGAGTCGGTGCGCATGTAGGTGATGTAGCCGTTCTCGTAGAGGCGTTGCGCGACGCGCATCGTCGTCTGCGCGGTGAAGCGAAGCTTGCGGCTCGCCTCCTGCTGCAGCGTCGAGGTGATGAAGGGGGGCGAGGGCCGGCGGGTGTACGGCTTCTCGTCGGACGCGCGCACCTCGAAGCGCGCGCCGTCGAGCGCGCCCGCGAGCTCGCGCGCCTCGCGCTCCTCGAGCCGGACGACCTCGGCCGATCGGAGCGTCCCGTCCTGCGCGAAGTCCCGACCCTGCGCCACGCGCTTGCCGTCGACGGCGGCGAGCCGAGCCGCGAAGCGGCCGGGGTCGAAGAGCGCCTGGATGTCCCAGTAGCCCGCCGAGACGAACGCGCGCCGCTCCCGTTCGCGCTCGACGACGAGCCGCACCGCGACCGACTGCACCCGCCCGGCCGAGAGCCCCTGCATCACCTTCTTCCAGAGGACGGGCGACACCTCGTAGCCGTAGAGGCGGTCGAGGATGCGGCGCGTCTCCTGCGCGTCCACGAGCCGCTGGTCGATCTCCCGCGTCTCGCCGAGCGCGCGCTGGATCGCGTCCTTCGTGATCTCGTGGAAGACCATCCGCCGCACCGGCACCTTCGGCTGCAGCACCTCGAGGAGGTGCCAGGCGATCGCCTCCCCCTCGCGGTCCTCGTCCGTCGCGAGCAGGAGCTCGTCGACGTCCTTCAGCTTCCGCTTCAGTTCGGCGACCCGGCTCTTCTTGTCCGCGTCCACGACGTAGAGCGGCTCGAAGTCGCGGTCGACGTTGACGCCGAGGCGTGCCCACGACTCCTTCTTCAGCGCCGGCGGGATCTCGGACGCCCGGTTCGGGAGGTCGCGGATGTGACCGACGCTCGACTCGACCACGAAGTCCTTGCCGAGGTAGCCGGCGATCGTCTTCGCCTTCGCGGGAGACTCGACGATCACGAGCCTGCGCCCGCCGCTCCGTTCGGTCGTCTTCGCCACGCGCGACACCTTAGCGCCGTGTCCGGGCGCGGCTGCAAGCGCGTTCGGGCCGCTCCGGCGGGCGCGATACTGCGCTCGTGACCGCCCCTGCGCCGCGCCCGAGCCCGGTGTACCTCCTGATCGGCACGCTCAGCTGGCCGATCCTCAGGCTCGTCTTCCGGCTGCGCGCGCGGGGGCTCGAGCACGTCCCGGACGGCGGCTTCGTCCTCGCGGCGAACCACAACTCGAACTTCGACCCGTGGCCGCTCGGCCTGCCGCTCTTCCCGCGCCGCTTCCTTCGCTTCATGGCGAAGTCGGAGCTCTTCTGGGTGCCGCTCCGGTGGGTGATCGTCGGCGCCGGCGCGTTCAAGGTGCGCCGCCGCGAGCGCGACACCGAGGCGATCGAGACGGCGATCCGCCTCTGCCGCGAGGGTCACGCCGTCGTGATGTTCCCGGAGGGGACACGCCGCAAGAAGGGGCTCCGGAAGAAGCACGAGGCGAAGGCGCACACCGGCGCCGCACGGATCGCGCTCGGCGCCGGCGTTCCCCTCGTCCCCGCCGCGATCGTCGGCACCGACCGCCTCGGCAGGCTCGCCCAGCTGCGCGTCGCATACGGGCGTCCCGTCCTGCTCGACGATCTCGACGGGCGCGAGGACGCGCCCGTCGTGGCGACGGACCGCCTGATGGCGGCGATCGCGGAGCTCGAGGCGCAGGCGTGAGCGCGGACGCGCCCCTGCTCGTCGTCGACGGCGACTCCTTCGCGCACCGGGCGTACCACGCGATCCCGAAGACGCTCAAGCGGCGCGACGGCGGGCAGGCGGGGCTCCTCGTCGGCGTCGCGAACGTCCTGCTGCGGATGTGGGAGGAGGAGTCGCCGCGGGCGGTCGTCGTCTGCTGGGACACGCTCACCGAGCCCACGTACCGGCACGTCGAGCTGCCGGGGTACCAGGGCGGGCGCGAGTTCGACGCGGCGCTGCTGGAGCAGCTCGACCTCGCGCCGCAGCTCGTGGAGGCGATCGGCTTCGCGTGCGCGAAGGGTGCCGGGTACGAGGCCGACGACTTCGTCGCATCCGCGGTCGCGGCCGAGGAGGCGCGCGGCGGCCGCGCGCTCGTTGCGAGCGGCGACCGCGACATGTTCCAGCTCGCGAGCGAGAGGACGACGATCCTGCAGCCGCAGCGCGGCGGCGGCGCGTTCGCCCGCATCGGCCCGGCGGAGGTGCGGCAGCGCTACGGCGTGGAGCCGCGGCAGGTGCCCGACTTCATCGCGCTGCGCGGCGACCCGTCGGACAAGATCCCGGGTGCGCGCGGGGTCGGCGAGAAGACGGCGGCCGACGTGCTCCGCCAGTACGGGTCGCTCGAGGCGGCGCTCGAGGCCGGGCGCTTCGCCGCCGAGACCGAAGCGCTGCGGCTCTACCTGCGGGTGGCGACGATGGACGCGGGCGCGCCGCTGCCGCCGCTCGACGACCAGGAGCCGACGTGGGGCCGCGGCGCCGGGCTCGCCGAGGAGTGGGGGCTCGGGCGCCTCGCCGTGCGGCTGCGCGAGCTGGAGCGGCGATCGACCTCCTGACGAACCCCGACCTCGCGCTGCTCCATCCGACGGGCGCGCACCCGGAGCACGGCGGGCGGATCGCGGCCCTCGCCGCTGCGCTCCCCGTCGAGCGTGTGGAGCGGCGCGCCTCCGAAACCGACGTCCTGCGCGTCCACACGCCCGACCACCTGGCGCGCCTCCGCGCGATCCGGTCGCCGACGATGCTCGACGCCGACACACCTGTCTCCGCGACGTCCCTCGAAGCGGCGCTCCTCGCGTCCGGGATCGCCCTCGAGGCGGTCGAGCGGCAGGGTTTCGCGCTCGTTCGCCCGCCCGGCCACCATGCGCCCGCGGATCGGGCGATGGGGTTCTGCCTGCTCAACAACGCGGCGATCGCCGCGCGGTACGCCCAGGCCGAGCTCGGCCTCGCACGCGTCGCGATCGTCGACTTCGACGTGCACCACGGGAACGGGACGGAGGCGATCTTCCGCGGCGACGACTCCGTCCTCTTCGCCTCGCTCCACCAGTGGCCGTTCTATCCCGGCACGGGCGGCCCCGGGACGGGCGACGCTTCGACGGTCAACGTCCCGCTCGCGGCGGGCGTGGGCGACGACGAGGTGCTCGCGGCGTTCGAGGCTGAGGTCGAGCCGGCGCTCGTCGCGTTCGCTCCCGATCTCGTGCTCGTCTCGGCCGGCTTCGACGCGCACCGCGACGACCCGCTCGGCGGCCTCGCGCTCACGGTCGCGGCCTTCGGCGAGCTCGCCGCGCGCTGCGCGGCGGCCGCCCCGCGCTCTGCCGCCGTGCTCGAGGGCGGGTACGACGTCGCGACGTTGCCGCGACTCGTCGCCGCGGCGCACGAAGGCTTCACCCGACCGCCGAAAGCGTGACGGCCGGCTTTCGCCGGCCGCCGCCACCTGTCTTTCGCCACCGTCCTCAGAGGAGGAACCTGGCGTCAGCATCGGCAGCGGCGGGCGCTCCCTCATCGCCCCGGCTTCGGGAACTGCATCCCCCACGGTGGGGGATTCGGGCTAGACGCGTGCGGCCGAGAGCTGCTCGAGCGCCTCGCGTCGCGACGACACGCCGAGCTTCCGGAGCAGGCTCTTCACGTGGGAGCGGACGGTGTGCTCGGAGATGTAGAGCCGCTTCGCGATGTCGTCGGTCGAGAGGTGCTCGTCGAGCAGGAGCAGCACCTCGACCTCGCGCGCCGAGAGCGCGTGCGCGATGTGCTCCGGGACGCCGCCGCCGATGCGGCCACCGACGCGGACCTGCTCGAGCAGGCGCCGCGCGACCTCTCCCGAGAGCGCCGCCTCGCCGTCGAGGACCCCGCGCAGGAACGCCACGATCCGCTCCGGGGGCTCGCTCTTCAGCAGGTACCCGGCGGCGCCGCCGCGGATCGCCGCCAGGAGGTTCTCCTCGGTCCCGGACGCCGTCAGGACGACGACCTCGCACCGAGGAGCCGCTGCGCGAAGACGCGGCAGGGCGGTGAGGCCGTCCATCCCCGGCATCGAGAGGTCGAGCAGGACGAGGTCGGGCTGGAGTGCCTGCGCGAGCTCGAGCGCCTCGCCGCCGTCCGCCGCCTCGCCGACGACGTCGAAGCCGCCCTGGACGAGCAGCGACGCGAGGGCGTCGCGGGTGAGGGGGTGGTCGTCGACGACGAGGATGCGCTCCGGCATGTTCCCCTCATCGGCAGCGGGGGTGCTGCCGATTAGGGGCATGTGCAGCGCAGCGCGAAAGAGACGTTCGAGTCGTGGCTCGTCGGCGAGCTGCTGCTCGTCGCCCTGCTCGGATCCGCGACGGCGCTCTTCCTGACGAACCCGTCGCTCCGCAGCACCTACGAGCTTCCGGAGGGACGGCTCGTGCTCGACACGACGGTGGTGCTCGCGGCGACGATCGTCGCGATCCTCGCCGGCGTGCGCTTCTCCGTGGAGGGCCGCACCCTCGACCTCCTCCTCGCCGCCGGGTTCTGCGTCGCCGGCGTCGGCACGCTCGCGTTCGCCGTCGCGCCGGTCCTCGGCGGCGACCCGCAGGGCGCGGCCGAGGCGTGGGCGGCGCTCGGCGCCCGCGTTCTCGCCGCCACGCTGATCGCGCTCGCGCCGGTCGTGCCCGGGCGCAGGATCACGTCACGCGCACGCGTGCTCTCGATCGGGATCGGGCTCGTGCTCGTCGCGCTCGTCGCGATCTGGCTGCCGCTCCACGGCTTCGACGCGTCGCTCGCGCTGCTCGATCCGACCGCGGGCGCAGGACGCCCGTTCGAGCTGACGGTGACGCTCTCGTTCCTGGCCCTGCTCGCGCTCCTCGCCGTCGTCGGCTTTGCCGTCCGCTACCGGAACCACGGCGAGGACCTCGACAGCTGGCTGGCGCTCGGCGCGACGCTGACGCTCTTCGCCGAGCTCCACTACGTGCTCACGCCGCGCCTCTCGACGGACTTCGTCTCGCAGGGCGACTTCCTGCGCGTGCTCGCGTACGGCCTCCTGCTCGTCGGGGTGTGGCGCGCGATCAGCTTCGCGGAGTTCGGTCGCGCCGTCGCGGAGGAGCGCGCACGCGTCGCGCGCGAGATCCACGACGGGCTCGCGCAGTACCTCTTCGCGGTCTCGACGCACGCGAGCATGATCGAGTCGGGCGCGCCGGTCGAGCAGGCGCTCCCGAAGCTGAAGGAGGCGGCGGCCGCGGCGCAGCAGGAGGCGCGGTTCGCGGTGCTCGCGCTCTCGTCCGCCAGCGGGAATGCGCCGTTCGACGCAGCCCTGCGCCGCTACGTCGAGTTCCTGACGGCCGACGGCGCGCTCGAGGTCGAGCTCGACATCGACACGAACATGCTGCTCGCGCCGGACGAGCAGATCGAGATCTTCCGAATCGTGCAGGAGGGGCTCGCGAACGTCCGCAAGCACGCTGGCGCACGGCGCGCCGAGGTCAGGATCGGCCAGCGCGGGACGCGCCGCGTGGTCATCGTGCGCGACGACGGCGTCGGCTTCGACGGCGAGGGGGCCGCTGCCGGCCAGGGCCTCAAGAACATGCGACGCCGAGCGGCGTCGATCGACGGCGGGTTCGCGCTGCGGTCGCGCCCGGGCCGCGGGACGGCCGTCGAGGTCACCCTCCGCGCGTAGCGCTCAGCAGCGCGCGACCTGGTGGTAGAGGTGCGCGTGTGCCGTCAGCCCGGTGCGCGTGTCCGTCGTCGCGACGCCGATCGAGTACCGGCCGGGACGCCACGAGCCGTCCGCGCACGCCAGCCCGAGCGCACGCGCGCGCACCGCGAAGCCGAAGTTCGGGCCGCCCTCGGCGCAGTTCTCGAGCGACGCGGCCTTCGCCGCCGGCCTCCGCCGGATCGTCTTCCCGCTCGGGAGGACGAGGTCGATCTCGTACGAGACGCGGAGGCGGCGAGTCGCGCCGCAGCGCGCACGCGCGTCGAGCCACGTGCCCATCAGTTCGCCGCCGCGATCGTCGAGGAGCGCACGGCTGACGACCTTCAGCGACCCCTGCTGCGCGACGGCGGTGGCCGAGGGGCGGTCGACGGCGGCCGACGGCGCCGCGACGCCGAGGAGGAGAGCGACGAGGACGGTGCCGAGCACACGCGGACCGTGCCTCCCGCCGTGCGCCGCGTCAAGCGGCTTTGCAGAATCCGAACGAACCGGGACGCGCGGCCCGTCGATGGTGAAGTGGAGAAGCCCCGTCGCCGGGGCTTCTCGGTAGCAGGCCTGTAAGCCGGATTCTGTCGAGGGTGACCATCCCTCTAGGCCAGTCGTTGCCGGCTGGCTCGAGCGGTGTACCCGATCCCTCGGCGGGCCGCGTCAACGGGATCTGCTTCACCTTGCACCGGACGGGGTTTGACGAGCCGCCGTGTCGCCACGACGCTGGTGGGCTCTTACCCCACCGTTTCACCCTTACCGACGGGGCTTCCGGAAACGCCCCGTCGGCGGTCTGCTTTCTGTTCCACTTTCCGTCGGCTTTCGCCGCCTGGGGTTTCCCCAGCGTCCTGCCCTGCGGTGTCCGGACTTTCCTCGGCGCCCTCCGAAGGGGGCGACGCGGTCACCCGGCCTGCGCCACGAATTCTAGCTCCGACTGCGGGATCTCGACGCCGTCGCAGAGCAGGAAGCCGCACTCGAGGCACGCGTGGGCGACCGGGCGGCGGAGCAGGAACTCGCCGCAGACGAGGCACTCGAGGCTCGCGCCGCGTGCGAGCGCCGCGAGCTCCTGGTCGAGCGTCCTGTTCAGGTACGCAACACCCATCAGAGCCTCCGGAAGACCCCCGTGACGCGGCCGAGGATCTGGACGTGGTCGGCGTAGATCGGCTCGAGCGCCGCGTTCTCGGGTTGGAGGCGGATGCGCCCGTTCTCGCGGTAGAAGGTCTTCACGGTCGCCTCGTCCGCGCCCTCGTCGTCGCCGACGAGCGCGACCACGATCTCGCCGTTCCGCGCCTCCTGCGCGCGCTGCACGACGAGCGTGTCGCCGTCGAGGATCCCGGCTTCGATCATCGAGTCGCCGCGGACGCGCAGCAGGAAGTCGGCGCCGTGGCCGAGCGGCTCCGGCACCGCGATCTCGTCCTCCACGTTCTCCTGTGCGAGCAGCGGCGCGCCCGCCGCGATCTGGCCGAGGAGCGGGAGCCGCGGTGCGGCATCTGCGGCAGCGGGCTCGGGCGTCGCACCGGCCGCCGCCGCCCGTCGATGACCGACGAGCTCGAGCGCGCGCGGCTTCGTCGGGTCGCGGCGGAGCAGCCCCGCCCGCTCGAGGTTCGCGAGGTGCGCGTGCACGGTCGACGGTGAGGCGAGGCCGACGGCCTCGCCGATCTCGCGCACGGTCGGGGGGTAGCCGTGCCGGTCGACGTACTCGACGAGGAATCCCCAGATCTCCTGCTGGCGTGCGGTCAGCACCTCTCGTTCTCCTTGGTCGCGGGAGCGGTCGAACGTGTGTTCGGCAGACAGGCTAGAGATCCTCCCGGACGGCGTCAAGAAACGCAGAGACGCCGAAGGCGGGCCGGAGCCCGCCTTCGATCCCGCATGCGCTGGAGAGGACTTGAACCTCCACGACCCTAAGGTCACAAGGCCCTCAACCTTGCGCGTCTACCAATTCCGCCACCAGCGCGGGGAAGCGGCATTGTAGCCGCTCGCCGCCTACCCCTTCGGGCGCGGCTACGCGAGGAGCCGGTACAGCAGGACGGTGTTGAGGAAGAACAGGACGCCGACGACGACCGTCAGCCGCGTCAGGTTCCGCTCGACGATGTGCGTCCCGCCCTGCGACGCGGGTGTGAAGCCCATGCCGCCCATTCCGGTGTCGCGGCCGGAGTGCATCAGGATCAGCCCGACGAGGCCGGCGCCGATCAACACCTGGAGGACTGCTGCAACCTGGATCATCGCGGCGACAGCCTAGCGAAGCGCTAGCGGCGCGCGGCCGCGACGATGGCGTCGACGAGCGTCGCCGCGATGTCGTCCTTCGTGACGTACCCGCGCGCGCCGGCGCGGCGGGCGCGGTCGACGTCCTGTGCCGAGTTCGACCCCGTCAGCATCAGCACCGCCGGCGGCTTCTCGAGCGCCCCGATCGCGCGCGCGGCGGCGAACCCGTCCATGATCGGCATCGAGATGTCGAGAAGGACGACGTCGGGGGCGAGGGTGCGCGCGAGCTCGACGGCCTCTGCGCCGTCGCGTGCGGTCCCGACCACCGCCAGGCGCTCGTCGGCGTCGAGGATCGCCTCGAGCGCGTCCGCGAACAGGCGGTGGTCGTCCGCGATCACCACGCGGATGACGTTGTCGTATGCCCTCACCCTGAGACCCCGGCCGATCTTGCCTGGATAGGCTGAAAATGTGAAGGGGACGCAGGGAGGTGGTGCCGACGGCGCGCGGACGCGGATCCAGAAGCTGCTCGTCACCGGCGACAACCGGCTGAAGCAGGGCGTCGCGCCCGAGAAGGCGCGCGAGAGCTACGAGCAGGCGCTCGAGGTCGCGCGCGAGGCCGGACTCGAGGACGCCGTGCGGCCGCTCGTGGAGATCAGGCTCGCGGATCTCGAGCGGCGGCGCGAAGAAGGGCCTCCACCCGGCGGGCCTGCGCACTGAGGCCGTGCGCCTCGGCGGCCGCGCGCGAAGCCGGGTTCGGAACCGGGAGGGCCGCCGCGGCACGCAACGCCTCGGCGAGCGCGAACTCGTCTTGGGGGTCGACGAGCACGCCCGCGTCCCGCGGGACGAACTCCGGCGGCCCGCCCACGCGCGTCGCGACGACGTTGCGCCCGGCGGCGAGGGCCTCGAGCGCCGCCTGCCCGAACGGCTCGACGAGCGAGGGCTGGCACAGGACGTCGGCTGCCGCGAGGAGCTCCGGGATGCGATCGTGCGGCACGCTCCCGAGCACGCTGACGCCTGGCCGCCCCTCGAGCAGGGGCCGTAGCGGTCCGTCACCCACGAAGGTGAGCGTCCCCTCGCCGAGCCGCTCGAACGCCGCCGCGAGGCGGACGACGTTCTTCCGCTCGGTGAGCGAGCCGACGCAGAGAAACGCCGGGCGCGCGCCGTCGGCGCGCGGGACGACGCGGAACCGCTCCAGGTCGACCCCGGAGTCGATCACCTCGGTCTTGCCGCGAGCCTCCGGCACGCGCTCCTCGAGCAGACGGCGCAGGTAGCTCGACACGGCGATGACGCCTGCCGCCCGCCGCGCGACGAGGCGCGTCGCGGCGCGCATGCCCGGAACCGAGGCGATGTTCGCCACGTCCTGGCCGTGCGCCGTCACGACCGCCGGCGCACGGCCGAGCAGGACCGCCCACAGCCCCGTCGGCACGAGGAAGTGCGCGTAGACGACGTCCGGTCGGAAGCGCCGCGCCGCGCGCCACGTCCGCCACGCCAGCCGGAGGTGACGGAGCGGCCCGCCGCTCCGCGTATCGAGAACCGCGCGCTCGACCTCGTGCCCGAGCGCTGCGAGCTCGCGCTCGAGGTCGCGGACGAAGACGCCGAGGTCGGGTTCGGCCGCCGACGGGTACATCTGGGAGACGAGCAGGATCCGCATCGGTGCGAGCTTATGAACGGAGCCGCTGCAGTGTCAGAGTAGGGCGATGCCGGCGGTCGACGTTCGCGTGCTCGGGAAGGTGCTCGCGGTGCCGGAGCGGGGTCGTCGACCCAAACGGCGTTCGGGCGCGGGCGCGTTCGAGCTCGTCCCCCACCTGATCCTCGAGCGGCTCGAGCGGTGACTCGTCGGCGGCGGCTGACGTGTCCGCCCCACGGGTCGGATCAGGGTCGCTTGGGGGTCATCCCCCATAGCGCGCGGCGGCGCAGCCGACGAGCCTTGGCTGCATGACCACGCCGACGATCCGGAGGAGATCGATGCCGCCACTCGAGCACAGCACCAACGTCGCGGCCCGCATGGGCCGCTGGAGCGCCCGACACCGGAAGACCGCGATCCTCGGCTGGATCGCCTTCGTCACCGTCGCCGCCGTCCTCGGCGCGACGCTCGGGACGACGCAGCTCGACCCGGCCGACAACGCCGTCGGCGAGTCGAAGCGGGCGCAGGAGATCCTCGCGGCCGGCGGGTTCGCCGACAAGGCCAGCGAGTCGGTGCTCGTCACGAGCGAGTCGCACGCGGCCGCCGATCCCGAGTTCCGCGCGGTGACGGCGGAGGTCGCCCGCACCGTCTCCGCCCGCGAGGGCGTCTCCGCCGTCGAGCCGCCCGTCGCCTCGGCCGACGGCCGCGCCGCGCTCGTGCGATTCCAGCTCGCCGGCGGGAACCGCGAGGCGCCGGCGCTCGTCGACCCCGTGCTCGACGCGCTCGTAGGGGTGCAGGAGCGCCATCCCGGCTTCCGCGTCGAGGCGTTCGGCGAGGCAAGCGCGCAGCTCGCCGTCGAGCGGACGATCGAGGCCGACTTCGCTCGGGCGGAGTACACGGCCGTCCCGGTGACGCTCGCGATCCTGATCGTCGTCTTCGGCGCGCTCGTCGCGGCCGCGATCCCCGTTCTCGTCGGGATCTCCGCCGTCGTCGCGGCGATCGGGCTGCTCTCGCTGCCGAGTCGGCTCTTCGCCATGGACGAGGCGGCGAACTCGGTCATCCTCCTGATCGGGTTGGCAGTCAGCGTCGACTACTCGCTCTTCTACCTCAAGCGCGAGCGCGAGGAGCGTGCCGCCGGGCGCGGCGAGGAGGCGGCGCTCGCCGCCGCCGCAGCCACCTCGGGCCGCGCGATCGTGCTCTCGGGACTGACGGTGATCGCCGCCGTCGCGGGGATGTTCTTCGGCGGCTCGCCCATCTGGACGTCGGTCGCGATCGGGACGATCCTCGTCGTCGCGATCGCCGTGGTCGGGTCGCTGACGGTGCTCCCTGCGACGCTGAGCTGGCTCGGAACCCGCGTCGAGAAGCCGCGGATCCCGCTCCTGTCCCGCAGGCGCGGCGAGGAGGGACGCGTGTGGGGTTCGATCGTCGACCGCGTCCTCCGGCGCCCGGCGCTCTCGGCCGGGCTCGCGGGCGGCCTCCTCGTCGCCCTCGCGGTACCGACGCTGTTCATGCGGACTGCCGAGACGGGCATCGACGCGCTACCGCGGTCGCTCGAGATCGTCCAGACCTACGAGCGCCTCCAGGCTGCGTTCCCCGGCGGGCCGCTCCCGGCGGTGGTGGCGGTCCGCGCCTCCGACGTCGCGGCGCCGGAGGTGCGCGGCGCGATCGCGCGCCTGCGTGCCGACGCCGTCGCGGCAGGGATCGCGTCGGACCCGATCGGCGTCCGCTCGAGCGACGACGGTCGCGTCGCCGTCGTCTCCGTCCCGCTCGCCGGCACCGGCACGGACGAGGCGTCCGCCGCCGCGCTCGCCACGCTCCGCGACGAGGTGATCCCCAAATCGATCGGCCGCGTCGCCGGCGTCGAGGCCGCGGTCACGGGGCCGACGGCGCTCTCCGAGGACTTCAAGGCGCTGATGCGTCAGCGGATGCCGCTCGCGATCGGCTTCGTGCTCGTGCTCGCGTTCGCACTGCTGCTCGTCGCGTTCCGGTCGCTCGCCCTCGCGGCCAAGGCCGTGCTCCTGAACCTGCTCTCCGTCGGCGCCGCCTACGGTCTCCTGGTGGCGGTGTTCCAGTGGGGCTGGGGCGAGCGCGTGCTCGGATTCGAGTCCACGGGTGCGATCGTGTCGGGGCTGCCGCTCTTCCTCTTCGTCGTTCTCTTCGGGCTCTCGATGGACTACCACGTCTTCATCCTCAGCCGGATCCGCGAGGCGCACGACCGCGGCCTCTCGACCGACGCTGCGGTCGCGGAGGGGCTCCGCGCGACGGCCGGAACCGTCTCTGCCGCCGCGTTCGTCATGGTGGCGGTCTTCTCGATCTTCGTCACGCTCTCCCCAACGGACCTGAAGCAGTTCGGCTTCGGCCTCGGTGCGGCGATCCTCATCGACGCGACGATCGTGCGCGCGGTGCTCCTGCCGGCGACGATGAAGCTCCTGGGACGCTGGAACTGGTATCTCCCGTCGTGGCTGGCCTGGCTGCCGCACCTCTCGCCAGACGGTGCCGCGGGCAACCGCGTCGCGATCGCGGAGGGACGATGACGAGCGGGCAGACGACCGACGCCTTCGGCGCGCGGCTCGAGCGGAGCCGCGGCGACCGCATGCTCGCGGGCGTCGCCGGCGGCCTCGGCGCCCACTTTCGGCTGCATCCCGCCGTCTTCCGCGTCTCCTTCGTCGTGCTCACGCTGATGGGCGGCGCCGGGATGGCGATCTACCTCGTGGCCGCGCTCGTGATCCCGGACGAGGGAGCCGACGACTCGATCGCGGCCCCGGTGCTCCGCCGCCGCCGGCCCGCCGTCCTCGTCGTGCTCGGCCTGCTCACCGTCGTCGTGCTCGGGCTGCTGTCGGAGGTGCCGGTGTGGGCGGCGGGGGACGCATGGGCGTTCCTGCTCGTCGCCGGCGCGGTGCTGCTCGGGGTGACGTGGTTCGCGGTCGCCGGCGCGCGACGGGGATGGTTGCGTGCGGTCGTCGTCGCGGTCGCATCGGCCGCAGTGCTGCTGCTCGTGCTCGTCGCGGCGTTCCTCGCGACCTTCGACGTGAGCCTCGGCAACGGCGTCGGCGAGCGGGCGCTCGCGCCGGCGGCTGTCGACGATCTCCGCGACGAGTACACGCTAGGGGTCGGCGAGCTCGTCCTCGACCTGCGCTCCCTCGAGCTGCCCCGCGGCGAGACGCGCGTGGGTGTGCGTGTCGACGCCGGCAGCATCCGCGTGCTCCTCCCGGACGGCGCGGCCGTGCGCGCCGGGGCCGACGCGCGCCTCGGCGAGATCCGCCTCCTCGGCCGGCGCGTCGAAGGCTGGCGCGTGGCCGACCGCGTCGACGAGACGGGCCTCCGCGTGCTCGTCCTCGACGCCGCGGTCGGTATCGGCGAGATCCGCATCGGACGGGGCCTACAGTGAGCGCGATGGCGTTGCCGAGGCTCGCGCTCGACGGCGAGCGTCGCGTCGTCGCGGGTGTCTGCGGCGGGATCGCGCGGGCGCTCGGGGCAGACGTGACGCTCGTTCGCGTCGTCTTCGCCGTGCTGGCGCTCGGAGGTGGGGCCGGGATCCTCGTGTACCTCGCGCTCTGGGCGTACGCGCGAGCTCGGCGCGCGTGGTTCGCGGTGCTCCTCGCTGTGGTGGCGAGCGCGCTCGTGCTGAGCGCCGTCGGCCTCTCCGGCAGCGGCGTCCTGGGGCTCGTGCTCGTCGCAGCGGGACTGTGGCTTGCGCTGCGCCGCGGCGGCAGCCTGCGGCCGGACACGCGCGTGTCGTACTGGGGTCTCGCCCTCGCCGCAGTCGGCGTCGCGATCGCCGTGCCGGGCGGGACGCCGACGCTGCTCGCGCCCGGCGCGATCGGGGCGGCGCTCGTCCTCCTCGTCGGCCCGTGGCTCTGGCGGCTGGTGCTCGACCGCGACGCCGAGCGCTCCGCCCGCGTTCGCAGCGAGGAGCGCGCCGAGGTGGCGGCGCGCGTCCACGACTCCGTCCTCCAGACGCTCGCCCTCATCCAGCGGCACGCGCAGGAGCCGCAGCGCGTCGCCGCGCTCGCGCGCCGCCAGGAGCGGGAGCTCCGCGGGTGGCTGTACGGCGACCTCCCGATCGGCAACGGCGCTGCGTCGGTCGTGGCCGCGCTCTCCGCGGCGGCGGCCGACGTCGAGGAGGTGCACGGTGTCCGCGTCGAGCTCGCGACTGCCGGCGACTGCCCCGTCGACGAGCGGGTCGAGGCGGCGGTCCTCGCCGCGCGCGAGGCGATGACGAACGCAGCGAAGTTCGCAGGCGTCGGCGAGATCGACGTCTACGCGGAGGTGACGGAGGACGCCGTCGCCGTGTTCGTCCGCGACCGCGGCTCCGGCTTCGACCGCGCCGGCGTGCCGCCCGGTCGGCGTGGCCTCGTCGATTCCGTCGAGCGCCGGCTCGAGCGTGCCGGTGGCTGCGCGACGATCACGAGCGCGCCCGGCGAGGGGACAGAGGTCGAGCTGCGCGTGCCCAGGGACGGCTCCTCGTGAAGCCGCGGATCGTCCTCGTCGACGACCACGCGCTCTTCCTCGCCGGGGTTCGCGCCGAGCTCGGGGACGCGGTCGAGGTGGTGGGGACCGCGGGAACGGTGGCGGACGCGGTGCCCCTGATCAAGGAAGCCGATCCCGACGTCGTTCTCCTCGACGTGCACCTGCCGGACGGCGGCGGTGACGCCGTGATCAACGCCGTCGCGCTCGAGCGCCCCGCCGTCCGCTTCCTCGCGCTCTCGGTGTCCGACGCGGCCGAGGACGTGATCGCGGTCATCCGGGCCGGCGCCCGCGGTTACGTGACGAAGACGATCTCGGGCGAGGAGCTGGCGCAGGCGATCGAGCGGGTCAGGTCCGGCGACGCCGTGTTCTCGCCGCGGCTCGCGGGCTTCGTGCTCGACGCCTTTCGCGCGGGTGAGCGCGTCGGCGGCGACAGCGAGCTCGACGAGCTGACGGCGCGCGAGCGCGAGGTGCTCCAGCTGATCGCGCGCGGCTACATGTACAAGGAGATCGCCGCGCGGCTCCACCTGTCCGTGAAGACGGTGGAGAGCCACGTGTCGAGCGTCCTGCGGAAGCTCCAGCTCTCGTCGCGCCACGAGCTGACACGGTGGGCGACGCGCCACCGGCTCGTGTAGCGGCGAGGCGGGGGCTGCGACGCCGCGGGGGCCGCGGAGCGAGTCTCGCGCCTCGGCGTGGCGGCCGGTGCCGCGCCCGCTACTGCGCGTCGTATGTGCCGAACTCGTCGCGGAGCGCGTTGCAGATCTCGCCGACGGTGCAGCGCGCGCGGAGCGCCTCGCGCATCGGCGGCAGCAGGTTCTCGCTCCCGCGCGCGACGCGCCGCACCTCCGCGAGCGCCGCCTCCGCGGCCGCTGTGTCGCGCTCCGCGCGGACGCGATGGGTCCGCTCCACCTGGCGCCGCTCGTTCTCCGGGTCGAGCCGGTGCAGCTCGACGTCCTCCTCCTCGGCCTCGCCGAAGCGGTTGACGCCGACGATCACGCGCTCGCCCGCCTCAACGTCCACGTTGTAGCGGTAGGCGGCGTCCTCGATCTCGCCCTGCACGAAGCCTTGCTCGATCGCCGCGACCGCTCCGCCGCGCTCGTCGATCTGCTCGATCAGCTCGAGCGCACGCGCCTCCAGCTCGTCGGTGAGCGACTCGATGAAGAACGAGCCGCCGAGCGGGTCCGCGGTGTCCGTCGCGCCCGCCTCGTGCGCGAGGATCTGCTGCGTCCGCAGCGCTATCCGCGCCGAGCGCTCCGTCGGCAGGGCGAGCGCCTCGTCGAAGCCGTTCGTGTGCAGCGACTGCGCCCCGCCGCACACCGCAGAGAGGGCCTGGATCGCCACGCGCACGACGTTGTTCTCGGGCTGCTGCGCCGTGAGCGTGGAGCCGCCCGTCTGCGCGTGGAAGCGCAGCGCGAGCGCCTTCGGGTTCGTCGCGCCGAAACGGTCGCGCATGATGCGCGCCCAGAGCCGCCGCGCGGCGCGGAACTTCGCCACCTCCTGGAAGAAGTGGTTGTGGGCGTTGAAGAAGAACGAGAGACGCGCGCCGAAGGCGTCGGGCGAGAGCCCCGCGTCCACGGCGGCCTGGCAGTAGGCGATGCCGTTCGCGAGCGTGAAGGCGAGCTCCTGCACCGCCGTCGAGCCCGCCTCGCGGATGTGGTACCCGGAGATCGAGATCGTGTTCCAGCTCGGGATCCGCTCGGCGCAGTACGCGAAGAGGTCGGTCGTGAGCCGCATCGACGGGCGCGGCGGGAAGATGTAGTTCCCGCGCGCGACGTACTCCTTGAGGATGTCGTTCTGGACGGTGCCGCGGAGCGCGTCACCGCCGACCCCCTGTTCCTCGGCGACGAGCTCGTAGAGGAGGAGCAGGAGCGACGCGGGCGCGTTGATCGTCATCGACGTCGACACCTCGCCGAGCGGGATCCCCTCGAAGAGGACGCGCATGTCCTCGACCGAGTCGATCGCGACGCCCGTGCGGCCGACCTCGCCGAGCGCACGTGGGTCGTCGGCGCCTGCCGAGCTGCGTCGGCAGGTCGAACGCGACCGAGAGCCCCGTCTGCCCGCGCTCGAGCAGGTAGCGGAACCGCCCGTTCGTCTCCTCCGCCGAGGCGAAGCCCGCGTACTGGCGGATCGTCCACGGGCGGCCGCGGTACATGTCCCGGTAGGGCCCGCGCGTGAACGGGAACTCGCCGGGGAGCTCGAGCGCCTCCGCGTGCGCGTCCTCGGCCGTGTAGACCGGCTTGACCTCGATCCCGGAGTCCGTCTCGCGGCGATCTTCGGTGGTCGCCATGCCGCGGACTGTACCCCGGCGTCCGCTACAGGACGCCGCCGGACTTCTCGAGCGCCGC
>DATMJW010000128.1:0-4934 GCA_035553355.1 Gaiellaceae bacterium | reverse complement strand
CTTCACCGTCGTCCTCTGGGCGCTCAACCTGACGGTGACGCGGTACATCCTCACGCACGGGTTCGAGCCGCTCGCGTACGCGACGGTGCGCTACGGGATCGCGGTCGTGATCTTCCTCGTGCTCGTCCTCGCCGTCGAGCGCTCGCTGCGGATCGCGCGCCGCGACCTCCGGCTGGTCGTCCTCGCCGCAGCCCTGATCATGCTCAACCAGCTCGCGTTCGTGTACGCGCTCGAGGGGACGGAGGCGTCGACGATCGCGCTCATCCTCGGCGCGACGCCGATCTTCGCGGCGCTGATCGGGCTCGCGTTCGGGCTCGAGCGGATGAGCGGCCGGTTCTGGCTCGCGTCGGTCGTCTCCTTCGCGGGCGTCGCGCTCGTCGCCGCGGGCGCCGACTCGGACGTCGGCGTCGGCTGGAGCGGCGTCGCGCTCGGCGTCGCGACGGCAGCGACGTGGGCGGGGTACTCGGTCGCCGTCGCGCCGCTGATGCAGCGCTACAGCGCCTCGCGCGTCAGCGCCGCCGTGCTGGCGCTCGCGTGGGTCGGGATCGTCGCCGTCGGCGGGCCGCAGACGGCGGGGCAGGAGCTCGACCTCGGCTGGGAGGTGTGGGCGCTGCTCGTCTTCGCGACGCTCGGCCCGCTCGTCCTGACGACGGTGCTCTGGTTCCGGGCGCTCGGCGAGATCGGCGCGTCGCGGTCGACGCTGATCGCGAACCTGAACCCGTTCGTCGCCGCCGTGTTCGCGGTCGTGCTCCTCTCGGAGCGGATGACGCTCCTCCAGGTCGCGGGCGGGGTCCTGATCGGCGGCGGCATCCTGCTCGCGCGGACGCCGCCGCGCGCTGCGGTCGCGCCCGCGGCGGAGTGACTCTCTCGCGCTCAGCACGTCCTCGCTGCAAGACCCCGCCCGACGTCGCCGCACGGTCGGCACCAGGTTCCCGCGGTGCGGAGTAGACTCCGGCCGCGATGGCCGAGCAGGACTTCATGCCGCTCGACGGCTGGGATCACATCGAGCTCTGGGTCGGCAACGCGAAGCAGGCGGCCTACTTCTACGAGCACGCGATGGGGTTCACCCGCGTCGCGTACGCAGGGCCGGAGACCGGCGTCCGCAGCCGGGCGTCGTACGTCCTCCAGCAGGGCGACATCCGGCTCGTGCTGACGAGCGGCCTCCGCTCGGACAGCGAGATCGTCCGCTTCTCGACGAAGCACGGCGACGCCGCGAAGGACGTCGCGCTCCTCGTCCCCGACGCCGAGGCGGCGTACCGTGAGGCGACGGCGCGCGGTGCGACGGGCGTGCGCGAGCCGCAGTGGTTCGAGGACGAGCACGGCCGCGTCCAGCTGGCGACGATCGCGACCTACGGCGACAACGTCCACACGTTCGTGAACCGGAGCGAGTACGGCGGGCCTCACCTCCCGGGGTACGTCGCTGTCGCCAGCACCAACGGCAACCCTCCGCACGGCGTCGGGCTCAGCGCGATCGACCACGTCGTCGGCAACGTCGAGCTCGGGAAGATGGACCACTGGGTCGAGTTCTACGAGCAGGTCTTCGGGATGGTGAACATCGTCCACTTCGGCGACGACCAGATCCAGACCGAATACTCGGCGCTGATGTCGAAGGTGATGGCGGGCGGCGGCGGGAAGATCAAGTTCCCGATCAACGAGCCGGCCGAGGGAAAGCGGAAGAGCCAGATCGACGAGTACCTGGAGTTCAACGAGGGGCCTGGCGTCCAGCACATCGCGCTCCAGACCGAGAACATCGTCGGCACCGTCGAGGCGCTGAAGGAGCGCGGCATCGTCTTCCTCGACACACCCGAGACGTACTACGACGAGGTCGAGGGGCGCGTCGGCGAGATCGCGGAGGACTACTCGGACCTCAAGCGGCTGCGGATCCTCGCGGATCGCGACGAGGACGGCTACCTGCTCCAGATCTTCACGAAGACCGCGCAGGACCGGCCGACGCTCTTCTTCGAGGTGATCGAGCGGCACGGCGCGACGACGTTCGGCGAGGGCAACTTCAAGGCGCTCTTCGAGTCGATCGAGCGCGAGCAGGCGCTCCGCGGCAACCTCTGAGTTTCCCGCCGCGGCGGCGCGGCGATCCTGAGAGCGTGTTCGATCCGAGGGAGCTGCTGAACGCCCCCGCGCGCCAGGCGACGACGCTGCGCGAGACGGCGCATCGGCCGTGGCCGGTGCCGCCGGGCTCGTGGCTGATGGCGCAGACGTGGGAGGACCTGCTCTTCGCGCACTGGGAGATGCCGATCGACCGGCTGCGGGCGCACCTGCCGCCGGAGCTCGAGGTGGACACGCACGACGGCCGCTCGTACGTGGGCATCACCCCGTTCCGCGTGACGAACCTGCGGCTGCGCGGGACGCCGCCGGTGCCGCTGCCGGGGGTGTCGTCGTTCCTCGAGCTCAACTGCCGCACGTACGTCCGGCACGCGGGCGAGCGGCCCGGGATCTGGTTCTTCAGCCTCGACGCGTCGAGCCGCCTCGCAGTCGAGGGGGCGCGGCGGACGTACAAGCTCCCGTACTTCCACGCGCGGATGGAGGGGCTGCCGCGCTACCGCTGCGCGCGCAACGACGCGGAGCGTCCGCACGTCTGGGAGGCGCACTACGAACCCGTCGGTCGAACGTTCAACGCCGAGGAGGGGACGCTCGAGCACTTCCTCACGGAGCGCTACTGCCTCTACACGACCGACGAAGCCGGTGCGCTCTGGCGCGCGGACATCCACCACCCGCCCTGGCCGTTGCAGGAGGCGCGCGCGGAGATCGAGCTGAACACGATGCCGCCGGACGGGATCGACACGTACGGGGAGCCGCTCCTCCACTTCTCGCGCCGCCAGGACGTGCTCATCTGGCCGCTCGAGCGCGTCTCGCCGCAGTAGCGTTCGGAGCATGAGCCCGCAGCGCCGCACGGCGCTCCTCTCCGTCGCGGCGGCGGCCGTCCTCCTCGCGCTCAAGCTCGTCGCGGGTGTCGCGAGCGGCAGCCTCGGCCTCGTCTCCGAGGCCCTCCACTCGGGGACCGACCTCGTCGCGGCGGCCCTCACGTTCTTCGCGCTCGGCGTGGCGGGGCGGCCGGCGGACACGGCGCACCCGTACGGGCACGGCAAGGCGGAGCACCTCGCTGCGCTCGGGGAGGCGGCGGTGCTGGCGCTCGTCAGCGCGCTCGTGGCGGCCATCGCCGTCGCGCGCCTCACCGGCGCGCTCGCGCACGAGGTGGATGCGGCGTGGTGGGCGTTCGCGGTCGTCGGCGTCGTGATCGCGATCGACGTGTCGCGAACCCTCGCCTCGTATCGCGTCGCGCGCCGCTTCGACAGCCCGGCGCTGTTCTCGAACGCGCTCCACTTCGGCAGCGACCTCGCCGGGACGCTGGCCGTGCTCGCCGGGCTCGTCGCGGCGCGGCAGGGGTTCCCCGAGGGCGACTCGATCGCGGCGCTCTTCGTCGCGGCGCTCGTGCTGCTCGCGGCGTCGCGGCTGATCCGCCGGAACGTGGACGTCCTCATGGACCGATCGCCGGCCGCGGCGGAGGTCGCCGCCCGCGAAGCGATCGCGCGCGTCGAGCCGCCGGTCCACCTCTCGCGGCTCCGGCTCCGGCAGGCAGCCGGGCGGACGTTCGCGGACGTCGTGATCTCCGTGCCGCCGGACGCCGCCGTCGGCCAGGGGCACGCGGTCGCGGACCGCGTGGAGGCCGCCGTCGAGCGTGTCCTGCCGGGGAGCGACGTCGTCGTGCACGTCGAGCCCGACGCCGCCGGCGCCGCCGCTGTCCGCGAGCGCGCGCACGCAGCGGCGCTCTCGGTGCCGCGCGTGCGCGAGATCCACAACCTCGGCCTCGTCACCGTGGACGGCGCGACGGAGCTCTCCCTCCACCTGAAGCTGCCGGGTGAGCTCCGTCTCGACGAGGCGCACGAGGTCGCAGAGCAGGTGGAGCGGGCGATCTGCGCCGCCGTGCCCGAGATCGGCTCCGTGCAGACGCACCTCGAGCCGCTGACGGAGGCGAGCGCCGCGGTCGAGCTCGAGCCGGGGGAGGTGGAGCGGATCGTGCGGGAGGCCGGGGCGGCGCCGCGCGAGGTGCGCGTGCTCCGCACGTCCGAAGGGCTCGTCGCGTTCCTGACGCTCGGCGTCGAGGGGTCGTCGTCGCTCGCCGACGCGCACGTGCGGGCGAGCGAGGTCGAGGAGCGCCTGCGCGCCGAGCATCCCGAGATCGCCGACGTGATCGTCCACACGGAGCCGTAGGGTCCGAGCGCGATGCGGCTCTGCATGTTCTCCCCGAAGGCGCTCGAGCTCGAGCGCGGCTGGCCCGGGCGGATCGAGGGCGACCGCGTCGTCCAGCTCGCGGCGCAGACGCTGCAGTCGTTCCTCAGCGGCGGTGGCCGGGCGCGCGAGCACGCCGAGTACCGCCTCGAGGAGGTCGACCTGCGTGCGCCCGTGCTCCACCCTCCCTCGGTGCGCGACTTCTACGCGTTCGAGCAGCACGTGCGAACGGCGCGAGCCTCGCGCGGGCTCGAGGTGCCGCCCGAGTGGTACGAGCAGCCCGTCTTCTACTTCTCGAACCCGGCGGCGATCTTCGGCCCGGAGGACGTCGTGCCGTACCCGGAGGGCACGGAGGAGCTCGACTACGAGCTCGAAGTCGCCGCCGTGATCGGCGGCGACGGCGAGATCGCCGGTTTCACCGTCATGAACGACTGGTCGGCGCGCGACCTGCAGCGAGTCGAGATGCGCGTCGGCCTCGGGCCGGCGAAGGGGAAGGACTTCGCGACCTCGCTCGGCCCGGTGCTCGTGACCGCCGACGAGTTCCCGGGAGAGGAGGCCGAGATGGTCGCGCGCGTGAACGGCGAGGAGCGCTCGCGCGGGAACCTCCGCGACCTCTTCTTCTCGTGGGAACGGATCCGCGACCACGCGGCGCGGAACACGGTGCTGCGCCCCGGCGACGTCCTCGGCTCGGG
>DATMJW010000127.1:0-14392 GCA_035553355.1 Gaiellaceae bacterium | reverse complement strand
GGTGTCAGAGTCGGCGGGTGTTCGACCACGTCACGATCCGCGTCTCCGACCCCACCGCAGCAGAGCGCTTCTACCGCGTGATCCTCGCGGAGCTGGAGGCGGGAGAGCCGACCGGCAACGGCTTCACGGAGTGGAACGACTTCTCCCTCGTGGGCGCCGGCGACCGGCCGCCGACGCGGCGGTTGCACGTGGGCTTCTCGGCGCCCTCGCGCGAGCACGTCGACGCGTTCTGGCGCGCCGGAACCGCCGCGGGAGCGAGGAGCGACGGGGCGCCCGGGCTACGACCGCAGTACCGCGCCGACTACTACGGCGCGTTCCTGCTCGACCCGGACGGCAACAGCGTCGAGGCGGTCGCCCACGGCGACGCGCGGCGGGACGGCATCGTCGACCACCTGTGGCTCCGCGTCCGCGACCCAGCCGCGTCCGCGGCGTTCTACCGCGCGATCGCGCCGCACGCAGGACTCGAGGTCGAGCGGCTGGAGGACCGGACGATCGTTCGCGGCGCGCAAGGGTCGTTCTCGCTCCTGCACGGCGAACCGACCGAGAACGTCCACATCGCGTTCGGCGGCTCGTCGAACGAGTCGGTCGAGGCGTTCTGGGCGGCGGCGACGACCGCCGGCTACCGCGACAACGGCGCACCCGGTGAGCGGCCGCACTACCACCAGGGGTACTACGGCGCCTTCGTGCTCGACCCCGACGGCCACAACGTCGAGGTCGTCTGCCACAACCGGTAGAAGCGCGGCCCTGTCTGCCGCGTAACGGTTGCGGCGGGAGGGCTCAGGCCCTCCCGCCGCCAATCGAGTGCGCTACTTCTTGCCGCCGGCAGTGCCGGGGCACTCCTGCGGCGTGCCAGGCGCGTAGTTCGCAGTGTCCGCCGCGGTGAAGCCGGGTGCAGTGTCGCCGTGCCGCTGGTCCTGGTCCCAGTTCCCCTTGACGCGGTCGTGCCCGGGCGGGCCGACGTGGTTCTGGAACGAGCCGTAGCCGCACCCAGGCTTCGCCGTCGCCGGCTTGCTCCCGCCGTTCCCGCAGTCGTGCGGGTTCTGACCGCACGCGGCGGCCGCGGTGGGCGCGACCGGAGTTCCGGTCGGCGCGAGGCTCAGCGCCGCGAAGATCGCGAACGCCGCGCCGACGATCGCTGCGACCAACGCCACCCGCGTCGGCCGCGCGGAGATCCATCCGTGCTGCATTTCCGTCCCCTTTCGTCTCCCATGACGACAGTACGACGGGAAAACGACGCAACCCCGGAACGAGATACGGCCCGGCGCAGGTCGCGCTCAGGCCGCCGCGACGACGGCGTAGCGCCGTGACACCGTGCGCAGGACGGGGCGCCGCTCGAGCGGTGCGTGCCCGATGCTGACCGGCGCTTCGCCGTCGGCGCGAAGCGCCCGGAGCTCGCTCGCGCGCAGGACGACGGCGTCGTTGCACTCGGGGGACATGCACTCGCAGTAGAACGCGACGGCGGCGTCGCGGGCGGCCTCGCGGCCGGCGTCGTCGAGGCGCCGGTCGTTGAGCTCGACCCGCGAAACCTGCTCCATCTTCGACAAAAGTATTGCAGCTCGGTGTCGCTCCGCCAAGCGCTTCAACGCCGGCGGTGCTGCTCCCGGAGCGCCTGTACGTGGTCGGGACGAAGCGGTCGGATGTCGCGCTCGTGGAGCAGGAGGAAGAGCCTCGCAGTCTCCTCGAGCTCCTCGACCGCATCCGCCGCGCGCTCGAGATCGGCAGCCGCGACGATCGGGCCATGATTCGCGAGGAGGAGCGCGTGGTGCGCGGCCGCGGCCGCCTCGGCGACCGGACCGAGCGCTGCATCCCCGGGGGCGTGGTACGGCAGGAGCGGGAGCGTCCCGACGCGCATCACGTAGTACGCGGTCAGCGGCGGCAGCACGTCGGTCTCGTCGATCCCGGCGAGGCACGAGACCGCAACCGAATAGGTGCTGTGGAGGTGGACGACGGCGGCGTCGTCGGGCCGAGCGCGGTACATCGCCGCGTGGAGGAACGCCTCCTTCGAGGGCTGCGGCCCCGCCACGTGCTCGCCGTCGAGCGTCACGGTCGACAGCTGCTCGGCGTCGAGCCCCCCGAGGCTGACGTTCGTCGGCGTGACGAGGAAGGTGTCGCCGAGCCGGATGCTGAGGTTGCCGGTGCGGCCGTGCGTGTAGCGGCGCTCGAACAACGACCTCCCGAGCTCGACGAGCGCGGTGCGCGCAGCGGCGTCGACGCCGCTCACGCGGCCCCCTCCACGGCGCGCAGGAACAGATCCGGGCGGCCGAGGTTGCCGGACTTGAGGAGCAGCGCGAGAGACGGCTGCGCATGCACGAGCCACGGGACACCGGTGTCCTCCTCGCCGGCGACGGTGACCGAGCGGATCCCCAGTGCGTCGACGACGGCGCCAGACGTCTCGCCGCCCGCGACGACGAGGCGCCGCACGCCACGTGCGACGGCGTGGCTCGCGAGTGCCGCCAGCGCGGCCTCGACCCGCGCGGCGACGTCCGCGCTGCCGTTTCTGCGCTCCTCCGGCGGCGCCGACGAGTAGACGAGCAGCGGCCGCCCGTCGAAGTGCTCGTCGAACCAGCGGATGGCGTCGCCGCCGAAGTCGTGGGCGGCCCCTCTCGGGTCCAGCTTCAGTGACGGAACGCGGTCCCGCGCGATGCCGACCTGCTCCAGGGTTGCGGCGGAGCAGCTTCCGGCGAGGATCAGCGCCGGCCCGTCCGGCAGCGGCGCCTCGCGGGCGGCAGCCTCGGCGCCCATGCGCCCGGCGAGACGCCCGAGCGTCCAGGCGAGCCCGGCTGCGCCGGTCACGAGCCTCGACGTCGCGCACGCGGCCGCGACGGCCCCCAGATCGTCGTCGCTCACGGCGTCGACGACCGCGTAGCGGACACCTTCGGCGTCGAGCGCAGCGAGGCGCGCCGCCACGGCACCCGCGCCCTGTCTCACCACGTCGTGCGCGACGAGACCGACGGGATGCGGCGTCTGCCGCGAGAGGAGCCGCAGGAGGTTCGAGTCCGTCATCGGCGTGAGCGGGTGGTGCCGCATCGGCGACTCGGCGAGAGGCTGGTCCCAGACGAAGAGGTGGCCCTGGTAGATCGTGCGCCCATGCTCCGGCGAGGCGGGGCACACGACCGCCATGTGCGCGCCCACGGCGTCGAGGAGCGCGTCGGCGACCGGCCCGATGTTGCCGCGTTCGGACGAGTCGAAGGTGGAGCAGTACTTGAAGTAGATGCAGCGCGCGCCCTGCGCGTCGAGCCACCGCTGTGCCGCGAGACTCCGCGCGACGGCGTCCTCGGGCGCAGCCGTCCGGGTCTTGAGCGCCACGACGATCGCGTCGGCCGCGGCGGCTGCGGCATCGGGCGGCGGCTCGCCGAAGCGGAGAACCGTGCGCAGGCCGTGGCGGCGGAGCCCGCTTGCGACGTCGGTCGCGCCGGTGTAGTCGTCGGCGATGCACCCGAACGGCCCGCTCGTCGCGGGCGTACGACCGTCGTCCTCGTCGGAGCGCGTGCCGTTCACGAGCAGGGAATTCTACGACCGCGGCTCGGCTGGACGGGCTCCCGCGGGACGCGCCGCGGGTGAACCGGGTCGATCAACCGCCGACGAGGGATCCGGTGAACGCTGCCGCGCGGCCGAAGACGCCGCACATGCGGTACCTCATCTGCCTCGTCGCCGGCCACGTCGCCGGCGGACCGGCCTCGCACGGCGAACGCGACGCCTCCCACTGCCGTCGTTGCGGCCGGCCGCTCGCTAGCGCGCAGACGCCGCGCGACGACGACCGCGCGCGCGACTCGCGCCGGCGGAACCGGCGCGTGCTGTGAGTCGAGGACGGCGACACACGCCGCCGGACGCGGAGGCCGGGTCGTGTCACGGTGCCAGCGGTCGCAGCCGTTCGAGGCAATCCTCGCAGAGCCCGTGCGTCACGTCCGAGTGACCGAAGCTCGCGAGCGTCCGCTCGGTCCACACGCCGTCGACGTTGAAGCGGTCGCACCAGGCGCAGCGGAGGATCAGCTCCTCGTCCGTCTCGCCGCCGCCCGCGCCCATCGTCGCGCGTAAAACGTGCGAGCGCGGCGCCCGGTTTCGTGAGCGCCAGCGGAGAGAGGCAGCTTTCGAAAAGCGGATGATGGGACTCGAACCCACGACCTTCTGCATGGCAAGCGGATTCGGCTGGTCCGACTGAGGACGACCGCCGCCGGCTGACGCCGTTCTTTGCCGCACCGACTCGTGCCGTGCGCACCAGTGGGCGCGGCAGAGTCGGACACGACGGGACGCCGGCGGCTCGTCCCGCGGGATATCTGCGGGATGGTCCGGGGGCGCATCCTGCTGTGCGTCGAACCCATTCGGGCCGAACCCAGACACCCGGTGCCCGTTGTAGACGGCGCAGCGGCTCGAGGTTACGGTGGGGCGATGAAGGCCGTCGTCGCGGGCGGAGGATTCGCGGGTCTCGCTGCGGCGCTCGCGCTCGCCCGTGCGGGGCATGAGGTGACCCTGTTGGAGCGGGATGTGGTTTCGGCGGATGTTGCCCCGCAGGACGCGTTCGCGGTCGACCGTCGTGGGATCCCGCACTTTTTCCAGCCGCACGCGTTTCTGCCGCGCGGGCGCCGCGAGCTGTTGCTACTCGCGCCGGACGTCCTGGATTCCCTCCTCTCGGCAGGTGCGGAGCCGCAGGATCTTTCGACGAAGCTGCGCGGACCGCGTGACCCGGGCGACGACGAGCTCGTTTTTGTGTGGGCGCGCCGGCCGCTGATCGAGTGGGCGCTCCGGCGGGCAGTCGCAGCGGAGCCGGCGGTCGAGCTGCGCCAGGGCACGACGGTCGCCGGACTCGTCGTCGAGGGTGCGCGGGCGACGGGCGTCGCGGTCGCGGGTGGCGATGTCGTACGCGCAGACCTCGTCGTCGACGCGCTGGGGCGCTATCGGCCCCCGCGCGGGTGGCACCGGCCCGTTGGCGCCGAGGCCGAATGCGGAGCGCTCTACTACTGTCGCTACTTTCGCCTTCGCGACGGCGTCGAGCACATGGAGCCGATCGGCGGCACACCGCTGAACCCCCGTGGCGACCTCGGCTACATGGGGTTCAACACCTTCCGCGGAGACAACCGGACGTACTCGATCATCTTCCTCGTCCCGACGTTCGACCGTGAGCTCCGCGCGCTGCGCGACGAAACGGCGTGGATGGCAGCAGCGCGGACGATGTCTCCGCTCGACACGATGACGTCGCCCGACTACGGCGAACCGATCACCGACGTGATGCCGATGGGCGGGCTGCTGAACGTCGACCGCACGACCGAGCCCGCCGCGAGCGGTGTAGCGGCCGTCGGCGACGCGTTCTGCCACACCGACCCCGCGTTCGCGTGGGGGCTGTCGTTCTCGCTCGCGCATGCGCGCGCTGTCGCAGAGGCGACCGAGGATGCGACCGACGGCGCCGACGCCGCGGCGCGCTACCGCGACGCTGTCGCGGCCGAGGCGCGCGAGAGGTTCGCGCTCGCGGTGGCCACAGACGACGCGCGCACCCGTCGCTGGCAGGGCGAGCCGCTCGACTTCACGCGCCGCGACGGGAGCTACCCGCTGTTCTCGTTCGCCGCGGCGCTCGCAGCTGCTTCGCACGACGACCTCGTCCTGCGCCGGACGATTCGAAGGATCGGCGCACTCGACCGCACCGCGGTCTTCGATGGCGACGATGAGGTGCAGACACGCATCGAACAGATCGTCGGCCGCCTCTTCGGCGACGGCGCGCCTCCGCCCGCGGGCCCGCCGAGGGACGAGCTGCTCCGCCTGATCGCGACAAGCTGACAGCGCGTCGTTCGCTCGCCGGCGCGCTACGGCGGCGAGAAGCTCCTCACGTCACGCACCCCGGCGCCGGACGATCCAATATTTTGGGCGAGCCGTCAGTGAGCCAGGCGGCTTCCGACGGCTGAACAGCGAGAGAGCGGATGATGGGACTCGAACCCACGACCTTCTGCATGGCAAGCAGACGCTCTAGCCAACTGAGCTACATCCGCGTGGGCCGCCAGTATACCCACGCCGCCGCCGCGCCCTCGTGCGTTTCACGTGCGGGGTCGCGGGTACCGAGGAGGCCGTGGCGACGCTACGTGTTCTTCCCCGAGACACCCCCGGCGAGCGGGCCGACACACCGGTCGAGGTCGAGCTCGACGAGGCGCTCTCGGTCTACGCGGAGCAGCTCGAAGAGTGGGCGACGCCGCTCGACCACTGGACGTTGACGTTCGAGCAGGGACACGACTTCGACCGGCAGAACAACGTCCAGGCACGCCTCCTCTTCACGGGCGGCGACCACACCTGCTCCGTCACCTTCCGGCTCGACCAGATCGACGCGGTCGCGCAGTTCGAGCACGACCTGTGGCTGACGCTCGAGGACCGCGACGGGATCGCAAAGGGGCTCCACCTCGCTCCTCTCGGCCTCGACGTGGAGTTCCACCACATCGTCGGCCCCGCGTTCGGCGACGCCGCCGCCTGACGCCTAGCCCGCAGCCGCGTCGAGCGCCTCGTTCACGAGCCTGTCCGCGAGCTCGTTGTGCTCCCGCCGCACCGCGGTGTAGCGAACGTCGCCGACCGCGCGCGCGAGCCGGGCGGCGCGGAGCGAGAGGTCGCGCAGGGCTTCGTTCTTCACCTTGTACTCGCCGCGCATCTGCTTGACCATCAGCTCCGAGTCGGAGACGACCTCGACGCGCGTGAGCGCGAGCTCGATCGCCTTCTCGAGGCCTGCGATGAGCGCGCTGTACTCGGCGACGTTGTTCGTGGCGACGCCGATCGCCTCCCCGTGCGCGGCGAGCACCGTCCCGTCCTCGGCCTCGAGCACGTAGCCGTACGCCGCGGGGCCAGGGTTCCCGCGCGCCCCACCGTCGGTGAAGAGCTTCACCCGCACGGGGAGCTTGTGTTGAAACAACACAAAGTCGTGGGCGTCACAAGACGTGGAGGGGGATCAGATCGAACGCGACCTCCTCGTACGGGTGCGCCTCGCGGAGCGCGTCGACGGCGGCGCGTACGGACGCCTCGGGGACGATCACCTCCACGCGGTACTCGGCGACGTGCTCCTCCTCCCCCACGTCGCCGACCGCCGGGTCGGCGCCCTCCTGCGCCAGGAACGTCCCGGTCCCGAGCGTGTACCAGGAGCAGCGTTCGTAGTCGCCGATCCGCCCGCCGCCCGCGGCGAAGACCGCCTCGCGCGTGGCGTCGCGCGCCTCCTCGGGCACGAAGTAGACGAGCTTGAGCACCCGGTCCGTCAGGGCGACGGGTGCTCGACGTTGTCGATCTGCGCCCGCTGGAGCTTCCCGGAGTAGTCGATGTACACCGACTTCCACTCGGTGAACACGTCGAGAGCGGCCTGCCCTGCCTCCCGGTGGCCGTTCCCGGTCTCCTTCGTGCCGCCGAAGGGGAGGTGCACCTCGGCGCCGGTCGTGCCGGCGTTGATGTAGGTGATGCCGGTCTGCAGGTCGCGCATCGCCCGGAACGCCTTGTTGACGTCACGCGTGAAGATCGCGCTCGAGAGCCCGTAGCGGATGCCGTTCGCGGCCCGCACCGCCTCGTCGAAGTCGGCGACCGGGATCAGTGCCGTCGTCGGCCCGAAGATCTCCTCCTGCGCGATCCGCATCCGAGGATCGACGTCGGCGAACACCGTCGGCCGGTAGAAGTGCCCGTTCGCGAGGTCGCCGTCCGTCGCGCGCTCGCCGCCGGTGAGGAGCTTCGCCCCCTCGTCCTGCCCGATCTTCGTGTAGCCGTGGATCTTCTCGAGCGAGCTCGCGTGGATCACCGGACCGAGATCCGTCTCCGGGTCCCATCCCGGCCCGATCCGCATCCGCTCCGCGCGTTCGACGAGGCGCCGCTGCAGCTCGTCGTAGACGCCGCGCTGGACGATCACGCGGCTCGCGGCGGTGCAGCGCTGCCCGGAGGTGCCGAACGCCGACCAGAGGATCCCCTCGACGGCGAGGTCGAGGTCGGCGTCGTCGAGCACGATGATCGCGTTCTTGCCGCCGAGCTCGAGGTGCACGTGCTTCAGGTGGTCGGCCGCGTTCTTCGTCACGAGAACGCCCGTGTCACGGTGGCCCGTGAACGTGATGATCGGGACGTCCGGGTGGCGCACGAGGCGGTCGCCGGCGTCGTCACCGAAGCCGTGCACGACGTTGACGACGCCGTTCGGCACCCCCGCCTCGTGCAGCAGCTCGATGAACCGCGACGCGAGGAGCGGTGTCTCCTCCGCCGGCTTGAGGACGACGGTGTTGCCGCACACGAGCGCCGGCGCGAGCTTCCATGCGGGGATCGCGATCGGGAAGTTCCACGGCGTGATCGCGCCGACGACGCCGACCGGCATCCGGACGGACATCTGGAACTTGTCGCGCAGCTCCGACGGGGTCGTGTGACCGAACAGGCGCCGTCCCTCGCCCGCCATGTAGACGGACATGTCGATCGCCTCCTGCACGTCACCGCCGGCCTCGGCGAGCACCTTCCCCATCTCGCGCGACATCAGCTCCGTCAGCTCCTGCTTCTCGTCCTCGAGCAGGCGCGCGAACCGGAGCAGGATCTCGCCGCGCTTCGGCGCGGGGACGAGCCGCCACTCCTCGAACGCCGCCTTTGCGGCGGCGACCGCGCGGTCGACGTCCTCGGGCCCGGAGCGCGGGAAGGTACCGATCACCTCGCCGGTCGCTGGGACGATCGACTCGAAGGTCTCGCCGGTGGCGGCGTCGACCCACTCGCCGTCGATGAAGTTCCGGAAGTGCTGCCCCGTTGCGACCGCCATCTCGGCGGCCAGTCTAGACGCGGCTACTCGCCGGGCGCCGGGGTGTCGGGAAACGTCCCCGGAATCCTCGCGCGGCGCCGGTCGCGGATCTCGCGCTTGCCCCCGTACGACTTCCCGGTGCGGCGATCGTTGCCCTGGCGGCGGTCGACGATGACCGTCACGTTCGGGTTGTCCTTGTAGTACTCGACCATCTTGTCGTAGAGCTCGGCCTCGAGCTCCCGCGGGATCACGCAGTAGATCATCGTGGTCGCAGTGTAAGCAGACGGGCGGCGGGCGCTAGTGGCGCTTCGCGGCTGCTGTGAGAGCGCCGAGACCGACGAAGACCGTGCCCGAGACGTACCGCTGGAGCGCGAGGAACCGTCGACTCGCCCGCAAGCGCTCGGCCGCGCTGCCGGCGGCGAGCGCCCACAGCGCATCGCTGCAGACGGCGACCGCAACGAAGACGAGCCCGAGCGCGAGGAGCTGCGGTGCGACGGGCCCGCGCGCAGGATCGGCGAACTGCGGCAGGAAGGCGACGAAGAAGAGCGCGGTCTTCGGGTTGAGGACGTTGACCAGCACTCCCTGCGCGTACCGCCGTCGCAGGCGCCGTTCCGCACGCACGGGCGCGTCCTCCACAGTCGTCCGCCTCAGGAGCGTGAGGACACCGAGCACGACCAAATACGCCGCTCCTGCGAACTTCACCGCGGTGAACGCCGTCGCCGACGAGGCGATGAGCGCGGACAGGCCGATCGTCGCCCCGACGACGTGGACGAGCCCTCCCGTCGCGACGCCGAGCGCGGACACGAGGCCGCTGGCACGGCCGCCGTCGATGCTCTGCGCGACGATGTAGAGGACGGCAGGCCCCGGCACGACGGCGAGGGCGACTGCAGCCGCGGCGAACACCGCGAACGTCGCGCCGCTCGGCACTACACGCGCGCGATGTCGGGAATCAGGCGGCCGTCGTCGGCGAGCTGCGCGTTCCACTGGAGGAACGCAGCTTCGAGCTCCGCCGTGTCGTGGCCGCGCTCGGCGAGGCGAACGGGCTGCGCCGAGTCCGGCGTCACGCGGTACTGGTACCAGGAGATCTCCCACACGACCGTGATCACCATCTCGCCGCTGACGCCCGAGAGCGGCACGATCGACGCGCGGGGCGGCCCCAGGCTCTTCGCGATCCCGGCGACGGTGCGGCGGTAGGGGCTCGCATTGAAGAGGTCGGCCGCCTCGACCACCTCGAGCTCCTCCTCCGACAGCCTCCGCAGGATCGGCTCGTCGAGGACGGGCGCCTCCTCGTGCCGGCGGCCGCCGAGGAACGACGTCCACGAGCGGCGGCGACGGCGCGTGTCGAGCGTGAGCGTCGGGGACGTGGGGCTGCCCTCGCGGTGCCAGCCGTGCTCGAGCGCGAACTCCTGGCACAGGGGGCACACGTCGACGTAGGTTCCGCCGTCGGGCGTGAACCGGGTCGCGTGCTCGCCCATCAGGAGCGTGCGTTCGCAGATCGCGCAGGTCCGCGTAGCGGCAACTCGCGTAACGCGCATGGCTCGACCGTAGCAGAGGCGGTCGAGTTATCCACAAGCCGCGGACCTAGTGCGCGCCGACCGTCTCCCGCTCGCGCTGCGTCTCCGCGATCACGCGCTGCGCGACGTGCTGCGGCACCTCCTCGTAGCGGAGGAAGTGCATCGAGTAGTCGCCGCGGCCGCCGGTGAGGGAGGTGAGCGACTGTGCGTAGGTGAGGATCTCGGACATCGGCACCTCGGCTTTGATCGTCGTCATGCCGGCCGCCGGCTCCATCCCGTGCAGGCGCGCGCGGCGCGAGTTGAGATCGCCGTTGACGGCGCCCACCGCCTCGTCCGGCACCGTCACCTCGAGCTCCATGATCGGCTCGAGCAGCACCGGGTTCGCCTTCGCGTAGGCCTCCTTGAACGCCATCGACCCAGCGATCTTGAACGCCATCTCCGAGGAGTCGACCGTGTGGTAGCTGCCGTCCACGAGCCGCACGCGCACGCCCTGGATGGGCGCGCCTGCGAGCTCTCCGTGCGCCATCGCCTCCTGCACGCCCTTGTCCACGGCCGGCCGGAAGCCCTGCGGGATGACGCCGCCGACGATCTGGTCGACGAACTCGTACCCGACGTTCCCCTCGATCGGCTCGATCACGATCGTGCAGTCACCGAACTGCCCTCGCCCACCGGTCTGCTTCTTGTAGCGCGCGTGCGCGCGCGACTCCGCGCGGATCGTCTCGAGGTACGGGACGCGCGGCGGGTGGAGCTCCACGTCGACGCCGAAGCGGCGCTTCGCCCGCTCGAGCGCGACCTCGACGTGCATCTGGCTCATGCCGGAGAGGATCTCCTCGCCCGTCTGCGGGTTGCGCTGCAGGCGCAGCGTCGGGTCCTCCTCGCCGAGGCGCCGCAGCGCGGCTGCGACCTTGTCCTCTTCGCCCTTCGACCGCGGCGTGACGGCGAAGCTCATGACGGGCTCCGGGAACCCGATCTCCGGCACGTCCGCCGGCACCTCGCGGTCGAGCAGCAGGTCACCGGTCTGGACCTCCTTCAGCTTCGCGACGGCGCCGATGTCGCCCGGGCCGAACTCCTGCGCGGAGATGTGCTCCTTCCCCTGCTGGAAGAGCAGCGATCCCATGCGCTCCTTCGCGTGCGTCCGCGCGTCCACGAGGGTCTGGTCGGGTCGCACGACGCCTTGGAGGACGCGGAAGAAGTTGATCCGCCCGGCGAACGGGTCCGCGAGGGTCTTGAAGACGAACGCGGCGGTCTCTGCGCCGTCGATGTGCGTGATCGACCCCATCTTCGCCGGCGACGGCACCCCTTCGACGATCAGGTCGAGGAGCGCGTGCGTCCCCAGGTTCTTCGTCGCGACTCCGCAGGCGACCGGGAAGACGACACCGCGCGTGACGGCGTCCTTCAGCGCGTGCGCCACCTCCTCGAACCCCAGCTCCTCGCCCTCGAGGTACTTCTCCATCAACGCCTCGTCCGTCTGGACGACCTCGTCGAGGAGCTTCTCGCGGTACTCCTGCGCGAGACCGGCCATCTCGTCGGGGATCGGCACCGGGTCGCCCTCGCGCGCGCCCTCAGGGCTCATGTACGCGCACATGTGGAGGACGTCGACGATCCCTGTCAGCTCGTGCTCGGCGCCGATCGGGAGGTGGACGGCGACGCAGCGCTCCGAGAGCTGCTCCTGGGCCTGGCCGAGCGCACGGAAGAAGTCGGCGCGCTCCCGGTCGAGCATGTTGACGAAGATCACGCGCGGTAGCCCGAGCTCCTCGGCCCGCTTCCACGTCCGCGCCGTCCCGACCTCGACCCCCATGACGCCGCTCAGGACGAAGAGCGCGCCCTCGACGACGCGAAGGGCGCAGCGGCCTTCGCCCTGGAAGCTCGGATCGCCCGGGACGTCGATCAGGTTGACCTTCCGCCCCTGCCACTCCGCGTGTGTGAGCGAGAGCGAGATCGACATCCGCCGCTTGTGCTCGTCGTCGTCCCAATCCGAGACGGTGGACCCGGCCTCGATCGTCCCGAGCCGGTTCACCTCGCCGGCCTGGTAGAGCAGCGCCTCGACGAGCGACGTCTTGCCTGTGCCGCGGTGGCCGACGACTGCGACGTTGCGGAGCTTTCCAGGCTCGAAAGCGGGCATGGGCGGGCTTCCTCCTCGCTCTGTGGGGACGGCGAAGAGCCTACTACGGCCGCCGCGGAGGGTCACGCGCGAGCCGGAGCTTGTGTTGAAACAACACAAACTCCGGGCGACTCAGCTGCCCGAGCGCTTGTGTTGAAACAACACAAGCGTTGCCGGCTCAGCCGGCGGCGGAGCGAACGGCGGCGCCGCCGCCGAGGCGCGCCTTCAGGCGCAGGATCGCCTTCGTGTGGAGCTGCGAGACGCGCGACTCCGTCACGCCGAGCACCTCGCCGATCTCGCGCAGCGTCAGCTCCTCGTAGTAGTAGAGCGTGACGACGAGCTTCTCCCGCTCGGGCAGGCGGGCGATCGCCTCGCCGAGCGCCTCCTTCATCTCCGTCTGCGCGAGCGCCGCCTGCGGCTCGGGCCCCTGCGTGTCCTCGATCGTGTCGATGAGGGCGACCTGGTCGCCGCCTGCGGAGACCGTCCACAGCTCGTCGAGCGCGGCGATCGACGACCGCGAGATCTCGGTGAGGCTGTCCTCGAGGTCGGCGACGGCGATGCCGAGCTTCTGCGCGATCTCCTCGTCCGTCGGCGCGCGGTGGAGCTTGCGCTCGAGCTCGCCGATCGCGCGCTCGATGTCGCGGGCGCGCGAGCGCACGGAGCGCGGCACCCAGTCGAGGGCGCGGAGCTCGTCGATGATCGCGCCCTTGATTCGCGCGATGGCGTAGGTCTCGAACTTGATCTCGCGGTCGGGGTCGTACCGCTCGATCGCGCCGATCAGCCCGAGAAGGCCGTACGACACGAGATCGCCTTCGTCGACGTGCGCGGGCAGCCCGCTCCCCAGGCGGCCCGCGACGAACTTCACGAGCGGCGCGTACGTCAGGATCAGGCGGTCGCGGACCGTGCGGTCGCGCGACTTCCGGTACTCCCTCCACAGCGCGGCGGTGTCTTCGACTGCGGCCACACGCAGAGAATACGCCGCATCCGTCGACTTTCTTTCTACCGTCGCCGCAGACCGCGCGACGCGAGGCTCGCCATCCAGACGGCGAGTGCCACCGCGGCCGCCGCGACGACCCAGACACCGGCGCGCGCCGCAGCGACGCCGATCAGCGCGAACGAGGCTGCGATCGCGAGGAAGAGGAGCCCGAGCGCGTGCCGCTGGTGCACGCGCGGAGGCTACTCGTCGAGCGCGTCGTCCCGTTCGCCCTCGTCCGCGCCGTAGCCCTTGCCCTGCTGCGCGTCGAGGTCGTCGTCCTCGAGGCCGCCGCTCTCGACGGGGTCCTCGCTGCTCTGCGTGGTCGGTTCGTTCTCGCTCATGCCGCGGTCGTTCCCACCCCGGCGCGAGTACAATCATCGCGCACCGAGGGGCGTAGCTCAGTTGGTAGAGCGGCGGTCTCCAAAACCGTAGGTCGGGGGTTCGAGTCCCTCCGCCCCTGTTCGCGCTGCGGCACCTGTCGAGGCCGCGACTACCCTCCCCTCATGCCGGAGCTCCGCACGGCGAGCATCGACGGCCGCTCGTTCCGATGGCGCCGGGGTGGCGAGGGGTCACCGCTCGTCCTCGTCCACGGGCTCGCCGGCTCGTGGCGCTGGTGGCGGCCGGTGCTGCCGGCGCTCGAGCGAGAGCACGACGTCCACCTGCTCGATCTCCCCGGGTTCGGCCGCTTCCCGCGCGCCCAGCCGTTCGGCCTCGACGCGGCGGTCGACTGGCTCGCGACGTGGTTCGAGGCGGCAGGCATCGAGCGCGCCGACGTCGTGGGGCACTCCCTCGGCGGCCTGCTCGCCGCGCGGCTCGCCGGGCGTGAGCCCGCGCTCGTCCGGCGGCTCGCGCTCGTCGCACCTGCGGGCGTTCCCGGCCGCGGGCCGCTCGGGATGACGACGCCGCTCGCGAGGGCGCTGGTCGCATCGAGCCCGCGCTTCCTCGCGCTGCTCGCGCGCGACGCCGCACGCTCGGGCCCCGTCACGATCGGGACAGCCGCGCTCGCGCTCCTCTCGGCCGACGTGCGCGCGGACGTGTCGGCGGTGAGGGCGCCGACGCTCGTCCTCGTCGGCCGCCGGGACCCGCTCGTGCCCCCG
>DATMJW010000126.1:0-12935 GCA_035553355.1 Gaiellaceae bacterium | reverse complement strand
GGGTGACGCCGACCCCGACGGGGCAGGCGACGCCGGTGCCGCCGATACCGCAGTAGCCGTTCGGGTTCTTCGCGAGGTACTGCTGGTGGTAGTCCTCCGCGTAGAAGAACTCGTCGAGCGGCGCGAGCTCGGTCGTGATCGGGCCGTAGCCGGCGCCCCTGAGCTGTCGCTCGTACGCGTCGCGCGTCGCCTCGACGAGCGCCCGCTGGTCGTCGGTCGTCCAGTAGATCGCCGAGCGGTACTGCGTGCCGCGGTCGTTGCCCTGGCGCATCCCCTGCGTTGGGTCGTGCCCCTCCCAGAAAGCCTTCAGGATCTCCTCGGTCGAGATCCGCTGCGGGTCGTGGACGACGAGCACGACCTCGGTGTGGCCGGTGCGCGCGCTGCAGACCTCCTCGTAGGTCGGGTTCGGCGTGTACCCGCCCGCGTACCCGACGGCCGTCGTGTGGACCCCCGGAAGCTGCCAGAAGATCCGCTCGGCGCCCCAGAAGCAGCCCATGCCGACGACGAGCTGCTCGAGGCCGTCCGGGAACGGCGGCTGCAGCGGCGTCCCGAGGACCGTGTGCCGCGCGGGAACGGCAATCGCCGTCTCGCGCCCTGGGAGCGCCCGCTCCGGGGTGACGAGCTCGGACTTGCGCGAGGAGAAGAGCATGGAGCCAGGGTAGCGTGATGGGATAGGGACGTGACGGCGGCGATCCACGAACGCGCGGAACGGCTGCTCGAGCGCGAGCTCGAGCAGTTCGAGCGGGAGCACCCACGGTCGGCCGCGCTCGCCGCACGCGCGCAGTCGTCCCTGCTCGCGGGCGTCCCGATGCACTGGATGGTGCGCTGGCCGGGACGGTTCCCGGTCTACGCGAGCGAGGCGGCGGGCGCGCGTTTCCGCGACGTCGACGGCCACGAGTACGTCGACCTCTGCCTCGGCGACACCGGCGCGATGACCGGCCACTCACCCGGGCCCGTCGTGCGCGCGCTCGCCGAGCAGGCGTCGCGCGGGATCACGCTGATGCTGCCGAGCGAGGAGGCGCTCTGGGTCGGGGAGGAGCTGACGAGGCGATTCGGGCTCCCGCGCTGGCAGTTCGCGCTCACGGCGACCGACGCGAACCGGTTCTCGATCCGCCTCGCCCGCCTGATCACCGGCCGGCCGAAGGTGCTCGTGTTCAACTGGTGCTACCACGGCACGGTCGACGAGAGCTTCGCGACAGTGCGGGACGGCCGTGTCGTCGCGCGCGACGGGAACCTCGGCCCGCCCGTCCCGCTCGACGTGACGACGCGCGTCGTCGAGTGGAACGACGGGGAGGCGCTCGAGCGGGAGCTCGCGAGCGGCGACGTCGCTTGCGTCGTGACGGAGCCGGTGCTGACGAACATCGGGATCGTGCACCCGCAGCCGGGGTTCCACGACGCGCTGCGCGAGCTGACGCGCAGCACCGGGACGCTGCTCCTCGTCGACGAGACGCACACGCTCTGCACCGGCCCCGGCGGCTACACCGCCGCCCACGGGCTCGAGCCCGACCTCCTGACGGTGGGGAAGGCGATCGGGAGCGGGATCCCGTCGGCGGCGTACGGCTTCTCGGCGGAGGTCGCGGCGCGCATCGAGGCCGCGATCGGGCGCGACGAGTCGGACGTCGGCGGTGTGGGCGGCACGCTCGCGGCCAACGTCCTCTCTCTGACGGCGGTGCGGGCGACGCTCGAGCACGTGCTGACGGACGACGCGTTCGCGCGGATGATCGCGCTCGGCGAGCGCTTCGAGCGCGGCGTGCAGGAGACGATCGACGCGCACGGGGTGCCGTGGCACGTGACCCGGCTCGGCTGCCGCGTCGAGTACCTCTTCCGGCCGGACCGACCCGTGACGGGCAGCGAGGCCGCGGCGGGAGGCGACGCGCTGCTCGACCGGCTGATCCACCTCTACGCGCTCAACCGCGGGATCCTGCTGACGCCGTTCCACAACATGGCGCTGATGTCGCCTGCGACGACCGAGGCCGACGTCGACCGCCACACCGAGGTGTTCGGCGAGGCGGTGCGCGAGCTCACGGCATGACCGACCTGCCCCGGATGGAGCTCGGCTTCCGCGGTACGCCGCTCCGTGAGCAGCTCGTGTCGGCGGTCCTCCGCGGCGAGAAGATCGCGACCGCCGGCCTCCTCGTCGACTACGAGCGCGACGGCGAACCCGTGCCCGAGCCCGGCAACCGCTACCTGCTCGTCGACAACGACGACCGCGGCGTCGCCGTGGTCGAGACGACGGAGGTGCGCGTGCTCCGCGTCGGCGACTGCGACCTCGACTTCGCCCGTGACGAGGGCGAGGGCTTCGCGACCGTCGCGGAGTGGCGCGAGGCCCACGACGGCTTTTGGCGCAGCTACGCGGAGGAGATCCGCGCGTACCTCGGCGACCCGAGCTGGGACGTGTCGGACGAGACGCTCTTCGTGGCGGAGCGCTTCCGCGTGGTCGAGCGGCTCTAGCGGCGCGCTACCGCTTCGCGGCGGGCTTCTTCTTCGCGGCGGGCTTCGCGCTCTTCTTCCCGCTCGACGACGCCCGGGCCGGCGGCCGCTTCGCCCGCACCGCGGCGCTGCGGTTCCGCTTCGCCGCCTCGACCGAGGCGCGGAGCGCGGCCATCAGATCCGTGGGCTCCTCCTCCGCCTCCGGCTGCGCCGCGGTGACCGTCTTTCCCTTCCGCTTCGCGCGGATCACGTCGCACAACGCCTCGCGGTAGGTGTCGTCGTACTTCTCCGGCTCGAAGCTGCCCGTGAACTGCTCGATCAGGGCGATCGCCATCTCGAGCTCGTTCTTCCCGACCTTCACGCCCTCTGGCGCGATGCCGTCGATCGGGCGCACCTCGTCGTGGAAGAACATCTTCTCGAGCGTGATCGTCCCGTTGCGGATGCGCAGGCACCCGAGGTGCTGCCGGTCGCGCATCACGAACTTCCCGATCGCGGCGAGGCCCGTCTGCTCCATCGCGTCGCGGAGGAGCGCGTAGACCTTCTCGCCGCCCTCCTGCGGCCCCAGGAAGTACGTCTTCTCGAAGTAGATCGGGTCGATCTCGTCGTACGGGACGAAGTCGGAGATCTCGATCGTCTTGACGCCCTCGCTTCGGGCGGCGGCGAAGTCCTCGTCCGTCAGCACCACGAACTCGTCCTTCTCGAACTCGAACGCCTTCACGATCTCGTCGTCGGGCACGGGCTCGCCCTCCGTCTTGCAGATCTTCTGGTAGCCGATGCGGCTGCCGTCCGGCTCGTGGATCAGGTGGAAGCGGAGATCGGATTCCGAGATCGCGCTGTACATGCGCACGGGCACGTTGACGAGCCCGAAGGAGATCGATCCCGTCCAGATCGCGCGGGGCGCCATGTGGATGTAACGGAGGAGAAGGTTTCACGGTTTCGCTGCAAAACCGGCACGAACCCGTCACACCCGTCGCTCTACCGTGACGGCATGACGACGAAGAAGAACGCCGAGCGGCCACCGACCCCGGTGACGACGCCCTGGGGCGCCGCCCACGTCGTCGAGGAGCTCCGCCTGCCGCAGCAGGCCGGCGACCGCCGCTTCGCGTCGCTCGTGCAGCTCCTCGAGACGCCGAAGGGCGAGCGGCTCGTCCGCTTCGCCTACGCGACGAACGGCACCGCGCGCCGCGGGCCGGTCACGCTCCGCGCACGCGACCTCGACCGGCTGCGCGCCGCGCTCGAGGAGCGGCCGCAGCTGCAGGAGGCACTTGGGCTGTAGACGAGTGCCGCTGCTCCGCCGGGGGTCAGGCCGCGGCCAGCGACCGTTCACGGGCGGCGTCCACGAACCCCGCGAGGAGCAGCGCGCCGTCCGCCGGCCCGAGCAGCGGGTCGACGGCGTGTTCGGGGTGCGGCATCAGCCCAACGACGTTCCCGTCCTCGTTGCACACGCCGGCAACGTCGCCGACCGAGCCGTTGCAGTCCTCCGCGTAGCGCAGCACGATCTGCTGCGCCGCCTGCAGAGCCTCGTAGAGCTCCTCGTCGGCGTACCAGCAGCCCTCGCCGTGCTTCACCGGAATCGTCAGCAGCTGGCCCTCCGCGCATCGCCGGGTCAGAGGGATGTCCGCGCGCTCGACGCTGATCGAGACGTCCCTGCACACGAACTCGAGGTCGCGGTTCCGGCGAAGCACGCCCGGCAGCAGCCCCGCCTCGCAGAGGATCTGGAAGCCGTTGCAGATGCCGAGCACGGGTCCACCGTCGGCCGCGAACGCGCGCACCGCGTCCATCACGTTCGCGGACCGCGCGAGGGCGCCGCACCGGAGGTAGTCGCCGTACGAGAACCCGCCGGGGAGGACGACGCCCGTCGTGCCGCGCGGCAACTCCGGCTCCGCGTGCCACACGAGCTGGGCGTCGGCGCCGAGCGCCGCCAGCGCCCACGCGGCGTCGCGGTCGTCGTTGGAGCCCGGGAAGACGAGGATGGCGATGCGCGGGCGGTCGCTCATTCGTCCACCTCGATCTCGAAGCTCTCGACGAGCGGGTTCGCGAGCAGCTGCTCGCACATCCGTTCGACCTCCGCGCGGGCCTCCTGCGGCGTGGCGGCATCGACCTCGAGGTCGACGAGGCGCCCGACGCGCGCGCCGCCGACGGTGAAGCCGAGCTTGCGCAGCGAGCCGCGCACGGCCTCTCCCTCGGGGTCGAGGATCCCGGCCTTCGGCCGGACGAGGACCGTCACCCTCATCGCAGCACGACCTGCGGGTCGTCGAGGTAGTCGTCGAACGCGATCCCCGTCAGCACCTCGAACGCCTCGACGTACCGCGCGCGCGTGCCCGCGACGACGTCCGGCGGCAGCTCCGGCCCGGGAGACGTCTTGTCCCAGCCGAGGCTCTCGCAGTAGTCGCGCACGAACTGCTTGTCGTAGGAGGGCTGGGGGCCGCCCGGCGCGTAGCCGGCTCCATCCCAGAAGCGCGAGGAGTCGGGCGTCAGGGCCTCGTCCGCGAGGACGAGGAGCCCATCCGCCGTCGTACCGAATTCGAACTTCGTGTCGGCGAGGACGATCCCGCGCGCCTCGGCGTGAGCTGCTGCGAACCGGTACAGCTCGAGCGCGACGCGCTCCACCTCGCGGTAGAGGTCCTGCCCCACGAGCGCAGCCGCCGCGTCGACGTCGATGTTCTCGTCGTGGCCGCTCGTCGCCTTCGTCGCAGGCGTGAAGATCGGCTCCGGCAGCCGGTCGCTCTCGCGTAGGCCCGCCGGCAGCCGATGGCCGCAGACCGAGCCGGTGGCGGCATAGTCCTTCCAACCCGACCCCGAGAGGTAGCCGCGGACGACGCACTCGATGGGGAGCATCTCGAGCCGCCGGCACTCGATCGAACGACCGTCCTCGCGGAGCGCGAGCAGGTGGTTCGGCACGATCGCCGACGTCCGCACGAACCAGAACGCCGAGAGCCCCGTCAGGACGCGGCCCTTGTCCGGCACCTCCGTCGGCAGGATCACGTCGAAGGTCGAGATGCGGTCGGAGGCGACGAGGAGCAGGCGCTCGTCGTCGAGCGCGTAGAGCTCGCGCACCTTGCCGCTGCCGATGTGCACGGCCTCAGACACCCGCGTGCTGCTCCTCCCGTCGAAGAGCGTGCAGCCGCTCGAAGACGACGTCGACGTGTTGCGTGTAGGCACCGAGGTCGAACACGGCGTCGAGGTCGACGCGACCTGTCACGTCCGCATCGCCGCGGACGAGCTGCGGGAAGTCGAGCCCCTCGTCCCACGCTCGCATCGCGTGGCGCTGGACGAGGCGGTACGCGTCGTCGCGCGCGAGGCCCGACTCGACCAGCGCGAGCAGGAGGCGCTGGCTGAAGAAGAGCCCGTGGCTCGCGTCCAGGTTCTCGCGCATCCGGTCGGCTCGCACGACGAGACCCTCGACGAGCCAGGCGAAGCGGTCGAGCATGTAGTCGACGGCGAGAAAGGCGTCCGGGATGACCACCCGCTCTGCGGAGGAGTGCGAGATGTCGCGCTCGTGCCAGAGCGCGACGTTCTCGAGCCCGACGACGGCGGCGCCGCGGACGACGCGCGCGAGGCCGCAGATGCGCTCGGAGACGATCGGGTTCCGCTTGTGCGGCATCGCCGACGACCCCTTCTGGCCGCGACCGAACGGCTCCTCCACCTCCCGCACCTCGGTCCGCGCGAGGTGGCGGATCTCGAGCGCGTACCGCTCGAGCGACGCGGCGAGCAGCGCGAGCGCGTTCAGGAGCTCCGCGTGGCGGTCGCGCTGGAGGATCTGCGTCGAGGTCGGCGCCGGCTCGAGGCCGAGCCGCTCGCATGCGATCCGTTCGACTTCGGGGTCCGTCGCCGAATACGTGCCGACGGCGCCCGACAGCTTCCCGACGCGCATCCCGTCGAGCGCCCGCTCGAGCCGGGCGCGGTCGCGCGCCAGCCCGAACGCCCACCCGGCGAGCTTGAGCCCGAACGTCGTCGGCTCGGCGTGGACGCCGTGGGTGCGGCCGATCGTCAGCGTCGTCCGGTGCTCCTCCGCACGACGAACGACCGCGTCGAGCGCCCGCTCGAGCCCCTCGAGGACGAGCGCGCCGGCGTCCCCGATCTGGAGCGAGAGCGCCGTGTCGAGGACGTCCGAGGACGTCAGCCCGTAGTGGAACCAACGGCCGTGCTCGCCGAGGCCCTCGGCGACGGCGTCGACGAACGCGGCCACGTCGTGGTGCATCCGCGCCTCGATCTCCGCCACCCGCTCGGGCGACGGCGCAACCGCCGCGGCGCGAATCGCCGTCACCGTCTCGCGCGGGACGACGCCGATCTCAGCCCAGGCGTCGAGTGCCGCGAGCTCCACTTCGAGCCATCGCGCCAGCTTCTCCTCGTCCGACCAGATGCGGGCCATGGCCGGCCGCGAGTAGCGCGCGATCACGGGCCGAGTGTAGCGCCGGCCCCGGCGGCCTCCCGTGCCGCGAGCTCCGTCCCGTCAGGCGGCCGCAGCGATGTCGGTCCGGCACTGCATCCCCTCGAACGAGATGCGTGCGGCCGCGGCGTAGACCCGCTCGCGCGCCTCGGCGACCGTCGCTCCGGTGGCCGTGACGTTCAGGATCCGGCCGCCGCTCGTCACGAGCGTGCCGTCCCGGAGCGCCGTTCCCGCGTGGAAGACGAGCGCGCCCGCTTCCTCGGCGTCGCGAACGCCGACGATCGGGGTTCCATGGTCGGCCTCGGCCGGATAGCCGCCTGCGGCAAGCACCACGGTGACTGCCGCAGCGTCGGCGGCGCCGAGGTCGGCTCCGCCGAGGTCGCCGGCCGCGGCTGCCGCCAGGGCGCCGAGGAGGTCGCCCGTCAGGAGCGGCAGGACCGACTGCGTCTCGGGGTCGCCGAACCGGCAGTTGAACTCGAGAACCCGCGGCCCGTCGGGGGTCATCATCAGTCCGGCGAAGAGGAGCCCGACGAACGGCGTCCCGCGCCGGGCGAGCTCGGCGACGACGGGGCGGTGCACGAGCTCGACGAGCTCCTCCGTCGCTGCCGGGCCGAGGCTCGGAACCGGCGCGTAGGAGCCCATGCCGCCGGTGTTCGGGCCGTTGTCGCCGTCGCCGATCCGCTTGAAGTCCTGCGCCGGCGGCAGCGCGACCACGTTGCGCCCGTCGCAGAGCGCGAACAGCGAGATCTCGTGCCCCTCGAGCAGCTCCTCGAGCACGAGCGGCCCTGCGAACGACGCCGCCGCGGCGAGCGCCGCATCCACCTCGGTCGCGGTGCGGCAGACGAAGACGCCCTTGCCGGCAGCGAGCCCGTCGGCCTTGACGACGCACGGCGGCCGCGCGACCGCGAGCGTCGCCGCCGTCGGCACGCCGCCCGCCCGCATCACGTCCTTCGCGAAGGCCTTCGACCCCTCGATGCGCGCAGCACCTCTCCCCGGGCCGAAGACGGGCACCCCCGAGTGCCGCAGCTCGTCGGCGACGCCCGCGACGAGCGGCGCCTCCGGCCCTATCACGGCGAGATCCACGGCGAGGCTCCGCGCGAGCGCGAGCAGCGCCTCGGCGTCGTCCGCCCGCACGGGATGGCAGGTGCCGAGCGCGGCGATTCCGGGGTTACCGGGAGCCGCGTGCAGCTCGACCTCCGAGGAGGCGGCGAGCTTCCACGCAAGCGCGTGCTCGCGCCCGCCCGACCCGACGAGGAGCACCTTCACCGGGCGCGAGTCTACTGGGGGTACCGGCGTTTCAGAGCGAGCGCGCCGGCGCATCACGTCTGGCATGAGCCAGAACGAGCCCGGCCTCGAGCTGCACGAGTGGGAGACCCGCTGGAGCGAGCTCGACGAGATGTTCGTCGAGGATCCGTTCGGCGCGCTCCCGGAGGCGTGCGATTTCGTCGAGCAGACGCTGATCGAGAGCGGGATCGCCGTGGAGGAGAGCGGCGGCGAAAACGACGAGCTGCTCGCGGGATACCGCGCGGCGCGGGAGACGGCCACGCGCGTCGAGCGAGGGGACGACGTCGACCCCGGCGACGTCGGCGCTGCGATCGAGAACCTGCGCGCGATCTACGAGACGCTCCGCGTCAGCCGACAGACCTGAGCCTGGGGAGCAATCGGCACCGATTCGGCACCGTCCCGTCGCACACGCGCGCGACATTCCCGATTAGCGTCTGACCTGTAGGGGCGGAGGTCGGCGGCCCGGGAACTCGCGCGAGAATCAACGCCGCGAGAGCACCTGCTCGCGCGCGGCGCCGGTACCGATGAGCTCGACGGGCACCTCGAGCTCTCGCTCGACGAGCTCCACGTACGCACGCGCCGCGGCGGGGAGATCGTCGACCGCGGCGCACGCGGCGAGCTCGACGCCCCATCCGGGCACCGTGTCGAGCACCGCCTCGCAATGGTGGAAGTCGCTCCGGTGTGCCGGGAAGTCGCGGGTGACGGTGCCGTCGGGAAGCCGGTACGCCGTGCATACGGCGAGCTCGTCGAATGCCGAGAGCACGTCGAGCTTGGTGAGCGCGAGCGACGTGATCCCGTTCAGCCGCACGGCGTAGCGGAGCGCGACGAGGTCGAGCCAGCCGGGCCGCCGCTCGCGCCCCGTCACCGTCCCGTACTCCTGACCGAGCTCGCGGACGCGGCCGCCGACCTCGTCGTCCATCTCGCTGGGGAACGGCCCGGCACCGACGCGCGTCACGTACGCCTTCGACACCCCGAGCACCGCGTCGATCCTCGTGGGGCCGATGCCGACACCGGTGGCAGCGGCGCCCGCCACCGGGTTCGACGACGTCACGAACGGATACGTCCCGTGGTCGAGGTCGAGAAGCGTCCCCTGCGCGCCCTCGAGCAGCACGCGCTTCCCCGCGCGCAGCGCCTCGTCGACGAGGAGCGACGTGTCCGCGACGAACGGCCGCAGGCGCTGGGCGTACCCCTCGTAGCGCCCCGCCACCTCCTCGAGCTCGAACGGCTCCAGCTCGTAGATCCGCTCGAGCCAGAGGTTCTTCTCGGCCAGCGCGGTCTCGATCTTCTGCCGGAGGATCTTCGGGTCGAGCAGGTCCTGGACGCGGATGCCGATCCGCGCCGCCTTGTCGGCGTACGCGGGGCCGATCCCGCGACGCGTCGTCCCGATCTGGAGCTTCCCGAGCCGCCGCTCGCTCGCGCCGTCGAGCGCGATGTGCCACGGCATGATCAGGTGCGCGTTCCCGGAGATGCGGAGCGGCTCGATCGACAGGCCGCGCGCGGTGAGCTCGTCCATCTCGCCGAGCAGGACCTCGGGGTCGACGACGCAGCCGTTGCCGAGCACGCTCACCTTCCCGGAGACGATCCCCGAGGGCAGCTGCCGGAACTTGAACGTCTCGCCGTCGACGATCACCGTATGGCCGGCGTTCGGGCCGCCCTGGTAGCGGCAGACGACGTCGGACCTCTGCGCGAGCAGGTCGACGATCTTCCCCTTCCCCTCGTCGCCCCACTGCGCCCCGACGATGACGGTGGCGGGCACGCGCGGATTCTGCCCGATGCCGGCGTCGGCGCGGCCGTCAGGCCGCGTCGCGCGCGCCGATCGGCTCCGGGTGCACGCGCTCGACCCGCAGCTCGTGACCACCGACGCATCTCGCCGTCCCGCGGCCGCGCTCGAGCGGGAGCCGTCCCGCCACCTGCGCGCCCCCGAAGCCGCGCTCGGAGGCGCAGACGGCACAGACGGCGGTGAACGCAATCGTCCGCGGCGAAAGCCAGATCGTCTGCTCGATCAACGGCGCACTCCCTCGCCGGCGCAGCCGGTCACGCCGCCGCCAGATCGGCGAACTTCGCGTAGCGCTTCAGGAACGAGAGCTTCACGGTGTCCGTCGCGCCGTTTCGGTGCTTCGCGATGATCAGCTCCGCGATCCCCTGCTGGTCCGACTCCTCGCCGTTGTAGTACTCGTCGCGGTAGACGAAGCCGACGAGGTCCGCGTCCTGCTCGATCGAGCCGGACTCGCGCAGGTCCGAGAGGATCGGGCGCTTGTCATGCCGCTGCTCGACGGCGCGCGAGAGCTGCGAGAGCGCGAGGATCGGCACCTCGAGGTCGCGCGCGAGCACCTTCAGCGCGCGCGAGATCTGCGAGACCTCCTGCACCCGGTTCTCGACGTTTCCGCCCGAGCTCATCAGCTGGAGGTAGTCGACGATGATCAGGCCGAGCTTCGGCTCCCGCGACTTCAGCCGCCGCGCCTTCGACCGGATCTCGCCCATCGTGATCGAGCCGGTGTCGTCGACGTAGATCGGCGCCTTCATCAGCTTGTCGCACGCCGCCGTGAGACGCGGCCAGTCCTCGGGCTTCAGCTTCCCGGTGCGGAGGCTCTGCGACTCGACGCGTGCCTCTGCGCACATCATCCGCTGGGTCACCTCGCTCTTCGACATCTCGAGCGTGAAGAGCGCCACCGGGATCTCGTGACGGACTGCGAGGTTCTGCGCCATGCAGAGCGCGAGCGCCGACTTTCCCATCGACGGCCGCGCGGCGAGGATGATCAGGTTCCCCGGCTGGAGCCCCGACGTCAGCTTGTCGAGCTCCTTGAAGCCGGTCGGGATCCCCGTGACCTCCGCTCCGGCCTCGTAGAGGTGCATGATCCGCTCGAAGCTCTCCTTGAGCAGGCTCTCGATGTGCGAGAAGTCGCTCGTCACGCGCTGCTGGGCGAGCTCGAAGACGATCTGCTCGGCGCGGTCGACGAGGTCCGCGGTCTCGCCCGGGCGGTCCTGGCCGAGGCGGACGATCTCCTGCCCGGCGCGCACGAGCCCGCGCAGCGTCGCCATCTCGCGCACGATCCGGGCGTAGTGCGCTGCGTTCGCCGTCGCGGGCACGAGCGCCGCGAGCTCGTGGATCTTCGCCTTCCCGCCGACGCCCTCAAGCTCGCCGCGCTCCTCGAGCTCGTCCGCGACGGTGATCGCGTCGACGGGTTCGCCGAGCTGGTAGAGCCGCCTGCAGGCGCTGAAGATCGTCCCGTGGCTCTCGCGGTAGAAGTCGTCGGCCGACAGGATCTCGGTGACGGCGTCGATCGCGCCCGGCGAGAGCAGCATCGCCCCCAGCACCGACTCCTCCGCCTCGAGGTTCTGGGGCGGGACGTGCGGGGACGCGTGCAGAGGGGTGGCTAGCGAGGCCATGTCGCCATCGAAGCCGTCTCGCGCGGGTGGGTCAACCGGTGTGAATCAACAGGCGACTGCACCGGCGCGTGCAGCGCACGAGCAGGGAAAACGGAACGCATGTTCCGTCAGTATCCCCAAGGGCTCGGACGGGAACGGGCACCGACCGTGGCACCTGTCCACAGCGGACAGGGCGGAAGATGCGGGAAGTTCACAGCGTGCTCCACACGTTGTGGAGCACGCTGTGGAAAGGACCTACGGCGCCGCCGTCTCCTCGGCCTCTGCGCCCTCGTCCGACCCGTCCGCGGGCGCCTCGGCGGGAGCGGCCTCTTCGAGCGCCTCGATCTCGGCGGGGCCCTCGGCCTCCGCGAGCGGCGCCTCGTCGGCGGGCACCTCGGAGGCTGCCGGCTCCTCGCCGGCAGCCGCGCGCTCGGCGGCCTCCATCGCGGCGAGCTCCTCCTCCGGCGGCAGCTCTCCGCCCTCGGGGACGACGAGCGTCTTCACCTCCGCCGTCACGTCCTCGAAGACGTGGACCGGGACGCTGTAGCGGCCGATCCGCTTCAGCGTGTCGATCTCGATCTTGCGCCGGTCGATCCGGATCTTCCGCGTCCGCCAGAGCTCGTCGGCGATGTCGGTCGCGGTCACGGAGCCGAACAGCGAACCGGTCGGGCCCGCCTTCACCTCGAAGCGAAGCACGGTCTTGCCGAGGGCGTCAGCGACCTCCCGCGCCTGCTCGACCGACCGCGCCTCGTGCCGCGCGCGCTGCTCGTCGATCCGCTTCAGCTCCGCGACCCGGCCGGGCGTCGCCGCCTCGGCCAGCTTCCGCGGGAGCAGGTAGTTGCGCGCGTAGCCGCGGGCGACGCTGACGACCTCGCCGCGGAGGCCGACCTTCTCGACGTCCTTGAGCAGGATGACGTCCACTAGCGCTGCTCCACGTACGGCAGGAGCGCCATCTCGCGCGCCCGCTTCACGGCCACCGCGACCTGGCGCTGGTGGCGCCGGCATGCGCCCGTGATGCGGCGGTTGCGGATCTTGCCCTTCTCCGAGATGTAGCGCCGGAGCTGGTTGACGTTCTTGTAATCGACCTCTTCGACCTTGTCCTTGCAGAAGAGGCAGCTCTTGCGGCGCCCGGGGGCGGCGGCCGAGCCGGGGCGCTTGCGCGACCGCTCCTGTGTCTTCGGCTGTGCCATCGTCTCTCCTAGAACGGAATGTCGTCGTCGGCTGCGGAGGACGGGAAGTCCGCCGCAGCGGGCGCAGCCGCGCCCTGGGGAACGAAGCCGCCGCCGCCGGACTCGCCGTCACCGCGGCCGCCCAGGAACTGGACGTTGTCGGCGACGACCTCGACCGCCTGCCGCTTCGTGCCGTCCTGCGCGTCCCACTCGCGCCACTCGAGGCGGCCCTGGACGCCGACGGGGCGGCCCTTCGCGAGGTACTGCGCGCAGTTCTCGCCCTGCTGGCCCCAGAC
>DATMJW010000125.1:0-10821 GCA_035553355.1 Gaiellaceae bacterium | reverse complement strand
GTGGCCTGAAGGTCGAGCTCTCGTTCGCGCTCGGCGGGATCAAGAACCACGAGGTGTACTTCGAGCACCTGGGCGGTGACGGTGGCCCCGCGACGGGGGCGATGGCCGACCTGATCAAGCGCGACTTCGGCTCGTTCGACGGATGGCGCGCAGATCTCAAGGCGACGGGGATGGCCGGCCGCGGGTGGGCGTGGACCGCCTACGACTGGGACGAGGGCCGCCTCTTCAACTACGTGGGCGACACGCAGAACACGTACCCGATCTGGAACGCGACGCCGCTCGTCGCGCTCGACGTCTACGAGCACGCGTACTTCCTCGACTTCCAGACCGACCGCGCGGGCTACATCGAGAAGTTCTTCGACAACCTCGATTGGACGGTCGTGAACGACTGGATCTCGAAGTACCAGATTCCGCTCAAGTAGCGCCGTGAAGGAAGCCGCCCTCGTGCTGGGGGGCTATCTGCTCGGGTCGATGCCGTTCGGCTACTGGCTCGTCCGGGCGACGAAGGGCGTCGATATCCGCACCGTCGGGAGCGGGAACATCGGCGCGACGAACGTCTGGCGCACGTACGGGAAGGCGTACGGCCTCCCGATCGTCGTGCTCGACGTGGGAAAGGGGTTCGTGCCGGCGTTCGTGGCGACGCAAGCCGCCGGCGAGCTCGTCGGCGTCCTCGCCGGCGGCGCGGCGATGCTCGGCCACTGGCGACCGCTCTTCCTCCGCTTCAGCCGTGGCGGCAAGATGGTCGCGACGGGCGGCGGGGCCTTCCTCGGCGTCGCGCCCGCGTTCGGCGCGCTCGGGGTCGCGCTCTGGATCCTGCTCTTCGCCGCCACGCGCTACGCCTCGGTTGCCTCGATCGGGTCGGGCGTGTTGCTCCCGTTCGTCGCGCTCGGACTCGGGGCGCCGTGGCCCGTCGTCGCGTTCGCCGCGGTCTCCGGGACGGCCGTCGTCGTGCTGCACCGCGCGAACATCGCGCGGCTGCGCGCCGGTACCGAGCGACGGTTCCGGCTCGGCGCCCGCACCCGCGCGGGCTAACGCGACGTCGACGCTCGCGGCCGAACCGGTCGCCGGCACCGCCGGCGTGATCCGGGACGCGGCCGACCGGGCGGTTGCGGGTCGTCCGAGGTGCTGGCACCCTGGACGCGTGCGCGGGCGTCTCGTCCGGCTCGCGGTCGCCGGCGCGGCCGCGGCCGTCTCACTGTGTGCGCCTGCGGCGGCACAGGCTGCAGCATGGTGCGGCACGCTCGCCGCCCAGGATCGCGCCGCGGTGGTGGCGGGGCCGCAGGTGCGTGTCGTCTATGTCGTCCCCGCGGACGGGCCGGACCGTGGCGCCGATGCGGCGGCGGCGATCTGGGCCGAGCTCGAGGAGATCGACGCGTGGTGGCGCGCGAACGACCCGTCTCGCACGCTCAACCTCGACCTCGCGCGGTTCCCCTGCGGCGCACAGGCGGATCTCGGCTTCCTCCGCCTCGCCGCTCCGAGCGCGACGCTCGCACCGTCGGAGGGGCGGTTCCCGCGTATCCGCGACGAGCTCTTCTCCGATCTCCGCGTCGACACCCGGCACACGAAGTACCTCCTCTACTACGACGGCCCCACGGCCGAGCGGAACCTCTGCGGCGAGGGCGGCGGCTCACCCGGCGGCACGGGGCTCGCGATCCTCTACCTCCAGTCGTGCACAGAGGTCACGCGGGCGCCGGTCGTCGCGCACGAGCTCCTGCACGCGCTCGGCGCGCTGCGCGGGTCGGCCGCGCCGAACGCGTGTCCCGACAACGCGGCGCACGTGTGCGACTCGACGGGCGACATCCTCTACCCCTACGCGCAGCCGCTCGCGCTGTCGTCGTTCGTCCTCGACCTGAACAGGAACGACTACTACGGCCACTCGCACCCGTGGTTCGACGTGCAGGACTCCCCGTGGCTGCGCCGGCTGGACCGCCGCGTCGCGCTCACGGTCGCCGCGCAGGGCGGCGGTCTCGTCAGAAGCGACGTGCCGGGCGTCGCCTGCACCGCGACGTGCCAGAGCGACTGGAACCCGTCGTCGGAGGTCGTGCTGACGGCGCGGCCCGCCGTCGGCCGGCGGTTCCTCGAGTGGCGCGGAGCGTGCAGCGGGTCTGCGCCGCGGTGCGACCTCGTGCTCGACGAGGCGACGGCGGTGACGGCGGTCTTCGCGCCTGCACGCTTCCGGCTCGCGGTCTCGGTCGCGGGTCGCGGCAGCGTCGCCGGCGCCGGCGTCTCGTGCAGCCGCTCGTGCGCGCGCGAGGTCCTGTCGCACCGCCCCGTCACGCTGCGGGCGACGCCGGCGAAGGGCTGGCGTCTCCGCGGGTGGAGCGGTGCGTGCCACGGGTCGACGGCGACGTGCGCGGTGCCGATGACGAAGGCGACCGCGGTGCGCGCCACGTTCGTGCGGCGCGGCTAGGGCACTGGCAGATGCGGGTCGTCGCCGTCGCGACACTCGTGCTCGTCGTCGCTGGCGCCGGAGTGGTCGGCGGTGGACGGAGTGCGGTCGCGGCAGCCCTCCTGCTCCCGGTCGGCGTCGTGCTCGCGTACGTGTTCTGGCGCGCCCTACGGGTCGCACGCCGCGTGGGCGGCCGCCGCCGTCTCGTTGCCTACGGCGTCGTCGCCGTTCTGGCGCTCGTCGAGCTGTGGGTTTTCGTCGTCTGTCTCTATGCCGCTGGCGCGATAGCGGAGGCACTCTTCCCGTTCTCCGAGCGGCCGCATGGCCACCCGCCGGCACCGTAAGCCCGCGCTACGCGCGCAGCCACTCGGCGAGCGTCGTGTGCCGCTCCGGCGCGTCGCCGCCGAGCTCGCGCCGCAGCTCCCCGACCGTCCCCGACCGTTCCGCGAGCACGTCGTGGACGTGGATCGTCTCGAAGTTCACCTGGCGCGCGAGCAGGAAGTCCGCTTCCGCGAGCTGCGGCAGCTCGTCGAGCGCCCCCTTGAGCGCGAGCCGCACCGAGTCCTCGACGAAGCGCGGCTGGAGGTGCGCGTGCTCCACGACGAAGAGCTCGTCGGGCCGCTTCAGCAGCTCGTAGATCGGCGCGCTCATCGACGCCTGCACGATGCGGACGAGGTCGTTCGCGTCGAGCTGCTCCGCCGTCCCCACGTACAGCGTTCCGCGGCCGCGCTGGTTGTGGGTCGCGAGCGGGACGAGCTCCAGGATCCGCTCGACGTCGACGTCGCCGAAGCCCGCCTCGGCGAGCCGGTCGGCCGCCCGCCCGCGCACGAGCCCCTGCGCGCAGGGGCATGCGTTGATCCCGGTCGCCTCGACTCCCACGACGCGCCGCACCTCGGCGCTCGACGCCGCGGCGATCCCGACGAGCGAGACCATCTCCTGCGTCGCGAGCCCGCTCACGGGCGTCGTCCGCCGTAGCGGCCACTCCGCCGTCACCCGCACCTCGGCGCGCAGAGCGCGCTGCCGCTCGACGATGTGGCGGGCGATGTGCTCCGCGAGCGCCTCGACGAGCAGCGCCTCCGAGCCGACGACCTCCTCGATCGCCTCCTCGAAGACCTCCGGGAAGCGCGACATGTGGACGCCCTTCTGGCCGCGCGCGAGGTCGACGGTGCACTCGATATCGGCCGCCATCACGGTCGTGTGGCCCTCGTACGAGACGCGGATCGCCTTGCGGACGCCGGTCACGCCGGCGCGGCTCAGCGAGAGCGCGACAGCGGGCTCCGACGCCTGCAGATCGAGCGGGAGGTCGCGCATCTCTGCCATGCGGTTACGCTAGCGGACGCCAGTGGACGCGACCTTCCCCCGCCTCGTCTCGCTCGCCTGCCACGACCTGCGCACACCGCTCGCGACCGTGCAGGGGTTCGCGAAGACGCTGCTGCGCGGCGACGTCGACCCGCAGACGGCGCGGTGGCTCGGGCTGATCGACGAGGCCGCCGACGAGGTCGTGGAGCTGCTCGAGCTGCTCTCGCTCTCCGCGCGCGTCGAGAGCGGCCGCTACGACCCGGTCGCACGCGACGTGGACTCGCTCGAGCTCGCGCAGCAGGCGGTACCGGGCGCCTCCGGCCAGGGCGCGCCTGTGTCCGTGGACGTCGACGCCGTCGAGCGGGCGCTGGCGGGCCTCGTGCGTGCTGCCGAGCGCCACGGTGGCGTCGAGGCGCGGGTGGCGGTGGAGGGCCGGCGGATTGCGATCGAGCCGGTCACCGCCGAGGCCGCGCCGATCGTCCTCGGCGAGGACCTGAAGGAGCTCGCGGCCGCCGTCGGCGTACGCGTCCTCGCGGCGATCGGCGCCGAGGTCTCGCTCGAGGGCGAGCGGCTGACCGTCACGCTGCCGCAGCCGGGCGCCTGAGCCGCAGCATCGCCGCGATCCCGAGCGCGGGCCCGAAGGCGAGCAGCGCGAACGCCCAGCGCCAGCCGACGGCGTCGACCGCGTACGGCACGATCCAGATCGTCGCGACGGTGAGCGTGAAGCCGACGGCGAGCTGCAGCGTCAGCGCCGTCCCGACGTACGCCTGGTCGGCGTGCTCCGTCACGAGCGTCGAGAACTGCGCGGAGTCGGCGACGACGGCGAGGCCCCACGCGAGACCGACCGGCAGCACGAGCGCCGCCGGCACGAGCCCGATCGCGACGGCGCACGCCCCGGAGACGGCCATGCACGCGACTGTCGTCTCCGCGCGGCCGAGGCGATCGGCGACGGCGCCTGCCGCGACACAGCCGACGGTGCCCGCGGCGATCACGGCGAACGTGGCGTACGCCGCCTCCGTCGCGTCCCAGAGCGTCCCTGCGAACACGACGAACCAGGCCCACATCGCGTAGAGCTCCCACATGTGGCCGAAGTAGCCGAGCGACGCGAGTCGCACACCGCGATTCCGGAAGACGCGGCCGGCCTGCCGCGGGTCGAGCGTCGCGCGCGGGAACGGGAACGGCCCGTCGCGCACCGCAGCGAGGACGAGGGCGCCGCCTGCGGCGGTGAGCGCGCTCGTCGCGACGACGACGACGCGCCACTCCGCGCCGCCGAGGCCGTTGACGAGATGGGGCGCCGCAGACCCGAGTGTCAGTGCGCCGACGAGGACGCCGAGGGCGGTGCCGCGCCCGCGCTGGAACCACGTCGCCATCAGCTTCAGCGCCGGCGGGTAGACGGCCGCCAGGCAGAAGCCGGTCGCGAAGCGGAGGGGGATCGCCAGCTCCGGCCCGTCGGCGGCGAGCAGACCGAGGTTCGCGGCGGCCGCCCCGGCGGATCCGGCCGCGATCAGGTGCCGTGCGGCGCCGACGTCGGCGACGTTGAGGAGCGACGAGGCCAGCGCGCCGGCGACGAAACCGAGCTGCACCGCGATCGTCAGCCACGCCGCGCCTGTCTCGCCGATCGCCCACTCCTCGCGCAGCTGCGGCAGCACCGCGCTCGCGGAGAACCACGTCGTCATCGAGAGCACGACCGCCGCCGCGATCAGCACGAGCGCCCGCGCCGCCTCCCGGTTCATCCGCGCGAGCCTTCCGCCGGCCTACTTGAGCAGGCGCGAGAGCCGGCGGTCCTTCAGGATCCGCCCGCCGGTCTGGCACGCCGGGCAATAGAAGACCGTGTGCTCCTCGTAGTCCACCTGCTGGATCGGGCCACCGCTCGACGCGTCGTGGCCGTTCGGGCACGGCTCGCCGAGGCGGCGGTGCACGAGGTAGACGTCCTTGTCCCCCTTGCCGCGGAGCCGCAGCTCGAGCGCGCGTGTCAGGTCCTCGTCGATCGCGGCGGCGAGCCGTTCGATCTCCTCGGGCCTGAGCGCCTGCGAGAGAGCGAACGGCGAGAGCCGCGCGCGCCAGAGGATCTCGTTCGCATGCGCGCGGCCGATCCCCGCGAGCGCCCGCTGGTCGCGCAAGAGCGAGTGCAGCCGCCGGTTGTCGCCCGCGAGGATGGCTCCGAGAGCGTCAGCGTCCAGCTCGAGCGCGTCGGGCCCAAGGTGCGCGAGCGCCGCCTCCGTCGCCCCCGCCGTCTCGAGCCACACGCCCGCGCGCTTCTTCGACCCCGCCTCGGTGAGGACGAGCTCGCCGCCGCCCTCGAACCGCAGCCGGAACGCGGGCGTCTTCGGCCCCTTCTCGCCCGCGCCCAGGTAGCGGACGCGCCCGGCGCTCATCAGGTGGATCCGCAGCACGAGCTCGCCGTCGCCCGTGGGGAAGAGGAGGTGCTTGCCGCGGCGCCGCGCGCCCTCGAAGCGCCGCCCCTCGAGCACCGAGAGCGGCGGCTCGAACGACTTCAGCGTCGCGATGTGCGCCGGCCCCGCACGCTCGACCGGCGCCCGCGACACCGGCGCGTCGAGCTCCCGCACCCACGCCTCGACCTCTGGGAGCTCAGGCATCGGCGACCGGGACGAGGGTCACCGGCTCCGGTGCCTCCTCCCGGTCCGCATGCGCCTCGTCCGGCAGCTCGCGCAGCCGGACGAGCGACGAGAACAGGATCGGCACGAACGCCACGAGGGCACCGACGGTACCGATCCAGATCGCGCTGCGCAGGCCCCACGCCTCCGCGATCACGCCGCCGAGCAGGAACCCGGCCGGCGACGTGCTCCAGTAGAGGAAGCGGACGACCGAGTTCATCCGCCCGAGCAGGTGGGTGGGCGTGATCGTCTGCCGGAACGTCAGCTGCGTGACGTTGAAGACGACCATCGCGAAGCCGAACACGAGCTGGCCCGCGACGAGCACCGGCACCGGCGACGACTCCGGCGCGAGCGGCACGGCGAGGCCGGCGGCGCTGCCGCCGAGCGCGGTGATCGCGATCGTCCGGCCGATGCCGAGGCGGCGCCCGATCCTTCCGGCGAGGAAGACGCCCGCGACGGTTCCGACGTTGCCGAGCATGAAGATGACGCCGACGACGCCCGCCGAGACGCCGAGCTCCCGCACGACGTAGACGAGGTAGATCCCGAACGTGATCGAGATGAACAGGTTCCACGTCCCGGTGCAGAGCGTGAGCACGCGGAGGTGCGGGTGGCGGATCACGTACGAGAGGCCCTCGCGGAGCTGCGCCCGCATGCCGGTGCCGCCCGCGGTCGGCGCAGGCGCCGGCTCCGGACGTCGGATCCGCGCGACGAGCGCGGCGGCGACGCCGAAGCTGAGCGCGTCCACGAGGACGGCGAGCGGTGCGCCGACGAGGGCGACGAGGCCGCCTGCGGCACCCGGCCCGGCGATCTGCGCTCCGGCGCGCGAGCCCTCGAGCTTCGCGTTCGCGTCCGCGAGCCGCTCGCGCTCGACGAGCGACGGGACGTACGAGAGGTAGGCGAGGTCGAAGAACGCGGCCATCGCGCCGTTGAGGAACGCCGCGGCGTAAAGGAGCTCGATCGAGAGCGTGCCCGTGAGGTGCGCGGCCGGGATCACGAGCAGCGCGACCGCGCGCACCACGTCCGTCACCACCATCACGGGCTTCCGCCGCAGCCGGTCGATCCAGACGCCCACGGGGAGCGCGAGCAGCAGGAACGGCACCATCCCGAAGAACGGGAGCAGCGCGACGTGGAATGCGGGCGCGTCGAGCGAGACGATCGCGACGAGGGGGAGCGCGAGCTGCGTGATCTGCGAGCCGACCTGGCTGATCGTCTGCGCGGACCACAGCTTGAGGAAGTCCCGGTCGCGCCAGAGGCCGCCGCGCGGCCAGAGCGGCAACTACGCCTCCTCGGGCTGCGGGAACGGCCCCGGCATCAGCGCCTCGCCTTCCGTCTCGGCGCGGCCCTTCGGCTCCTCGACCTGCTGCGGCATCTCCCGGAGGTGCCGGACGGGCCCGAAGAGGAGCGGCAGCCACGCGAGCGCGTTGCCGATCGCGCCGACCCAGATCGCGGTCCGGAGCGAGAACCATGTCGCGAGCGCGCCGCCGACGAGCTGGCCGACGGGCATCACGCCCCAGACGATGAACCGGATCGTCGAGTTCATGCGTCCCTGCAGCCGCTCCGGCGTGATCGCCTGCCGCATCGAGAGCTGCGTCACGTTGTAGAGGACGACGCCGAAGCTGACGGCGAGGGTCGCGACGACGAGGAACGGGATCGCGCCGTACGCGTCCTGCGGGGCGATCGGGATCAGGAGCTGCGTGATCCCCATCATCGCGCCGATGATGATCGCGGGGCCGACGCCGATCCGCTTCGAGATCCGGTTCGCGAAGACGGCGCCGAGCAGGTAGCCGGCCTGGCCGATCGCGAAGATGACTCCGATCAGCGTCGGCGACATCTCGAGCGCCCGCACGAGGTAGATCGCGAGGATCGCCCACATCATCGAGCCGAAGAGGTTGAAGGTCGCGGTCGAGGCGGAGATCGTGCGCAGGTACGGGTTCCCGAGGACCCAGGCGAGCCCCTCCCGTAGCTCCGTCTTCATGCTCGACTTCTGCTCCTTCCGCTCGGCGCGGGTCGGCACGTTCTCCTCCTGCTTGCGGATCACGAGCAGGCAGGCGGCCGACGCGAGGAAGCTGATCGCGTCGACGAGGATCGCGACCGGCGCGCGCAGGACGTCCACGATCACCCCCGCGAGGGCGGGCCCGGCGAGCTGCGACGCCGACCGGCTCACCTCGAGCTTCGAGTTCCCGTCCACGAGCTGCGTCCGCTCGACGAGCGACGGCAGGTACGACTGGTACGCGACGTCGAAGAAGACGGTGCAGATGCCGACGAAGAAGCCGACGCCGTAGAGCTGCCAGATCGTGAGCGCGTCGAGCCAGTACGCGATCGGGATCGTCAGCAGCGCGGCGAAGCGGCCGAGGTCGCCGAGGATGAGGATCGGCCGGCGGGGGAGGCGGTCGACCCAGACGCCCGCGGGGAGCGAGATCAGGAGGAACGGCGCGAACTCGACGACGAAGAGCGCCGAGACCTGGAACGCGGAGGCCTCGAGCGTGATGATCGCGACGAGCGGCAGCGCGAAGCCGCCGATCTGCGAGCCGAAGACGCTGATCGTCTGCGCCGACCAGAGCTTCAGGAAGTCGGGGTGACGCCAGAGGCCGCCCTGCGGCCAGAGCCTACGCATCGCTCTTCTCCTGTCGGTAGAGGGCCACTGCGAGCCCGTAGCTGGAGCCGTTCTTGTCCTCCGCGCGGCGGAACTCGTCGACCAGCCGCTTCAGCCGCCGCTCGAAGCGCTGCAGGTCGGCCTCGGAGAGCCGCACGCGGACGAGCCCGTGCGTGACGATGCCGCCGCCGCGGGCGAGCTCCGTGGCGGCCGTCCGCAGCGTCACGACGGCGATGTCGTGCAGGAGCGTCGGGTCCTCGCCGTCGTGCTCGATCATGAAGAGACGCGCCGTGCGCCCGTAGAACTTCTCGGTCAGCGCGCGCACCTGCCGCGTCGCGACGACGTGGACGAGGCCGGCGCTCTCGAGCACCTTCACGTGGTGGGCGAGCGTCCCCTTCGGCATCTCGAGCGCCTCGGCGAGCTCCGTCACCGACGCCGCGCTCTCGCGCAGCAGCGAGAGGATCCGCCCGCGCACCTCGTCGCCGATCGCCCGCAGCTGGGCGGGGTCGGACACGATCATCATGTCGGGCGCGTCGTACGCGCGGCTGCCGTTTTCGTCCATCCTTTTCGAACGTATGGGATTTCTCGACCGTTTGTCAAGGCTGCCGCGGCGGCGGCTACGCGCCTAGACTCCGCGCCCGTGTCCGACCCGGTCGTCGTCAGTGTCCGCCGCGGCTCCGCCGAGGAGTCCCGGCACCGCGTCCACGCGGTCGCGGTGCAGGACGGCGCCGTCGTCGAGCAGGCGGGCGACGCGGGCCTCGTCTGCTTCCTCCGCTCCGCCGCGAAGCCGTTCCAGGCGCTGCCGCTCGTCCGCGCGCGCGACGACCTGACGCAGGAGGAGCTCGCGATCGCGTGCGCCTCGCACCTGGCGCTCCCGGCGCAGCTCGACGCCGTCCGCTCGCTCCTGCGCCGGGCCGACGCGTCAGAGGCCGAGCTCGCCTGCGGCCCCGAGCCGACGAAGCTCGAGCACAACTGCTCGGGCAAGCACGCCGGCATGATCGCCCTCTGCCGTGCGCGCGGCTGGGACCCGACGGGATACCACGAGGCCGATCACCCCGTGCAGCGGGCGTGCACGGACGAGGTTCTGGCAGCGGCCGGAGCGGCTGCCGACGACGTCCCTACGGCCGTCGACGGCTGCGGCGTCGTCACCTTCGCGCTGCCGCTCGAGCGGATGGCGCTCATGTTCTCGCGGCTCGAGGAGCGCGAAGGCGGCGCGACGGCGGCGGCCGCGATGCGCGCGCACCCGGAGCTGATCCGCGGGCCGAAGGCCCCCGACACGGTGCTGATGCGCACCGTCGCCGGCTGGACGGCGAAGGGCGGGGCGGAAGGTCTCCTCTGCGCCAGCGGCCCCGCCGGCCTGGGTGTGGCGCTCAAGGTGGAGGACGGATCCGGCCGCGCCGTCGGCCCCGCCCTCGCCGCCTTCCTCGCACGCCTCGGTCACGAGGTGCCGGCTCTCGCCGTTGCCGCCGTCGTCAACTCGCGCGGCGAGACCGTCGGCGAGGTCGTCGCGCAACCGGCTTGAGCGCGGGAAAAACCGCTACCACCTTCTTGATCTTCCGATGTAGTATCCGGTCCCTCGATGGTCAGAGCCGGCGCCTCGCGAACCGGCTCTTCGTGTGTCTGAGGCAGGTCGAGTAGGTCCCGTGTCCCCGTCCACTCACGAGGAAAGCCGAGGTCCATTGCTCACCGTCGAATCGTCTCCTCCCGAGGTCGAGGAACTTCAGAAGCTCGTCCAGACGGGACAAGAGAAGGGGTTCCTGACCTACGACGAGATCGTCACCGGTCTCGAGGAGGTCGAGCTGACGAAGGAGCAGATCGAGGACTTCTACACCTACCTGATCGACCACTCGATCGAGCTCGTCGAGGGCGAGCAGTACAAGTCGCCCCCGCACGAGCAGCCGTCGCTCGCAGAGGACGAGAAGCCG
>DATMJW010000124.1:0-77382 GCA_035553355.1 Gaiellaceae bacterium | reverse complement strand
TCGTGGGCCTCCGCCGGTGAGCACGGCGTGGGTCGTGGTGGTCGTTGTCGGGCTCGTGACCGCGGGGTTCAAGGCTGCCGGGCCGGTCGCGCTCGGGCGGCGGCCGCTCCCGCCTCGCGTCCTCTCGCTCGTCGAGGTGCTCGCGCCGACGATGCTCGCGGCGCTCGTCGTGACGCAGGCGGTCGGCGGCGACCGCGAGATCGTCCTCGACGAGCGCCTCGTCGGGCTCGCCGCGGGAGTGGTCGCGATCGCGCTCCGCGCGCCGCTGCTGCTCGTGCTCGTCGTCGCGGGCGGCGCAGCCGCCGTCGCGCGGCTGCTGACCTAGCGCTCCTCGCGCCCGGCGACCGCTGCCGCGACGGCCTCGAGCAGATCGGTGTGCGCGAACGGCTTGTAGATCATCGCCGTCGCACCGAGGTCGAGCGCGCGCGCCGTCCGGTCGGGATCGGGCGAGCCGCCCGTCATCAGCAGGACGGGGAGGTCGGGCTGGCGGTCGCGGATCTCGTTCAGCAGCTCGACGCCCGAGAGCCCTGGCATCACGACGTCCGTGACGACGAGGTCGAACCGCTCCTGCTCGAGCAAGTCGAGCGCGCCCTGCGCCGTCGCCGACGAGACGACGTCGTGGCCGCCACGGAGGAGGACCTGCACCGTCAGGTCCCGCACGAGCTGCTCGTCGTCGACGACGAGGACGCGGCTCACGTCTCCTCCTCCAGCGGCACCGTGAGGACATCGTCGCCGTCGACCCGGACGACGGCGTCGCCACCGGCGTGCGTGACGACGACCTGCACGACCGCGTCGCGCTCGGCGGCGGTGACCGCATCGAGGAGCGCCGAGACGAGTGCAGCTGCGACGTCGCCGGGTGAGGCGACGACGACCGGCTCCGTCTCACGCCTCAGCCTGACCTCCACGTCCCGTACTGCCGAAACGAGCTCGACGAGCCGGATCGCGCCCGCGGCCGCGTCGCCCAGCGGAATCGGTCGCGGCGGCGCCGCGCGCTCGCGCGTGAAGCCCTGGAGCGCGCGCACGATCTCCGCGATCTCGAGCGACGTCCGGTGGACGAGCTGCAGCCGCTCGTGCACCTTCGACCCGGGCTCCGCGGCCGCGAGTGCGAGCTCGGCGCTTCCGATCACGGCGAGGAGCGGGTTCGAGAGCTCGTGGAGCGCGCCGCGCGTCAGCCGCCCGAGCGTGCGCAGAAAGAGGTCGTCCGCAATGGGGTCGCGACCGATCACGGCTCTATGATCACCTCTGGCGGCGACAGCGACGCTCGGGGGGCCGGTGCAGGTGGCAAAGCTGAGGCGCGGAGCGAGAACGACCGGATCGTACGGCCTCGGCGGGCGACGTGCCGACTCCGACACGCCCTCAAGTTCGTCGCGACGCGGCCGACGACAGGGTGGTGATTGTGGCCGCTGAACCCGGCACGACCTCGTGCCTCGTCGCCGACGACCACCCAGCCGTGGTCGAGGCCGTCGCGGACGTGCTGCAGGAGCACGGGATCGAGGTGACGGGGCGGGCTCGCGACGGGCACGAGGCGCTGCAGAAGATCGAGGCCTCGCAGCCCCAGGTCGCGCTGCTCGACCTTCGGATGCCCGGCCTCTCCGGGATCGAGGTCGCGAGGCGCGTCGCCCGCTCGGCGCCCGACACCGCCGTCATCCTCTACACCGCCTTCGGCGACCGGGCCCTCCTCACCGAGGCGATGGACGCCGGCGCACGCGGGTTCGTGCTGAAGGAGGCTCCGCTCGCCGAGGTCGTCCGCGCGGTCGAGCTCGTCGCATCCGGTCGCACCTACGTCGACCCGGTGCTCGCCGGCGTGCTCTCGAGCTCCGCGGCGACCGAGAAGATGTCGAAGCTCACCCAGCGGGAGCGCGACGTCCTGCGGCTCCTGGCCGACGGGCTCTCGAACGAGGAGATCGGCAAGGCGCTCTTCATCTCGCCCGAGACCGTCCGCACGCACGTGCGCAAGGCGATGGCGAAGCTCGACGCGGACACGCGCACGCAGGCCGTCGCGACCGCGCTCCGGCAGTCGCTGATCGCGTAGCGGCAGCCGCGCGGCGGCCGCGCTACCGGCGGCGGAGCGGCTTCGCCTGCGGCTGCTTCGCGACCGACTGCGGCGCGCGGACGACCGGGGCGGAGCCGGTGCGGAGCGCGTGCGGGGCGATCGCGCGGATCCCGAGGAGCGAGCCGAGGAGCGTCCGGAACTCGGCCGCAGGCATCGCGGCGGACTCGTCGCGGGGGCTCGTCGGCCGGTACGCGTTCTGCGGCGACTCCCAGTACGCCCACGCGACGAGCGACGCGAACCGCTCGCACCCGTACGCGCCGTGCGCGAGGCCGGCGACCTCGTAGCACCAGGCGGTGCCGCCGAGCCGCTGCTGGAGCAGCGCCCGCTGCGCATTGTCGAGGAGGAGGAAGTCGATCTGGTGCGCGTACTCGTCGAGCACCGTCGCCCACGCGAACGTCCCCGCGTCGAGGAGACGCGCATCGAGGTAGACGTGGCCCGGCGTCGCGTGGGACACGCCGTAGTCCCCGATGTGGACCGTGACCCGCGGGACGATGCTCCAGTCGAAGGAGCTGGCGCCGAGCGCGCCGCGGACCTGCGCCTGCTGGCGCGGCGTCCCGCCGTCGAAGACGTAGTCGCCGCCCGCGGCGGCCGCAGGGGCGGGGCCGATGACCGCGGCGGCCGCAAGTGCCGCGAGGAGTGCCGTGAGCCGCTTCAGCATCTGCCTCAGTCGTCGTCCGGATGGCCTGCGCGCGCCATTCACGGTGCCGCTCGCGCGACCCACACGAACGGCGGCACCACCCTCACCCGGATCGGGGATGCCGTCACCGGCAGCCGCAGCGGCTGTGCTACAACCGTCGCGATGGTGCGTGCGTCCACGCTTGCCGCGCTGCTCTGCGCGCTCGTCGTCACAGCCGCCGCGTGCGGCGGCGGCGACGACGCGGCAGCGCCGGCCACGACCGGCGGAGGCGCGACGACGCAGGCGGAGGAGCCGCTCCGCGTCGGCCTCATCACCGACCAGGGGCAGCTCGACGACGACGGCTTCAACGAGCTCGCCTACCGCGGCCTGCAGCGCGCGGAGCAGGAGCTCGGGATCGAGGGGCGCGTCGTCGAATCGGCGTCGGCCGCGGCCTACATCCCGAACATGAGCTCGCTCGCGCGCCAGGGGTACGACCTGATCATCGGCGTCGGCTTCGCGCAGGGCGACGCGGTGGGGAAGGTCGCGCAGCGCTTCCCCGACACGAAGTTCGCGATCATCGACGTCGACCACGCGTTCGTGCCGGGCAAGCCGGCGAACGTCCAGGGGCTGCTCTTCCGCGAGGAGGAGGTCGGCTACCTCGTCGGGTACCTCGCCGCGCTCCAGGAGAAGCGGCGCGAGGGGGCCGACCGCATCAGCGCCGTCGGCGGCTTCAAGGAGCCGCCCGTGGATCGCTTCATCGCCGGCTACAAGGCGGGCGCGGAGGCCGCCGTGCCAGGCATCGACGTCTCCTGGAGCTACTCCCAGGACTGGGACGACCAGGCGAAGTGCAAGGAGCTCGCGCTGAACCAGATCGGCGACGGCTCCGGCGTCGTCTTCCAGGTCGCCGGCGGCTGCGGCCTCGGCGCCCTCGACGCCGCGCGCGAGCGCGACGTCTGGGGGATCGGCGTCGACGCCGACCAGTCCGGGCTCGGCCCGCACATCCTCACGAGCGCGCAGAAGGGCGTCGACGCAGCGGTCTTCCTCGCGATCCAGCAGGTGCTGGACGGCGAGTGGAAGGGCGGCGGCAACACGACCTTCGGCCTCACCGAGGAAGGAGTCGGCCTCGGCACCGTCAGCGACGAGGTCCCGGAGGAGGACGTCGAGCAGGTCGAGCAGGTCGCAGACCGGATCCGCGGCGGCGAGATCGCCGACATCCCGACGGAGGTCGGGCGCAGCTAGTGCTGACGGAGGCGCAGGGGCGCTTCCTGCAGGAACCGAACTACGCCGTCGTCGCTGCTCTGCGCCCGGACGGGACGCCGCACCAGTCGGTGATCTGGATCGACTGGGACGGGAGACACGTCCTCGTCAACCTGAACACGACGCGCAAGAAGCTCGAGTACCTGCGCGACGACCCGCGGACGTCGGTGCTCGTGCTCGACCGCGAGAGCGCGTACCGCTGGGTCGGGATCGACGGGGTGGTCGATGAGATCACGACCGACGGCGCGAACGAGCACATCGACCACCAGGCGCGGGTGTACCGCGGCCGCGAGAGCTACGGCCTCGGGCCCGGCGAGCAGCGCGTGCTGGTGAAGGTGCGCCCGACGCGCGTCACGGCGTACGGCGTCGACTGACGGCGCGCCCGCGCGCGAAGCGGGCGCCGAGTGGTCCTCCGGGCCGATGCTGCGGTGCCGCTTTTGGACACCGTGGCCAAAGCGGAGCCCGATGCGACCTTCCGGCTTGTCCACGGCGTCGGTCGCCTTTAGGCTCGGGTCGTACCCGCGACGTGGAGGCTGAGCGTGAGCGTCTCGATCACCCAGTACAAGAACTTCGTCGGAGGCGAGTGGGTCGAGTCCACCTCCGGCGCGACGATGGAGGTCGTCAACCCGTCGACCGGTGAGGCGATCGGCGAGGTGCCGCGCGGCACCGCCGCCGACGTCGAGCGCGCCGTCGAGGCCGCCAAGAAAGCGTGGCCGGAGTGGCGGGACAAGACGCCGAAGGACCGGATGGAGCTGCTGCTCAAGCTCGCCGACCTGATCGACGAGCACGCCGACGAGCTGGCGGAGCTCGAGTCCCGCAACGTGGGGAAGCCGATGATGATCGCGGCCGACGAGATGCCGTTCTCGGCGGACAACCTCCGCTTCTTCGCCGGCGCGGCGCGGACGCTCGAGGGCAAGGCGGCCGGCGAGTACGTCGAGGGGTACACGTCGATCATCCGGCGCGAGCCGCTCGGGATCGTCGCCGGGATCACGCCCTGGAACTACCCGCTGATGATGGTCGTCTGGAAGATGGGGCCCGCGCTCGCCGCGGGGAACTGCCAGATCCTGAAGCCGGCCGAGCAGACGCCGCTCTCGACGCTCCGGTTCGCCGAGCTCGCGCAGGAGGTGCTCCCGCCGGGCGTGCTCAACGTCATCACCGGCGACGGCGTCCCGGTCGGCGACGCGCTCGTGCGGCACCCGGACATCGCGCTCGTCTCGCTCACCGGCGACGTCGAGACCGGGAAGCTGATCGCGCGGAACGCCGCCGACACGCTCAAGCGCGTCCACCTCGAGCTCGGCGGGAAGGCGCCGATGGTCGTCCTCGACGACGCCGACCCCGCCACCGTCGCCGAGGCGATCAAGATCGGCGGGTACTGGAACTCGGGGCAGGACTGCACCGCGTCGTCACGCATCCTCGTCAGCGAGCGGATCTACGACGACGTCCTCTCCGAGACGGTGAAGGTGGTCGAGGCGATGAAGGTCGCGGACCCGGCCGCGGGCGACGACGTGGAGATGGGGCCGGTGATCTCGGCGGAGCAGCGGGAGCGCGTGCTCGGCTTCCTCGAGCGCCTGCCGGCCCGCGCGAGCGTGGTCACCGGCGGGAGCGCGCTCGGCGAGCGCGGCTACTTCGTCAGGCCGACGATCGTCGCGGACGTCGAGCAGGACGACGAGATCGTGCAGCGCGAGGTCTTCGGGCCGGTCGTCACCGTGCAGCGCTTCGAGAGCGACGACGCGGCGATCGAGATGGCGAACGGCGTCCGCTACGGCCTCGCCGCATCCGTCTTCAGCGAGAACGTCGGCCGCGCGCTCGCGGCCGCGCGGAAGCTCGACTTCGGCACCGTCTGGGTGAACGAGCACCTCTTCCCGCTCGCCTCGGAGATGCCGCACGGCGGCTTCAAGGAGTCCGGCTACGGCAAGGACATGTCGCTCTACTCCATGGAGGAGTACACGCGGATCAAGCACGTCGCCCTGAAGCTCGCCTAGTGCAGGGAGCGCAGCCCGCAGACGTCCGGCTCGAGAACGTCGTCAAGCGCTTCGACGACGTGGCCGCAGTGGACGGGATCTCGCTCGAGGTCCCGTCCGGGTCGTTCTTCGCGCTGCTCGGGCCGTCGGGGTGCGGGAAGACGACGACGCTGCGGATGATCGGCGGCTTCGAGGAGCCGACGGAGGGCCGGATCCTGCTCGGCGACCAGGATGTGGTGGGGCTGCCGCCGCACCGGCGCGACGTGAACACGGTCTTCCAGAGTTACGCGCTCTTCCCGCACCTCTCGGTCTGGGAGAACGTCGCGTTCGGGCTGCGGCGCAGAAAGGTCGACCGCGCGGAGCTGCGGCGTCGCGTCGGCGAGGCGATGGAGCTCGTGGACGTGACGGCGCTCGCGCACCGGAAGCCCCGCCAGCTCTCGGGCGGCCAGCAGCAGCGGGTCGCGCTCGCGCGCGCGCTCGTGAACCAGCCGCGCGTGCTCCTCCTCGACGAGCCGCTCGGCGCGCTCGACCTGAAGCTGCGCAAGCAGCTGCAGCTCGAGCTGAAGCGGATCCAGCGCGACGTCGGCATCACGTTCGTCCACGTCACACACGACCAGGAGGAGGCGATGACGATGGCCGACCGGATCGCGGTGATGAACCGCGGCAAGGTCGAGCAGCTCGGCGCGCCGACCGAGCTCTACGAGCGGCCCGCGACGTCCTTCGTCGCCGGCTTCCTCGGCGTCTCGAACCTCCTCCGGGGCCGCGTCGTCGGCCCCGACCGCGTCCGTCTCGACGCAGGGGACGAGGTGCGCGTGGCGCCGGGGCTCCTGAACGGCCGCGCGGACGTCGCCGTCGGCATCCGCCCCGAGAAGATCCGCGTCGGGCCGCCCGCCGAGAACGAGAACACGCTCGCCGGCACGGTCCGCGACGCCGCCTACGTCGGCGTCGCGACACAGCTCGTCGTCGAGACGGGCGCGGGCGACGTCACCGTCTACGTCCAGAACGCGAACGCCGCGGCGCCCCCCGCACCGGGCACCGTGCTGCACCTCAGCTGGTCGCCGCAGTCCACCTTCGTCACCGAACCGCCACAGGAGGAACCGTCATGACCGACCTCACCCGTCGTCAGCTGCTCGAGCGCGCCGCGCTCGGCGGAGCAGCGCTCACGCTGCCCGGCTTCCTCGCCGCGTGCGGTGGGGGCGGCATCGAGGGATCCGCGACCACCGCGGCAACGACGGCCGCCGGAGGCGCGCGCGAGCTCGCGGACAAGCTGACGATCTCGAACTGGACGCTCTACATCGACATCGACGAGAAGACCAAGAAGCGGCCGACGCTCGAGCAGTTCACGAAGCAGACGGGCGTCGACGTCGAGTACATCGAGGACGTCAACGACAACGACGAGTGGTTCGGCAAGAACCAGGCCGCGCTGCGCGCCGGCAAGCCGATCGGCCGCGACCTCACCGTCCTCACCGACTGGGTGGCGGCGCGGATGGTGCGGCTCGGCTACGTCGACAAGCTCGACAAGAGCGCGATCCCGAACGCGAAGAACCTCGTCGACGCGCTGCAGAGCCCTGGCTGGGACCCGAACCGCGACTTCTCGATGCCGTGGCAGTCCGGCCTCACCGGGATCGGCTACGACCCGGAGCGGGTCGGCGGCGAGATCACGTCGGTCCAGCAGCTCCTCGAGGACCCGAAGCTGAAGGGGAAGGTGACGTTCCTCACCGAGATGCCCGACACGATCGGGCTCCTGCTCCAGCTCGACGGCGCGGACGCGACGAAGGTCGACGCCGCCGCGTTCGACAAGGCGATCGGCCGGCTCCAGAAGGCCGTCGACAGCGGCCAGATCCGCCAGTTCACCGGCAACGACTACGCGCCGATGCTCGCACGCGGCGACGTGTGGGCGTGCACCGCCTGGTCGGGAGACCTCGTCCAGCTCCAGCTCGAGAACCCGAACCTCCGCTTCGTGATCCCGGAGGAGGGCGGGATGATCTGGACGGACAACATGCTGATCCCGAAGGGCGGCCACGTCTTCACCGCCTCGACGTTCGTGAACTACGTCTACGACCCGAAGGTCGCGGCGCAGATCGAGGCGTACGTCAACTACATCTGCCCGGTGGAGGGCGCGCAGGAGGCGATCCGCGACATCGACGCGTCGCTCGCGGACAACCCCCTCATCTTCCCGGACGACGAGACGCTGTCGCAGGTCGCGATCTTCGACGCCGAGGCGGCCGACAACGACGAGTACAAGCAGAAGTTCCAGGCCGTCGTCGGGGCGTAGTGTCGTTCCTGCACCGTCACCGGGGCGCCGTCCCCTACGTGCTGCTCGCGCCCGGGCTCGCGTTCCTCGGCGTGTTCTTCGTCGTCCCGATCTACTACCTGGCGAACACGTCGCTGCAGGAGGGCTCCCTCGACGTCGGCTACACGTTCGCGTGGGCGTGGTCGAACTACACGGACGCGATCTCGACCTACCACGAGCAGTTCGTGCGCTCACTCGTCTACGCGGGGATCGCGACGCTGCTCGCCCTCGCGATCAGCTACCCGCTCGCCTACTGGATCGCGTTCCGCGGCGGCCGGTGGCGGAGCCTGCTCCTGCTGCTCGTGATCGCGCCGTTCTTCGTCACGTACCTGATCAGGACGCTCGCGTGGCAGACGATCCTCGCCGACGAGGGCCCCGTCCTCTCGGCGCTGACGGCGGTCGGGCTCGTCGAGGAGGGAGGGCGGCTGCTCGCGACCTCGACCGCCGTCGTCGCAGGGATCACCTACAACTTCCTCCCGTTCATGGCGCTGCCGCTCTACGCGAGCCTCGAGCAGATCGACGGGCGGCTGATCGAGGCGGCGGAGGACCTCTACTCGAGCAAGCTGCAGGCGTTCCTGCGCGTGACGCTGCCGCTCTCGCTCCCGGGCGTCTTCGCGGGGACGCTGCTCACGTTCATCCCTGCCGCCGGCGACTTCATCAACGCCGAGCTCCTCGGGACGCCGAGGCAGTCGATGATCGGGAACGTGATCCAGTCGAAGTTCCTCGTGATCACCGACTACGGCCAGGCGGCGGCGCTTTCGTTCGTGCTGATGGCGGCGATCCTGGTCGCCGTCCTCGCGTACAGCCGCGCGCTCGGGACGGAGCGGCTCGCGCGGTGAGGCGGTCGGGGTGACGTTCGTCCGCCGACACGCGCTCACGGCCTTCGCCGTCGCGGCTCTCGGGTACCTGTTGCTGCCGATCGCGGTCGTCGTGCTCTTCTCGTTCAACGACCCCGCCGGCCGCTTCAACTACACGTGGCAGGGGTTCACGCTCGAGAACTGGCGCGATCCCTTCGCCGTGCCGGGGCTCTCGGAGGCGATGCGGAACTCGATCCAGATCGCGCTCCTCTCGTCGCTCGCGGCGACGGTGCTCGGCACCCTGATCGCGCTCGCGCTCGTGCGCTACGCCTTCCGCGGCCGCGGCGCGACGAACCTCTTCATCTTCCTCCCGATGACGACGCCCGAGGTCGTGCTCGGCGCGTCGCTCCTGACGCTCTTCCTGAACCTCGGCGTCTCGACCGGCTTCGGCACGATCGTGCTCGCCCACATCATGTTCAACATCTCGTTCGTCGTCGTGACCGTCCGGGCGCGGCTCGTCGGCTTCGACCGTCATCTCGAGGAGGCGGCGATGGACCTCGGTGCGAACGAGTGGACGACGTTCACGCGCGTCACGCTGCCGCTGATCGCGCCCGGGGTCGCCGCGGGCGCGCTGCTCGCGTTCGCGCTCTCCGTCGACGACTTCGTGATCACCGTCTTCAACGCGGGGGCGACCGTGACGTTCCCGCTCTACGTGTACGGCGCGGCCCGCGTGGGCGTGCCGCCGCAGGTGAACGTCCTCGGGACGCTCATCTTCGTCCTCGCCGCCGGGCTGATGCTCGCGAGCGTCCTCCTCCAGAACCGCCGCGCGAAAGGAGTCACATGACCGCGACCGCACCCGTCGCCCCCGACCTCCAGCAGCTCGCCCGCGACCACCTCTGGCTGCACTTCACCCGGATGGGCGGCTACCGCGACGTCGACGTGCCGATCATCGTGCGCGGCGAGGGGTGCTACCTCGAGGACGCGAACGGCAAGCGCTACCTCGACGCGCTCGCGGGGCTCTTCGCGGTGCAGCTCGGGTACTCGTACGGCGACGAGATCGGTCGCGCCGCGCACGAGCAGATGAAGGAGCTGCCGTTCTACACGAACTGGTCGTACGCCCACCCCCGCGCGATCGAGCTGGCGGCGGAGGTCGCTTCGCTCGCGCCGGGCGACCTCAACCGTGTCTTCTTCGTCTCCGGCGGCTCCGAGGCCGTCGAGTCGGCGTGGAAGCTCGCGCGCCAGTACCACGCGGCGCGCGGCGAGCGCCGCTGGAAGGCGATCGCCCGCCGCACCGCCTACCACGGGACGACGATGGGCGCGCTCTCGATCAACGGGATCGCCGCGCTCAAGAACCCGTTCGAGCCGCTCGTCCCGGACGTCCTGCACGTGCGGAACACGAACCGCTACCACCGGCCCCAGGGGGAGACGGAGGCGGAGTTCACGGCGTTCCTGCTCGACGACCTCGAGGCGACGATCGAGGCGGCCGGGCCGCACACGGTCGCGATGGTGATCTTCGAGCCCGTCCAGAACGCAGGCGGCTCGTTCACGCCGCCCGCCGGGTACTTCCAGGGGGTCCGCGAGATCTGCGACCGCTACGGCATCCTCCTCTGCGCGGACGAGGTGATCACCGGCTTCGGGCGCACCGGCAAGTGGTTCGGCTCCGAGACGTACGACATCCGCCCGGACCTCGTCACCTGCGCGAAGGGCCTCTCGTCCGCCTACGCCGCGATCGGTGCCGTGATCGCGCACGAACGGGTGATCGAGCCGTTCCTCGCCGACCGCTCGACCTTCATGCACGGGATCACCTTCGGCGGCCACCCGGTGATGGCGGCGATCGCGCTCAAGAACATCGAGATCATGAAGCGCGAGCGCGTCGTCGAGCACGTGTGGGAGAACCAGGGCCGCTTCCGTGCGACGCTCGAGCAGCTGCTCGACCTCCCGATCGTCGGCGACGTCCGCGGCACCGGGTTCTTCTACGCGCTCGAGCTCGTGAAGGACAAGGAGACGCGGGAAACGTTCACCGACGAGGAGTCGGAGAGCCTGCTGCGCGGCTTCCTCTCCGGCGAGCTCTTCTCGCGCGGCCTCATCTGCCGTGCCGACGACCGCGGCGATCCGGTGGTGCAGATCTCGCCGCCGCTCGTGGCGGGGCAGGCGGAGTTCGACGAGATCGCGGGCACCCTCGGCGACGTCCTCGCGGAGGCCGGCCGCCGCGTCGGCCTCGCCTAACCGCCCACACGAACGAAAGGTGCGGGAAACCGCACCGGCCCGACGCGCGCGCGCCGGTACGGTCGTCGCGTGACCCGCGAAGGAGGACCGATGCAGAACGGCAACACGGGCGGCGCCGTCGTCGTCGCAGAGAGCGTCACCCGCCGCTACGGCGCGGGAGACACCGCAGTCGACGCGCTGCGCGGCGTCTCGCTCGAGATCGAGCGCGGGAAGCTGACGGCCGTGATGGGGCCCTCGGGCTCCGGGAAGTCGACGCTGATGCACATCCTGGCGGGCCTCGACAAGCCGACCTCCGGCTCCGTCAGCATCGCCGGGACGGACATCACAACGCTCAAGGACAGCGACCTCACGAAGCTGCGCCGCCGCCACATCGGCTTCGTCTTCCAGTTCTTCAACCTCCTGCCGATGCTCACCGCCGAGGAGAACGTCACGCTGCCGCTGTCGATCGCGGGCGAGAAGCCGGACAAGGCGTTCTTCGCAGACCTCGTCGCGAAGGTCGGCCTCGCAGACCGCCTGCACCACCGGCCGGCCGAGCTGTCCGGCGGCCAGCAGCAGCGCGTCGCGATCGCGCGCGCGCTCGTGTCGCAGCCGACGGTGCTCTTCGCCGACGAGCCGACCGGCAACCTCGACTCGACGACGAGCGCCGAGATCCTGGAGCTGATGCGCGACTCCGTCGACAGCTACGGGCAGACGATGGTGATGGTGACGCACGACGCGCGCGCAGCCGCGATCGCGGACCGCGTCCTCTTCCTCGCCGACGGCCTGATCGTGAAGGACCTGCCGCGCTCGAGCCAGGGCGACATCCTGGCCGCGATCAGCGAGCTCACCCACGCATGATCCGCTTCGCGCTCAAGGGGCTCCTGGCGCGCAAGCTGCGGACGGCGCTGACGGCGATCGCGATCGTCCTCGGCGTCGCGATGGTCAGCGGCACGTACGTCCTCACGGACTCGATCGACGAGGCCTTCAACTCGATCTTCACGGACGTCCGCGAGGGCGCCACGGCGATCGTGACCGGGCGCTCCGCCTTCGACATCACCGAGGGCAGCGGCGCGAGCGCGCCACCGTTCGACGAGGCCCTGCTCGAGCGGGTGCGCGCAGTGGACGGCGTCGCGCAGGCGGAAGGCAGCGTCGACCACGAGACGACCCAGCTGATCGACCGCGAGGGCGAGGCGATCGTCTCCGGCGGCGCGCCGAACTTCGGCTTCTCGATCGCGAACGCCGAGTCGCCGTTCAACCCGCTCACGCTGGTCTCGGGCGAGTGGCCCGGGCCGGACGAGGTCGTGATCGACCGCAAGACGGCCGAAAGCGAGGGCTACGCGGTCGGGGACCGCATCGGCGTCCAGGCCGAGGGGCCGGTCGAGCAGCTCACGATCTCCGGGATCGTCCTCTTCGGCTCGAGCGGCGCCAGCATCGGCGGCGCGACGCTCGCCGGCTTCGACCTCCCGACCGCGCAGCGCCTCTTCGACAAGGAAGGCAAGCTCGACGAGATCGCCGTCGCGGCGGAACCGGGCATCGAGCCCGAGGCGCTGATCGCAGAACTCGAGGAGGTGCTGCCCGAGACCACCCGCGTCGTCTCGGCCATGCAGCAGGCTCAGGAGGACGCGACCGAGACGAACGAGTTCATCACCTTCCTGCGCGGGTTCCTGCTCGCCTTCGCGGGCATCGCACTCTTCGTCGGGTCGTTCGTGATCGCGAACTCGCTCGCGATCACGATCGCGCAGCGGACGCGCGAGTTCGCGACGGTGCGCACGCTCGGTGGCTCCCGCCGGCAGGTGCTCGGCTCGATCGTGCTCGAGGCGCTCGTCGTCGGCACCCTCGCCTCGGTCGTCGGCCTCTTCGCCGGGCTCGGCCTCGCGAAGCTCCTCTTCGGCATCTTCGACGCCGTCGGCTTCACGCTCCCGAACAGCGGGCTCCTGCTGGAGACGCGGACGGTCGTCGTCTCGCTCCTCGTCGGGATCGTCGTCACGCTCCTCGCGAGCCTGCGGCCGGCGATCCGCGCGACCCGCGTGCCGCCGATCGCGGCGGTGCGCGAGGGCGCGACGCTCCCGGAACCGCGTTTCGCGCGCTTCCGCGCCGTCGGCTCGGTCCTCACGATCGCGCTCGGCTTCGCCTCGCTCGCCTACGGCCTCTTCGGCGACGACCTCGGCACGACGCAGCTTCTCGCGTGGATGGGCCTCGGCGCGCTGCTGATCTTCGTCGGCGTCGCCCTCTTCGCGCAGCGCATCGTGCGGCCGGTGGCGTACGCCGTCGGCTGGCCGGCCACCCGGATCGGCGGTGCAGCCGGGCGCCTCGCGCGGGACAACGCCCGCCGGAACCCGCAGCGGACGGCGTCGACGGCCGCCGCGCTGATGATCGGCCTCGCGCTCGTGACTCTCGTCGCGGTGCTCGCGAAGGGGATCACGTCGACCTTCACCGAGTCGGTGGACGAGCTCTTTCGCGGCGATTACGCGATCACGGCGCAGAACAACTTCTCGCCGATCCCCGTCGCGGCCGCCGAGGCGGCGGCGCAGGTGCCGGGCGTGGAGGCAGTCGGCAGCGTCCGCACGGCCGAGGCGCAGGTCTTCGGCGAGCCGGAGTTCATCACCGCCGTCACGGACGACATCGACCGCGTCATGGAGCTGACGTGGGTCGAGGGGTCGCAGGCGATCTTCGGGAACCTCGGCCCGCGTGGCGCGTTCGTCGACGACGGCTTCGCGGAGGAGCACGGTCTCGCCGTCGGCTCGCCGATCGAGCTCCTGACACCGGCCGGGAAGACGATCGAGCTCGAGGTGCGCGCGATCTTCGAGCCCCCGACGGGTGGCTCGCCGTTCGGCCCCGTGACGTTCTCCGCCGACACGTTCGACGCGAACTACGACTCGCCTCGGAACCTCTACTCGTTCATCGAGACGCGGGGTGGCGCGACCGACGAGAACACGGCCGCGCTCGCCGCGGCGCTCGAGGCGTTCCCGAACGCGAAGGCGCAGACGCGCGACGAGTTCGTGGACAACCAGATCAGCGGCCTCTCGTCCGTCCTCAACATCCTCTACGTGCTGCTCGCGCTGTCGGTCGTCGTCAGCCTCTTCGGGATCGTGAACACGCTCGTGCTCACGGTCTTCGAGCGGACGCGCGAGCTCGGCATGCTCCGCGCGATCGGGATGACGCGGCGGCAGGTGCGGCGGATGATCCGGCACGAGAGCGTGATCACGGCGCTGATCGGCGGCGCGCTAGGCATCGTGCTCGGGATCGTCCTCGGCGCGCTGCTCGTCGCGCGCGTCGAGTTCATCGACTTCTCGCTCCCGATCGTCCAGATCGTCGTCTTCGCGTTGTTGACGATCGTGGTCGGGATCATCGCGGCGATCTTCCCGGCACGCCGCGCCGCGCGGCTGAACCCGCTCGAGGCGTTGCAGTACGAGTAGACGGCTAGGCTGCGCGGCGTGGACGACGATCGCCCCGCGGCGAAGCCGGCCCCTGCGGGGCTGTCGACGATCCTGCTCGTCTTCGCCGCCGTCGACCTGATCCTCGCCCTCCTGTTGCTGCTCGCCGGCGGGTTCTCGTGGCAGTTCTGGGCGATCGCCGCGATCGGGGTCGGTCTGGCGATCTACGCGGCGCGTGAGCGGCTCCGGCCGGCGCCCCCCGCGTAGCGGTGCGCGTCACGCTCTGCGACGTCGGGCCGCGGGACGGGCTCCAGAACGAGCCGGAGGCGCAGCCCCCGGCGGTGCGCGCGGAGCTCGTGCGCAGGCTCGCGGCGGCGGGGCTGCCGCGGGTCGAGGCGGTCAGCTTCGTCAACGCCGAGCGCGTCCCGCAGATGGCGGGGGCGGAGGAGGTGGTCGCCGCGGCCGGGGAGGTCGAGGCGGAGCTCTCCGGCCTCGTGCTGAACGAGCGCGGCTACGACCGGTTCGCGGCCACGTCGCTCGACCGCGTGAACGTGACGCTCGCGGCGACGGAGAGCTTCAACCTCCGGAACGGCAACGCGACGCTCGCGGAGGCGACAGCGCGCGTCGAGCGGGTCGTCGCCGCCGCGGACCGTCCTGTCACCGTCACGGTGAGCTGCTCGTTCGGCTGTCCGTTCGAGGGCGAGGTCGACGAGGGGGCGGTGGCGGAGCTGGCGCAGCGCTTCGGAAGCGCCGAGGTGGTGCTCGCCGACACGATCGGCGTCGCGACGCCGGGCGCGGTGAAACGGCTCGTCGCGCGGTCCGGCGCAGCGGGCGCGCACTTCCACGACACGCGGCACACCGGCGTCGCGTGTGCCTGGGCAGCGCTCGAAGCGGGCGCGACGGTGCTCGACGCATCGGTCGGCGGTCTCGGCGGCTGTCCCTTCGCGCCGAAGGCGACCGGCAACGTCGCCACCGAGGACGTGCTCTACCTGCTCGACCGCGAAGGCGTCGAGACGGGAGCCGACCTGGATGCCGTGATCGGCGTCGCGCGCTGGCTCGAGGAGCTGCTCGGGCGCGAGCTGCCGGGGCGCGTCCACCGCGCCGGCGGCTTTCCTAGCAGCGCCTGATCGGGCCGCACGCGCGGCCGATCGGGACGACGCGGCCGCCGGTGGTGACGCCGACGACGCGACCGTCCTCCGCGAGTACCGGCTGACCGGGATCCGCGCCCGCGGGTGCGCCCCAGATCGCGTTGTGGCGGGCGGCGGCGACGCTGAAGAGCTGCGGCTCCGGGCGCGCGGCGATCGCGACGCGGTCGCCCGGCGACAGCTCCGTCGCGGCGCGCTGCTGCCAGAGGGGGCGGCCGAGGTCGCCGCGCACGCGGACGAGCCCGAGGCCGGTCTTCGGGTCGGCGCGGACGAGCGTCCCCTCGTACTCGGTCCCCGCGGCGGCCACCGTCACGCTGCGGCCGTCGCCCGTCTGCCACCCGCCCGCGGGGCGGGCGGTGAGGACGAGGCTGAGCCCGTTGGCCGTCCAAGCGACGAAGCCCTTCGCGGCACCGACCTCGACGACGCTCCGCGACGCGCGCGTGGCGATCGTCGTCAGCGCCAGGTCGGACGGGTTCGGGCCGATCGCCCCCTGCGTGACCTGCTGCCCGTTCCCGAACGACGGCAGCGAGAGCGTCCCGGCGCCGGCCACGAGCGACCCGGCGACCCATGCCGCCGTCAGGTAGAGCGCGAGCGCGACGGGCGCCTTCCAGGTGGGGCGGAAGCGGCGATGCGACCTCGGTACCGACGCTGCTTCCATGGAGTACGTCCTCGCCGCAGACGCGCCGGCGCAAACGTGGCTCAGCGAGCCGCGACGACTCCGGCGGCCGCGAGCGCGTCGATCTCGCCGCCGGTGTAGCCGAGCTCCGCGAGGACCTCGCGCGTGTGCTCGCCGAGGAGCGGCGGCGCCGACGGGTAGCGCACACGTTCGCCGTCGACGGTCAGCGGCGGCGAGACGACGCGCCTGCCGGCGACGTCCTGCAGGATCTGCGTCGCGTGCAGCTGCTCGTCGGCCGCCACCGCCGCGAGGTCGTTGACGGGCGAGACGGGCACGCCCGCAGCGCGCAGACGGCCGAGCGCGTCGTCCGTCCGAAACGTCCGCAGTCGCGCCGCGAGCGCGGCGTCGAGCGCCTCGCGGTGCTCGACGCGCAGCGGGTTCGTCGCGAACCGCGGATCACGCGCGACCTCCGGAAGCTCGAGCGCGTCGCACAGGGCGGCGAAGAGCCGGTCGTTCGCCGCCGCGAGCATCAGCTCGCCGTCGCTCGTCGCGAACACGCGGTACGGCGCGATCAGCGGGAACGCAGTGCCCGACCGTCGCGGCGCAGCGCCGCCTGCGAGGACGTGGGCGAGCTGGTACGGGACGAGCGCGACGGCGGTCTCGTAGAGCGACAGGTCGAGTGTGCGGCCGCGACCCTCGAACAGTGCCGAGACGACCGCGAGCGCGGTCCACAGGCCGGTCCCGATGTCGACGAGCGACGCGCCGACGCGAACCGGCGCGCGCTCGGGTTCTCCCGTGATGCTCATGATCCCCGCCGCGGCCTGCATCAACGGGTCGTACCCGGGCTCACCTGCGAGTGGCCCGCGTGCGCCGAACGCGCCGACGGTCGCGTGCACGAGCCGCCCGTTCCGCGCGCGCAGCGTCGCGGCGCCGATCCCGAGCCGGTCGGCTGCTCCCGGGCGGAGGCTCGCGACGACCGCGTCGGCGCGGTCGACGAGCCGCAGCAGGATCTCGCGTCCCTCCGGCGCCTTCAGGTCGACGGCCACCGACCGCTTCCCCGGGTTCGCGCCGAAGAACATCACGCTCCCGCCCTCCCAGAACGGAGGCCCCCACGCGCGCGCCTCGTCGCCGCACCCGGGCCGCTCGATCTTGACGACGTCCGCGCCGATCGACGCCAGGATCGCCGTCGCGGTCGGGCCGGCGAGCGAGCTCGTGAGGTCGACGACGCGGACTCCGGCGAGCGGCGCAAAGGTCATACGCCAACTATCGCGGCTCTGCGAGCATGTCTCGATGTTCCACGCGTTCGTCGAGGCCGTCTCGGGCTCCGACTGGAGCTACGTCGTCGTCTTCGCGGTCGCGGCGATCGACGCGTTCTTCCCGGCCGTCCCGAGCGAGGCGACCGCCATCACGGCCGGCGTCGTGGCCGGCACGGGCGGCCTCAGCGTCGAGCTCTGCATCCTCGCGGCGGCGGCCGGTGCGATCGTCGGGGACAACATCTCGTTCGGCGCCGGGCACTTCCTCGGGGAGCGGCTGGAGCGCCGCTTCTTCAAGGGCGAGAAGGCGCAGCGGCGGCTCGACTGGGCGCGGCGGATGCTCGACGAGCGCGGCGGCTACCTGATCCTCGTCGCGCGGTTCATCCCGGGCGGCCGCACCGCGACCACCTTCACCGCCGGCTTCGTCGAGACGTTCCCGTGGCGGCGCTTCCTCAAGTGGGACGTCCTCGCAGGCCTGATCTGGGGGTCGTACTCGGTGCTGCTCGGCTACTTCGGCGGCCGCTCGTTCGAGGAGCAGCCGTGGAAGGGGCTCCTGCTTGCGTTCGGGATCGCGATCGCGGTTACGGCAGCGGTCGAGGCGCTTCGCTATCTGCGCCGCCACCGCCGCGCCCACGCCTGAAGCCGAGCTCTTCGGTCGCCCACTTCGCGAGCGTCACCGCCATCACGAGCACGACGAGCGCGAGCAGGCCGTGCAGGCCGCCGACCCACTCCTCGGCACCGGTCAGGAAGATCTGCACCGTCCCGACGAGCGCGAGCCCGAACGAGTGGCCGACGCGCCCCCAGTTCCGCCACCACGCGCCGATGCCCGTGAGGAAGGCGAGGATCTCGGCGAAGTGGACGGCGGTGTAGCCGACCGTCTCGTGCGCGTCGAGCGCGCCGTCCGCGCCGAAGAAGAACGACGCGATCAGGTAGACCTGGAGCCAGACGCCGACGATCACGATCGTCGCGAAGACGAGCTGTAGCCACAGGAAGACGCGTCTCATGCGGCAGAGCGTAGTGCGCGCGGCGGCTAGCCTCGCGCGGTGAGGCTCCACGTGACGGGAGCGAGCGGCTACCTCGGGCGCGAGCTCGTGCGCCTGCGGCCGGACGCGTCGGCCGAGCGCGTCGAGATCCGCGACGAGCGCGCCGTGTCGGAGCTCCTCGCGCGGGTGCGCCCCGACGTGGTGATCCACACCGCCTACCGGCAGGACGGGGCCGACGCCCACGCGATCACCTGCGGGGGAGCGGCGAACGTCGCGCGCGCGGCGGCGGCCGTCGGCGCACGCCTCGTGCACCTCTCGACCGACGTGGTCTTCGACGGGCGCAAGGGCACGCCGTACGTGGAGGACGACCCCGTCTGCCCCGTCACCGACTACGGCCGCTCGAAGGTCGAGGCGGAGAGGCTCGTCTCAGCCGCGCACCCGGACGCGCTTCTCGTCCGCACCTCGCTCATCGTGGGCGGACGAGGTGCCGCTCCGTCGAAGCACGAGGTGGCCGCGCGCGACGCCGCGATGGCGTTCTTCACGAACGAGATCCGGAGTCCCGTGCAGGTGGGCGACCTCGCGGCCGCGCTGCTCGAGCTCGCGGAGCTGGACGTCGCCGGGCCGCTGCACGTCGCCGGCGCGGATGCGGTCTCGCGCGCCGACCTCGCCGAGCTCGTCGCGGCGCAACCGGTTCGGCGCGCGGAGGCGCCCCCGACGCGGCCGCTCGATTGCACGCTCGACTCCTCCCGCGCCCAGGCCATGATTCGTACGCGGCTGCGGGGTGTACGAGAGGTTCTGCAGTGAACCGCCTCGCGCACGAGACGAGCCCCTACCTCCTCCAGCACGCGGACAACCCCGTCGACTGGTACCCGTGGGGAGACGAGGCGCTCGCGCGCGCCCGCGCCGAGGACAAGCCGATTTTGCTCTCGATCGGCTACTCCGCCTGCCACTGGTGCCACGTGATGGAGCACGAGTCGTTCGAGGACGACGCGACCGCGGCGCTCATGAACGAGCACTTCGTGAACGTCAAGGTCGACCGGGAGGAGCGGCCCGACCTCGACGCCGTCTACATGGAGGCGGTCGTCACCATGACCGGCCACGGCGGGTGGCCGATGACGGTCTTCCTCACGCCCGACGGCGAGCCGTTCTACGGCGGCACGTACTTCCCGCCGGAGCCGCGCCACGGGCTCCCGAGCTTCGCGCAGGTGCTCGAGGCGCTCGCCGACGCGTGGCGCAACCGCCGTGACGAGGTGACGCGATCGGCGACGCAGCTCGTCGAGGCCGTCCGCCACTCGAGCACGCTGCGTCCTTCGACCGATCCGCTGACGGAGTCGCTCCTGCCCGCCGCGGTCCGCAACCTCCGCAGGGGCTTCGAGCCCGTCTTCGGCGGCTGGGGCCGCGCACCGAAGTTCCCGAACGCGCCGACGATCGAGCTCCTGCTCCGCCGCGCGCACGAGCACGGCGACGACGACGCGCTCCAGATGGCGACCCACACGCTCGACGAGATGGCGCGCGGAGGCATGTACGACCTCCTCGGCGGCGGCTTCCACCGCTACTCGGTGGACGAGCGCTGGCTCGTGCCGCACTTCGAGAAGATGCTGTACGACAACGCGCTGCTCGCGCCCGCGTATCTCCACGCGTGGCTCGTCACCGGCACGGACCGCTACCGCGACGTCTGCACGGAGACGCTCGAGTACGTGCTGCGCGAGCTCCTGCTCGACCACGGCGGCCTCGCCTCCGCCCAGGACGCCGATACCGACGGCGTCGAGGGCCTCACGTTCACGTGGACCGAGGAAGAGGGCGTCCCGGCCGAGCTGCTCGAGCCGTTCGAGCACGGGCGCTCGATCATCCGCGGCGAGATCGACCCGGAGCTCAAGCGGCGGCTCTTCGAGATCCGCGAGACGCGCCCGAAGGCGCTCCGCGACGACAAGGCGATCGCCTCGTGGAACGGCCTCGCGCTCGCCGCGATCGCGGAGGCGGGGCGGCGGCTCGAGCGGCCGGACTGGGTCGAGGCCGCGCGCGGCATCGGCGCGTTCCTGCTCGGGCCGCTCTCCGATGCCGACGGCAGGCTGCTGCGGAGCTACCGCGACGGCCGCACGAGCGGCACCGGCTTCCTCGACGACTACGCGAACGTCGCGCACGGGCTGCTCGAGCTCCACGTCGCGACCGGCGAGCTCCCCTGGCTCGAGGAGGCCTACCGCCTCGCGCGGCTCGCCGTCGAGCTCTTCGCCGACGAGGAGCGCGGCGGCTTCTACCTCTCCCCGGCGCACGGGGAGCAGCTCGTCGCGCGGACGAAGGAGCTCGACGACCACCCGCTCCCCTCGGGCAACTCGATGCTGGCGCACGTCCTCCTCCGGCTCGCGCGGATCTGGGGCGACGACGAGCTCGAGCGACACGCCGTCGGCGTCTTCCGCCTCGTGCAGCCGGCGCTCGAGCGGGCACCGTCCGCGTTCGGCTGGGCGCTGTGCGCGCTCGAGCTGTGGTTCAGCCCGCCCCGCGAGCTGGCGCTCGTCGGCGGGGTCGAGACCGAGATCGCGCGGGCGGCTCTCGCACCGTGGCAGCCGGAGACGGTGGTCGCCGTCGGCCCCGCCGCGGGGATCCCGCTGCTCGAGGGGAAGGACCTCGTCGGCGGCCGGCCCGCTGCGTACGTCTGCGAGCGCTTCGCGTGTCGCGCGCCGGTCACGGATCCCGCAGCGCTCGCGGCCTAACTTCCCGGCGTTCCCGTTGTCTTACTTCTTGCAAGGGAGTAGTGTCGCGACCGCAGCGGCATTGAATTCCTGTTCAAGAAGGAGTGCTTAATGCGTAGGGTCTCTCTCGCCGGGCTCGCAGTACTCGGGGCGCTCGCCCTCGCGATTCCGGCCGCGTTCGCCAAGGCGGACGCGACCGCAGCGACTCCGGGGGTCACGAGCAAGTCGATCGTGATCGGCGGGACGTTCCCGCTCACCGGACCCGCTTCGAGCTATGCGCCGATCCCCGCGGGGATGAAGGCGTATTTCTCGTACGTCAACTCGCGCCGCGGTCCCGATGGGAAGCGTGGCGTGTACGGCCGGCAGATCGTCTTCAAGTTCTACGACGACGGCTACAACCCGGTGAACTCCGTGCAGCTGACGCGGAAGCTCGTCCAGGAGGACAAGGTCTTCGCCGTCGTCGGCTCCCTCGGGACCGAGGTGAACGAGGCCATCCGCCCGTACCTCAACGAGGCGCGGGTCCCGCACGTGCTCGTCTCGACGGGCGCGACGCAGTTCAGCTCGAAGGAGGACGCGAAGCGTCACCCGTGGACGATGGGGTGGCAGCCCGACTACATCGCGGAGGGGCGGCTCTACGGCCTCGACGTCTCGCGGAACAGGCCGAACGCGAAGATCGCGATCCTCTTCCAGAACGACAGCTACGGGAAGGACTACGTCTACGGCTTCAAGTCGGCGCTCGGCCGCGCGAAGGTGCAGCGGCAGGTCGTCGCGGAGGAGGCGTACGAGGTCACGCAGCCGAGCCCGCAGTCGCAGCTCGTGAAGCTGCGTGCATCGGGCGCCGACACGCTGCTGATCTTCGTCACGCCGCGGCCGACGATCCAGACGTACGCGATCATCCGGGCCCTCGGCTGGAAGCCGAACATCTACGTGAACTCGGTCTCCGCGACCGACACGTTCATGACGACGGCCGTCCGCTCCTCGAGCGCCGACACCGTCAACGGCTCGATCAGCGCGGCGTACCTGAAGGACCCGGCCAACCCGCAGTGGGCGAACGACCGGATCGTGAAGCAGTACAAGGCGCTGATGGCGAAGTACAACCCGAACGGCAACCCGAACGACAGCCTGAACTTCTACGGCTTCGCGAAGGCGGACACGTTCGTCCGGGCCCTGTACAAGGCGGGTCGCAATCCGACGCGGGCGTCGCTGATGCGGGCGATGCTCTCGTTCGACGAGACGACGCCGTACCTGCTCCCGAGCGTGCGTCTGAAGACGTCCGCGACGGACCGCTTCATGATCTCGCAGCAGCAGATGCAGGTCTACAACAACGGCACGTGGCGGCTCTCCGGCCGCCTGGTCGACCTGCGCCCGCGCGGCTAGTCCGCTCGGAAAGGAACCGCACGACGGGGCCGGCACTGCCGGCCCCGTCGCGTTCACTGGGGGCGTAGGGTTGGCGCGTGGACTTCGAGCTGACGGACGAGCAGGCGCTGATCCGCGCGACGGCGAGGTCGTTCTGCGACCGCGAGCTCGTGCCGCACGCGCGTGCGTGGGACGAGGCGGAGGAGCTCCCGCGCGAGCTCGTGCCGAAGCTCGCGGAGGCGGGCTTCCTCGCGGCGTCACTGCCGGACGAGCTCGGCGGCGGCGGGCTCGACAGCGTCTCCTACACGCTGCTCTGCGAGGAGCTCGGCCGCGCCGATTCGTCGGTGCGCGGAATCGTCTCCGTCTCGAACGGTCTCTTCGGGAAGACCGTCGCTCGCTGGGGCACTCCCGCGCAGCAGGCCGAGTGGCTGCCGGCGCTCGCCGCGGGTGAGGCGCTCGGCTGCTACGCGCTGACCGAGCCCGGGTGCGGGTCGGACGCGGCGGCGCTCGCGACGCGCGCCGAGCGCGACGGGGACGAGTGGGTGCTGACGGGGTCGAAGGTGTTCATCACGCTCGGGTCGTGGGCGTCGGTCGCGATCGTCTTCGCGCGGAGCGGCGGCGAGGGGGCGCGCGGGATCACGGCGTTCCTCGTCCCGACCGCAGCGGCCGGGTTCGTCGCCAGGCCGATGAAGGGGAAGCTCGGGCTGCGCGCGCAGGACACCGCGGAGCTGACGCTCGAGGGCGTGCGCGTACCGGACTCGGCGCGGCTCGGGGACGAGGGAGCGGGGTTCAAGGTCGCGATGTCGGCGCTCGACAACGGCCGCATCTCGCTCGCCGCAGGATGCGTGGGGATCGCACAGGCGTGCCTCGACGCCTCGGTCGCGTACGCGCGGGAGCGGGAGGCGTTCGGCCGGCCGATCGCGCGGTTCCAGCTCCTGCAAGGGCTCCTCGCCGAGATGCACGCGGAGACGGAGGCCGCGCGGCTCCTAACGTGGCGTGCGGCTGCGCTCGCCGATGCGGGGCGGCCGTACACGACCGAGGCGTCGCTCGCGAAGTGGTACGCGAGCGAGGCGGCGGTGCGGGCGGCGAACGCGGCCGTGCAGGTCCTCGGCGGCTACGGTTACGTCGACGACTACCCCGTCGCGAAGTACCTCCGCGACGCGCGCGTCACGACCCTGTACGAGGGCACGAGCCAGATCCAGCAGCTGATCGTGGGGCGTGCGCTCACGGGTGAAGCAGCCTTTTCCTGAGGAGGAGCCGATGCCAGAAGCCGTCATCGCCAGCGCCGTCCGCACGCCGATCGGGCGTGCCGCGAAGGGATCGCTCGTCGGCGAGCGCCCCGACGACCTCGTCGCGTTCGCGATCCGCGAGGCGGTCGCGCAGGTCGAGGGCCTCGCTCCGGACGACGTGGAGGACGTGATCGTCGGCTGCGGGTTCCCGGAGGGGAAGCAGGGGATGAACCTGGCGCGCCGTGCGGCGCTGCTCGCGGGGCTGCCCGAGTCGGTCCCGGGCACCACCGTCAACCGCTTCTGCGCCTCGTCGCTCCAGACGCAGCGGATGGCCTTCCACGCGATCCGCGCGGGGGAGGGCGACGTCTTCGTGGCGGCCGGCGTGGAGTCGATCTCGCAGGTGAACGGCTACCCGAAGGACGCCGACGAGCTCCACCCGCGCCTCCACGGCGACGGCGCGGTCGCGGACGTCTACATCCCGATGGGGATGACCGCGGAGAACGTGGCCGACCGCTACGGCGTCTCGCGGGAGGACATGGACCGCTTCGCGCAGCGCTCGCAGGAGCGCGCCGTTGCGGCGCAGCAGTCAGGGCACTTCGCGCGCGAGATCACGCCCTACACCCGCGCCGACGGGACGGTGGTCGAGCACGACGACGGGCCGAGGCCGAGCTCGACGCTCGAGAAGCTCGCCGAGCTGCCGCCCGCGTTCAGGGACGACGGCCGCGTGACGGCCGGGAACTCGTGCCCGCTGAACGACGGCGCCGCCGCTGTCGTCGTGATGTCCGACACGAAGGCGCGCGAACTGGGTGTGCAGCCGCGCGCGCGGATCATCGCCTCGTCCGTGTCGGGGCTCGATCCCGAGATCATGGGCGTCGGCCCGATCGACGCCGTGCGGCAGGTGCTCGCGCGCGCGGGCATGACGATCGACGGCGTGGACGTGATGGAGCTGAACGAGGCGTTCGCCGCGCAGGTGCTGCCGGTGTGCGAAGCGCTCGGCGTCGACCCCTTCGGCGAGAAGCTGAATCCCCACGGCGGCGCGATCGCGCTCGGCCACCCCTACGGCATGACCGGCGCGCGGATCATGTGCACGCTGTTGAACGACCTCGACGCCGTCGACGGGACGATCGGTCTCGAGACGATGTGCGTCGGCGGCGGGCAGGGCATGGCCATGCTCGTCGAGCGGCTGCGCTAGTGCCGCAGCCCGACCTGCGGCCGCTCCGCGCGGTCGCGGTGGAGGTCGCCGCGGAGTGGGGGGTCGAGCTCGGCGAGCGGGCCGCGCTGGCGCGGTACTCGTACGTCGCGGCGGCGGGGGCCCGTGCGGTGCTGAAGGTCGTGCCGCCGGACGACGACGAGGCAGACGAGGAGGCGGACGCGCTCGGGCTCTGGAACGGCGACGGCGCGGTGCGGTTGCTCCGGCACGACCGCAGCCGGCGCGCGCTGCTGCTCGAGCGGGCGCGACCGGGCGACGACCTCTCGACGCTCGCTGAGGACGAGGCGACAGCGGTCGCGGTCGAGCTGGGGGCGCGGCTGTGGCGGCCGGCCCGGGCGCCGTTCCGGTCGATCCACGACCACGTGCCGCGGTGGCTCGCGGACGCGGCCGAGCATCCGCTCGCGCCGCTCGCGCGCGCGCTCTACGCGCGGCTGCCGAAGCGGGGCGACACGCTCGTCCACGGGGACTTCCACCACCACAACGTCCTGCTCTCGGACCGGGGCTGGCTCGCGATCGACCCGAAGCCGATGCTCGGCGAGCCGGAGTTCGACGTCGCGTCCTACCTCTGGAACCCGCTGCCGTACCGGATGCGCGCGGACGTGACCGAGCACCGCCTCGCGGCCTTCGCGGCGGCCGGCCTCGACGAGCGGCGCATGCGGGAGTGGGCGGTGATCCGGGGCGCGTACCTCGGCGCCGACGCGGACGAGATCGAGGTGCTCCGCTACCTCGTTTCGTAACACGGGACACGATCCTCAGGCTCTACTCTCGTTCCCATGCCGAGCCCCGCCTCAGTCCGCGCCGGTGCCGCCGGCGTTCTCGCCGCCGCAGTGACGCTCGGCGTTGCGGAGCTCGTCACCGGCGTCGCATCCGACGGCCGGTCGCTCGTCGTCGCGCTCGGCGACGTCGTCATCGACAACGTCCCCGGAGCAGTCGAACGGGCGGTGATCTCGGCGCTCGGCACGAACGACAAGCCGTTCCTGATCGCGAACATCCTGCTCGTCTCCGCGCTCCTCGGGGTCGCCGTCGGGCTGCTCGGGCGGCGGCGCTTCCGCCTGGGCGCAGCGCTCCTGGCCGCGATGACCGCGCTCGCCGTCGCGGCGTCGCTCGCCGACCCCCAGGTCGGAGCGGGAGCGCCCATCGCCGCGGGTCTCGCAGGCGGCGCCGCCGGAATCGCAACGCTGTGGGCGCTGCTGCTGTGGCCGACGCGCAGCGTCACCCACGCGGAAACCGGCCGCGACCCCACCGCCGGCGGCGTCGCCGATCGCCGGCGTTTCCTCGGCGCCGCGGCCGGCGCCGTCGTCCTCGCAGGGGCGGCCACGGTCGGCGGCCGCCTCGTCGCCGCCCGCGGCAAGGTGGAGCGCATCCGGCAGGCCGTCGGCTTGCCGAAGCCGGCTCGACCGGCTCCCGCACCGCCGGCAGGCGCAGCGCTGCGCATCCCCGGGATCACGCCGCTCTACATGCCGAACGAGCGCTTCTACCGCATCGACACCGCGCTCCTCGTCCCGCAGGTCGACCCCGCGCAGTGGAAGCTCCGCGTGAAGGGGCTCGTGGAGGAGCCGTTCACGCTCACGTACGCCGAGCTGCTCGCGATGCCGCACGTCGAAGCCGACATCACCCTCTCGTGCGTCTCGAACGAGGTCGGCGGGAGCCTCGTTGGGAACGCGCGCTGGCAGGGTGTCCCACTCCGCGACCTCCTCGAGCGCGCACGCGTCCGCCCGGAGGGGACGCAGGTGCTCGGCCGCTCCGTCGACGGCTTCACCGCCGGCTTCCCGACCGAGGTCGCGCTGGACGGCCGCGACGCGCTCGTCGCGATCGCGATGAACGGCGAGCCGCTGCCGGTGGATCACGGCTTCCCCGCGCGGATCGTCGTCCCCGGCCTCTACGGCTACGTATCGGCCGTGAAGTGGCTGAGCGCGATCGAGCTGACCCGCCTCGAGGACGTCGACGGCTACTGGATCCCGCGCGGCTGGGCGAAGGAGGCGCCGGTGAAGACGCAGTCGCGGATCGACGTCGTCCGCGACGACGTCGTCGCCGGAGTCGCGTGGGCGCCGACGCGCGGGATCGAGCGCGTCGAGGTGCGCTTCGACGACGGGCCGTGGCGGACGGCGACGCTGGCCGCGTCGATCGGACCGGACAGCTGGCGGCAGTGGTTCCTCCCGTGGGAGGGGCAGCAGGGCCGCGAATACGAGGTCGCGGTACGGGCGACGGACGGTGCAGGCGACACGCAGCCGGCCGAGCGGACGGACGTCGCGCCGAACGGCGCAACGGGCCACCACACCGTCCGCGTGCGGCTCTAGTCGCCTTCGTACTTGGCGAGCTGGCGCGGGTTCGAGACCCGCAGCTTGCGCGCGACGTGCTCCTTCAGGAGCGCGACGGCGTCTTCCGGGACGTCGCCGGCGCGGATCCGCTCCGCCAGCTCGCGCGCCTCCGCCTCGTCGCGCTCGAGTGCGGTCGCCCACAGCTCGCGCTCCGCGATCCCGAGGCCGTTGATCGCGACGAGCGTCCGGAAGCGCAGCCTGTGGTCCTCGACGACGGGCAGGATCTCGCGCTCGAGGAACTCCCGTACCGCCTCGCACAGCTCCTGGAGCGTCGGCCGGTCGAACGTGTCGCTCACGCCGCGCGCTCGATCAGGTCGAGCAGCTCGTACTCCATCTCCGCGGCGAGGCGCCCGAGCACCGCGAGCTCGACCGAGCGCTCCTGCCCGTTCAGGTGGCGCCGCGACTGCGTCAGGCAGCCGATCGCCCACTTGACGTTCCCGAAGACCTCCCACACGACCGCTTCCTCCGCAGAGACCTCGACGCCCGTCGACTCCGCGTAGCGCGCGAGGTACGGCTCGGCGGCGCCGATGCCGCCGAGGCGGCGGTCGTCGACGCCGAAGCGCCACGCGCGGACGAGCGGCCAGCAGAGGTCCTCGGCGGGATCGCCGAGATGCGCGAACTCCCAGTCGAGGACCGCGACGAGCCCGTCCGCGTCGACGGCGACGTTGCCGATGCGCCAGTCGCCGTGCAGGACGACCGGCTCGCGGTGGCGCGGAAGCCGCTCCTTCACCCAGTGCAGGCCGAGCTCGATCGCGGGGTGTGGCTCGCCGACCGAGTCGAGCTCCTCGTAGAACCGCGCGACCGGATCCACCTCGTGCAGGAACGGGAGCCGTGCCGGCGGGACCGCGTGGATCTTCGCGAGCTCGTCGGCGAGCTGCACGTCGAGCCCCGGGGGCGGCGCCTTCACGATCCGCCGGCCGATCGTCTCGCCGCGCACGCGCGCCATCACGAACGCCTCGCGCCCGTCGACCTCGCCGAGGTACGCGATCGGCTCCGGCACCTTCACCCCTGCCTCGTGCGCCGCCCGCAGCACCTCGAACTCCCGCTCGAGCGTGAGGGTGCCACGATGGATCACGCCCCCTGCCGCGCGCCGGACGAGCAGCTCGCGGCCGCCGGCGTCGACCGCCCACGCCTCCTTGGACGCGCCGCCGGCGAGCAGCACCGCCCGCTCGACCGGCTCTCCCAGAGCCTGCGCGAGCGCTTCCCTCACAGGAGGAGCTCCGCGAGCGCGCGCAGCGCCTCCGGCTGGCGCGCCTGCGCGATCAAGGTCGTCGCTCCGCATTCGCGCCACGCGTCGAGCCTCTCGGCGATCCGCTCCTTCGGCCCGACGAGCGTGACCTCGTCGACGAGCGCGTCCGGGACGGCGGCCGCCGCGTCGCGCTTGTGCCCGTCGAGGTAGAGATCCTGGATCTTCCGCGCCGCGTCCTCGTAGCCGTACCGGCACGCGAGCCGGTTGTAGAAGTTCTGCTCGCGCGCGCCCATCCCACCGACGTAGAGCGCGAGCACCGGCTTCAGGAAGTCGCGCCCCGCCTGGACGTCGTCGCTCAGCACGGTGAGGACGAGCGGCGCGACGTCGAACCCCTCGCGCGCATCCGCGAGCGACGGCCCGTGCACCGCCGCCATCCGCTCGGGGGAGAGGAAGATCGGCAGCCAGCCCTCGGCGATCTCGGCGGCGAGAGCGACGTTCTTCGGGCCGAGCGCGGCGAGGTAGATCGGGACGTCGCGCCGCAGCGGCCGCAGGATGAGCTTCAGCGGCTTCCCGAGGCCGGTCGCGTCGGCGCCGCTGTAGGGGATGTCGTAGTGCTCGCCGTGGTGCTCGAGGCTCTGCCGTGCGAGGGCGGTGCGGACGATTTCGACGTACTCGCGCGTGCGCCGCAGCGGCTTTCCCCAGGCGACGCCGTGCCAGCCCTCGACGACCTGTGGTCCGGACGTGCCGAGGCCGAGGAGGACGCGCCCGCCCGAGAGGTGGTCGAGCGACGCGACGGTCATCGCGGTCGCAGCGGGCGTCCGCGCCGGCATCTGCATGATCGCCGTGCCGATCCCGATCCGCTCGGTCGTGGCGGCGATCCACGACGCGACGGTGACCGCGTCCGCGCCCCACGCCTCGGACGTCCACACGGAGTGGAACCCGAGGCGGTCGGCCTCCTGCCCGAGCGCGACCGCCCCGACCGGGTCGTCGTACCCGAGCTGTAGACCGAGCCTCACAGCGCCGGCACCTTCCCCTCCGCGCCCGCCACGCGCGGGCCTGGCACGTTCGGGAACCGGAAGAGGAGGGGCTCGCGGCCCGGCTGGCAGACCCACGCCTGCCCCGTCTCGTCGGCGCGCGCCGCCGCGAGGATCGCCTCCGCGACGTCCTCGGGCTCGAGCAGCGGGAACCCGTCCGCGCTGAGCCGGTCCTGCACCGGTGCGGACATCGGCGTCCGCACGATGCCGGGGCAGACGGCGTTGATCCGGATCCCGCGCTCCGCGAGCTCCGGCGCCACCGAGCGTGCGAATCCGAGCACGGCGTGCTTCGTCAGTGAGTAGAGCGGGTCGCTCGGCATCGGGATCAGCCCTGCGAGCGACGACGTCACGACGAAGGCGCTGCCCGGCCGCATCCGCGGCGCGAGCGACTGCACGCCGAAGACGACGCCGTCCACGTTCACCGCGAGGACCCGCCGGTAGTCCTCGATCGAGCCGTCGCCGAGCGCGAGGACCCCCGCGTTCAGCGCGACCAGGTCGGCCGGCTCGATCGCCGTCCACGCGTCCGGATCGGACACGTCGAAGCCGTCGACGAGGTCGAGGCCGCGCACCTGCGCGCCCTCCGACTCGAGCCGCGCCACGAGCGCCGAGCCGATGCCGCCGCGCGAGCCCGTCACGACCGCCGTCTCAGGGAACAAGGACGACCTTCCCGACCGAGCGCCGCGACGCGACGAGGTCGTGCGCCTCGTTCACCTCGTCGAGCGCGAAGGTCGCGCCGACGTGCGGCCGGACGAGCCCGCGCTTCCAGAGCTCGAGCAGCTCGACCGCGTCGCTGCGGACGAGCTCCGGCTCGAACGACATCAGCCGCCCGAGATAGAAGCCGAGTGCACCCGTGTTGCGGCCGACGAGGCGCGCGGGGTCGAGAGGCTCCCACGGGCCGCCCGCGAAGCCGATGCCGATCGCCACGCCGAGCGGCTTCAGCGCGCCGAGACAGGCGGAGAAGACGGGGCCGCCGACGGGGTCGAGAGCGACGTCCACGTCGCGGAGCGCCGCGATCTCCTCGTACGGGATCGCCACCGCGGCGCCGAGCTCGAGCGCGAGCGCCCGCTTCTCCTCGGATCCTGCGGCGGCTGTCACGCGCGCGCCCATGAAGACCGCGAGCTGGAGCGCGGCCGTGCCGACGCCGCCGGCCGCGGCGGTGACGAGCACGTGCGACCCCGGCCCGACCCGCGCCTGGCGCGTGAGCGGGACGAAGGCCGTCAGGAACGTCGTCAGGAACGACGCGCCCTCGGCGAACGTGGCACCGCGCGGCAGGTCGAAAACCCAGGTGTCGTCGACGGCGACGCGCTCGGCGTACCCGCCGCCCGACTGGCGCACGAACGCGAGGACCCGTCTGCCCCCGATCTCCCCGGCGACCTCGTTGCCGAGGATCGTCGGGAGCGGGGGCGGCTGCGGGTACCGGCCCTGCCGGACGAGCACGTCGGCGAAGTTGATCCCCGCGGCGCGCACGTCGACGATCGCCTGCCCGTCCCCCGCCTGCGGCTCCGGGACGTCCTCGAGCGCGAGCGCGCCTCCGAACTCGTGGAGGACGGCGGCGCGCACCGCTCTAGCGGCCGGTGAACTGCGGCTGGCGCTTCTCGAGGAAGGCGGCGACGCCCTCGGCGCCGTCCTCGCTCGCGAGGCAGCGCATGAACGCCTGCGCCTCGCGTCGCATCCCGTCGGCGAGCGGCAGGTCGCGCGTGGCGGCCGCGAGCTCCTTGATCACCGCCGTCGCGTGCGGCGAGCGCTGCGAGAGCGTCGTCGCGAGCTCGAGCGTCGCCGCCTCGAGCTCCGCCCGCGGCACGACCTTCTCGACGAGCCCCCACTCGTACGCCTGCCGGCCGGAGATCGGATCTCCGGTCAGGTTGAGCAGGAGTGCGCGGCCGTGGCCGACGAGCCGGGGGAGACGCTGCGTGCCGCCGCCGCCCGGGATCAGGCCGAGCTTGATCTCCGGCTGCCCGAGCTGCGCGTCCTCCGCCGCGACCCGGAGGTCGCACGCCATCGCGAGCTCGAGGCCGCCGCCGAGGCAGTAGCCGTGGATCTGCGCGATCGTGGCGGTGCGGCCGGCGTCCATCCGGAACGCGAGCTTCTGGATGCCGCGGGCCGAGCCCTGCTCGGCAGCCTCGGCCGCCGCCTCGCGCAGCGCGGGGAACTCGGAGATGTCCGCGCCGGCGACGAATGCCTTCTCGCCGGCGCCGCGGATCACGATCGCCCCCGTCTCGTCCGACCGGTCGAGCGCGTCGTACTCCGCCTCGAGCTCCTGCAGGAGCTGCGCCGACAGTGCGTTCACCGGTGGGTGGTCGAGCGTGATCACGCCGACCGCCCCGTCCCTCTCGACCTTCACGAAATCGCCCATGTGCCTCCTGTCTCGGTCACCTCGGCGCCATCCGCAGCGCCCCGTCGAGGCGGATGGTCTCGCCGTTCAGGTAGTCGTTCTCGACGATGTGCTTGACGAGGGCGGCGAAGTCCTCCGCGCGCCCCAGCCGCTTCGGGAAGGGGATCTGCGAGACGAGGCTCTCGCGGATGTCGTCGCGCATCGGCCCCAGCATCGGCGTGTCCGACGGCCCCGGCGCGATCGTGCAGACGCGGATCCCCTTCGAGGCGAGGTCGCGCGCGACCGGAAGCGTCATCCCGGCGACTCCCGCCTTCGACGCGCTGTAGGCGGCCTGGCCGATCTGGCCGTCGAACGCGGCGTTCGACGCCGTGTTCACGATCACGCCGCGCGTCCCCTCCTCGTCGGGCTCGTTCTCGGCCATCTTCGCCGCCGCCTGCGACAGCACGACGAAGGTCCCGATCAGGTTCACCTCCACGATGCGGCGGAAGCGCTCGAGCGGGAACCCGATCACGCGCGCGCCGCCGCCGATCCCGGCGCAGTTGACGGCGCCGTGGAGCGCGTCGAGCGGCTCGATCAGCGCCCGCACCGCCTCCTCGTCCGTGACATCCGTCTCGGGCAGGTCCGCGACGACGACCGTCGCGCCCTCGCGTTCCAGCATCGCCGCGGTGGCCGCTCCGAGCCCGGAGCGGCCACCCGTGACGACGAACGTCCTGCCGACGATCCTCACGCCGCAGGCGCCGGTGACTTCGCGAACTGCTCCCGCAGCGCCGTCTTGCGGAACTTTCCGACCGCCGTCTTCGGGATCTCGTCGACGAACTCGAAGCCGTCCGGCAGCCACCACTTCGCGAAGTGGGGGGCGAGGAAGTCGCGCAGCTCGTCGGGCGTCGCCGACTGCCCCTCGCGGAGCACGCACACCGCGAGCGGCCGCTCGTCCCACTTCTCGTGCGGCACCGCGATCACGGCGGCTTCGGCGATCGCCGGGTGGCCCATCAGCGCGTTCTCGAGCGCCACGGTCGAGATCCACTCGCCGCCGGACTTGACGAGGTCCTTGGCGCGATCCTGGATCTCGATGTAGCCGTTGGGCTCGATCGTGACGATGTCGCCGGTCGCGAACCACCCGTCCTCCGACCACCGGTACGCCTGCGAGTCGTCCGCGTAGTAGCCGGACGCGATCCACGGCCCGCGCACCTCGAGCTCGCCCATCGTCTTCCCGTCCCACGGCACCGCGCCGTTCTCGCCCATCGCGCGGATCTCGACGAACGGCGCCGGGAACCCCTGCTTCGCGCGGTACGCGTACTGCTCGTCCTTCGGCAGCTGCAGCAGGTCGGAGGAGAGCTCCGAGACGGATCCGAGCGGCGCCATCTCGGTCATCCCCCACGCGTGCAGCACCTTGAGGCCGTGGCGCTCCTCGAAGCCCTCGATCATCGCGCGGGGCGCGGCGGAGCCGCCGACGACCATGCAGCGGAGCGACGAGAGGTCGTACTTCCCCGGCTCGGCGTTCAGCATCTGGAGGATCCCCATCCAGATCGTGGGGACGCCGGCCGTGATCGTCACCTTCTCCTGCTCGAACGCCTCGAGCAGGCTCTGCGGGTCGAGGTGCGGCCCGGGGAAGACCTGCGTCGCGCCCGCGAGCGTGCACTGGAACGGGAAGCCCCACGCGTTCGCGTGGAACATCGGCACGACGGGGAGCACGACGTCCGCCTCCGTGACGCCGAGCGCCCCGCCCATGCACGCGACGATCGTGTGGACGGCGATCGCGCGGTGCGAGTAGACGACGCCCTTCGGCTGGCCGGTCGTGCCGCTCGTGTAGCACATGGCGGCTGCGGCCCTCTCGTCGACGTCGCGCTCGACCAGGTCGGCGTCGTCGACGGACGCGAGCAGCGACTCGTACTCGATCGTGCCGTCCGGGACCTCGCCGTCGTCCGCGATCACGATCACGTGCTCGAAGCCGACGCGCTCGACGAACTTCTCCGCGAGCGGCCACAGCGTCTTGTCGACGATCAGCGCACGGTCGCCGCCGTGCTGCGCGATGTAGGTGAGGTCGTCGGGGTGGAGGCGCAGGTTCAGCGTGTGGATCACGAGCCCTCCCGCCGGGAGCCCGAGGTACGCCTCGAGGTGGCGGTAGTGGTTCCACGCGAAGGTCCCGACGCGGTCGCCGTCCTCGAGCCCGAGCTTGCGCAGCGCGGCGGCGAGCCGCCGCGAGCGGGGGACGAAGTCGGCGTAGGTGTAGCGGTGGAAGCTCTTGTCCGTGTTCCGGGTGACGATCTCCTTGTGGCCGAAGAGCTGCTCCGCCCGCCGGACGATCGCGCCGACGTTGAGCTGGTAGTCCATCGTCATGCCCTGCAACATCACGCACCTCCCTTCCCGAGTCCCTGCCTGATCCGAAGCTCGTCGTCGCTCGTGACGTGGCCGTCGCGCTCGACGTAGCCGTTCTTGCCGCCGACCACGAGGAGCACGAGGTCGTCGTCGCCGGCGTTCGAGATCCGCCGCGGCGTGGTCGACTCGACGTGGAAGATCCCGCCGGCCCCGACGACGCGCTCCTCGTCGCCGACCTCGACGCGCGCCGTCCCGCTGTGGACGAAGTAGAGCTCGTCCTGGACGTCGTGGTAGTGCTCCGGCCCGCGCTGGTTCGGCGGGTAGACGACGAAGTTGACGCCGAAGGCGCTGACGCCGAGCGCCTGCCGCACCTTCCGGAACCCGTAGTTGTCGCCCAGCTCGTCGAGCGACGAGAACGCGTAGCTCATGACGCAAGCCTCCTCGGCATGTCGGTGTAGACGCGCTCCCCCTTGAAGAGGCGCGCCTCGCGGTCCCAGGGGAAGAAGATCGCGTTCCGCCAGGTGAGCCGCTCCCCGGTCGGCTCCTGGTCGAGCCACTTCGCGCGATGCGTCCCGGTGACGACCGCCTCCTCGACGACCCCCTGCGGGCCGATCACGATGTTCTGCAGCTCGAAGACGACGTCCGGAAAGGCGGTGAGCAGCTCCGTGTAGAAGCGCGCGGCGCCCTCGTGCCCGTGCCAGGAGACGTCGTCCGGGTACACGGTGTAGACGCAGTCGGGCGTCAGCGTGGCGAGCAGCCCGTCCAGTGAGCGCGCGTCCTCCGCCTTCGAGTGCGCCTTCCAGAGCTCCCGGATCTCGGCGACCTCGGCCGGGTCGACCTCCCTCCGCATCAGCTCGAGCACCTCGTCCTTCGGAACCGGCACGACCCTCCTCAGTCGAGTAGCGCGGCGGCGACGGTCGCGCGGTGGGAGGCGGCGTGGCCGCCGAACGCGTCGATCCACTGGGCGCGCTTGTAGTAGCGGTGCAGGACGTGCTCCCACGTGAAGCCGATGCCGCCGTGCACCTGGATCGAGCGCTCGCAGGCGGCAACCGCGGTCTCCGCGCAGAACGACTTCGCGGACGCGACCGCGACCGGCGCTCGCTCGTCGGCCTCGGCGACGCACCATGCCGCCCAGTAGGCGAGCGAGCGGGCGAGCTCGGTCTCGACGTACGTGTCGGCGAGCGGGTGCGAGACGGCCTGGTAGGTGCCGATCACGCGGCCGAACTGGCGGCGGCCCGAGGCGTACTCGACCGCGAGCTCGAGCACGCGGTCGGCGATGCCGACCGCCTCGAGCGCGAGCGCCGCGAGCAGCCGCAGCCGCACCGGCCCGAAGTCGCCCGGGACGGGGTCTCCGGTCGTGGCCGCGAGGCGGCCGAGCGACCGCGTCTCGTCGGTCGTCGGCAGCGTCTCGCCGGTGGCGGCAGTCGCCTCCATCGACTCGCGCAGGACGTACTCGACGGCGTCGAGGTGCGGCACCAGCCCGTCGAGCTCGACCGACCATGCATGCTCGTCCACCGCCGGCAGCGCCGGGAGGACGACGGCGGTCGTCAGGAACGGCCCGCCGTAGAGGGCGCGCCCCGCCTCCTCGAAGAGGATCGCCTCGTCGAGGAACGAGAGGCCGCCGCCGCCGCGCTCCTCGGGCACCGAGACGCCGAGCCAGCCGAGCCCGCGCAGCTCGTCGAGCGGCGCCTGCGGGTTCGCGTCGAGGAACGCCCGCGCCTCCCGGCGCAGCTCCTCCTGCTCCTGCGTGAACGCGAACTCCACTAGCGCGCCGCCTTCATCGCGACCTCGGGAGCCCGAGCACACGCTCGGCGATGATGTTCCGCAGGATCTCGGACGTCCCCGCCTCGATCGTGTTGCCGCGGCTCCGGAGCTGCTGGTGCTGCCAGTAGCCGCCCCAGGCGGCGTCCGGCCCCGCCAGCTGCGCCTCGGGTCCGAGCAGTTCCAGCGCGAGCTTCGTCACGCGCTGGTTCGCCTCCGACCACCACAGCTTCGAGCCGGAGCCCTCGGGGCCGGGGATGCCCGTCTTCATCAAGGTCGTCAGCGACCGGTAGTTCGTGTAGCGGACGGCCTGGAGCCCGATCCACTCGCGCGCGATCGCATCGCGCTGCACCGGCGTCGCACCGCGCTCGCGCGCGAGCGCCACGAGCTTCTGCACCTGCGACTCGAGCGCCGCCGTGAGCGCGAAGCCGAGGGTGCCGCGCTCGTGCAGCAGGGTCGTCATCGCGACCTGCCAGCCGCCGCCGACCTCGCCGAGCACGTTCTCGGCGGGCACCTCTACGTCGTCGAAGAAGATCTCGTTGAACTCCGCCTCGCCGGTGATCTGGCGCAGCGGGCGGACCTCGACGCCCGGCGCGCGCATGTCGACCATCAGGTACGTGAGCCCGGCGTGACGCTCGCTCTCCGCGTCGCTGCGCGTGACGAGGATGCACCAGTCGGCGATGTGCGCGAACGACGACCAGACCTTCTGGCCGTTGACGACGAACCGGTCGCCGTCGAGCCGCGCCGAGGTGCGGACGGCGGAGAGGTCGGAGCCGGCATCAGGCTCCGAGAACCCCTGGCACCAGATCTCCTCGGCCGAGAGGATCTTCTCGAGGTGGCGGCGCTTCTGCTCCTCGGTGCCGTGGGCGATGATCGTGGGTCCGGCCATCCCGAGGCCGATCACGCCGAGGTGCGACGGCGCCTCCGCGCGCGCCATCTCCTCGAGGAAGATCGCCTGGTGGCTGTACGGCGCACCCGCGCCGCCGTACTCCTTCGGCCACGTCAGGCCCGCGTACCCCGCCTCGTAGAGGCTCCGGCTCCACGCGCGGCCCGCGTCGTCGAAGCGGCCGTGCCGGATCTCGTCGGTGAGGTTCGCCGCGATCCACTCGCGAAGCTCCCTGCGGAACGCCGCCTCCTCCGGTGTGTCCCGCAGGTCCACGGATGCGACTCTAAACAGTCGACGGCCGCGCGAGGAGCTCGCGAAGCCGTTCCGCGACGTGCGCCGCGTCGGCGCCGCCCTCGGCGAGGAGGAGCTCGATCACCGCCCGGAGCGCGCGGCGCAGCTCGGCGGGTTCGAGCCCGCCCACGCGCGTCGCCGCGCGGCTCAGCACGTCCGGCGGCAGGTCGTCGACGCCGCGGTACTCGTTCTCGCGGAGGCCGCATCTGCGCGCGGCGAGCGCCAGTGCCTCGTCCCGTGCGCGCGTGACCCAGTGCTCGGCCTGCCAGAGGCGGCCGCGCGCGATGCTCGTCCAGGCGTGGAGGGCGAACAGCGCGCCGTAGCCGACGACCTCGCCGGCCGGCCGCGGCTCCCGGTGCGCGGGCTCGCCGGCGCTCCCGAAGAGCAGCCGCCAGTTCGGGCCTGCGGGCGCGAAGTCGGCAGCCGGTGTGAACGAAAGGTCGACCTGGAGAGGGCTCGGAAGGAGGAACACCCGATACACGGTCGGCCCGACGGGGAGGTCGAAGAGGTTCGTCGCACCGAGCTCGGCCATCCGCGCAGTCCAGTCGTCGATCACCTCGGCGAGCGGGACGCCGTCGGCGACGGCGAACGTCAGGTCGAGGTCGGAGAACTGGTCGCCCGGTCCCAGCGAGCGAGCCGACGACAGCGGCCGCGACGACGCGTTCGTCCGACCCGGCGAGGTCGAGCACGTGCGCGCGCACGGCGTCCTGCCGCGCGATTCGCTCCTCGGCCTCCACGGCGCGATACTAGGCGCGTGACCGAGCTCGCGATCCCGCGCGACGTGACGGCCCGCCGCGCCGAGGTGCGCGCGTTCATGGAGGAGCACGTCTACGCGGCCGAACCTGCGCTCGCGCGCGAGGACGACGCCGCCGACGCGCTGATCGACGAGCTCCGCGCGAAGGCGAAGGCGGCGGGGATCTGGGCGCCGCACCTGCCCCCGGAGGCCGGGGGAACGGGCTCCGGGTTCATCGAGTACGCCCTCCTGAACGAGGAGATCGGCCGTTCGACCTGGGCGCAGCTCGTCTTCAACTGCCAGGCGCCGGATGCGGGGAACGGCGAGATCCTCCACCTGTACGGGACGCCGGAGCAGAAGGAGCGCTTCCTGCGGCCGCTCGTCGACGGCACGGCGCGCTCGTTCTTCTCGATGACCGAGCCGGAGGTGTCCGGTGCAGACCCGACCGGCCTGCGGACGCGCGCGGTCGTCGAGGGCGACGAGTGGGTCATCGACGGTCACAAGTGGTTCTCGTCGTCGGCCGAGGGCGCCGCGTTCGGGATCGTGATGGCGGTCACCGATCCGGACGCGCCGCCGCACCGGCGCATGAGTCAGATCATCGTCCCCGCCGACACGCCCGGCGTCGAGGTCGTGCGGCCGATCCCGGTGCTCGGCCACACCGGCCGTGGCTGGTCGACGCACTGCGAGGTGCGTTACACCGGTGTGCGCGTGCCGCTCGAGAACGTGCTCGGCGAGCCCGGCGACGGCTTCCGGATCGCGCAGAAGCGCCTCGGGCCCGGGCGGATCCACCACGTGATGCGCTGGCTCGGGCAGATGCAGCGCGCGTTCGAGCTCATGTGCCGCTACGCGCTCGAGCGGGAGGCGTTCGGCGGCCCGCTCGCCGAGAAGCAGACGATCCAGAAATGGATCGCCGACTCCGCAGCGGAGATCCAGGCGTGCCGGCTGATGACGCTCGACGCGGCACGGAAGCTCGACGAGGGCGACGAGGCGCGGGTCGAGATCTCGCTGATCAAGTTCTACGCCGCGCGCGTCCTCCACGACGTGATCGACCGCGCGATCCAGACGCACGGCGCCCGCGGGCTCACCGACGAGACGCCGCTCGGACACATGTACGCGAACGCGCGCGGTGCGCGCATCTACGACGGCCCGGACGAGGTTCACCGCATGGTCGTCTCCCGCCGGATCCTCGGCGAGTTCCGCGACGGCGGCACGTACCGCTTCTCGTAGACACGCCGCCGCCGCGGGCCCCCGCCCGCGGCGGCGCGTCCTCTCCGGCCACGTCCATCCGTCAACGAAACGAACGGGGACAGTCCCCGCCCGTCGCGTTGACGGCGCGACACGTCCGCGGCGGGCGTGGCCGCCGCGGCGGCCCTAGTCGGACGCGAGCTCGCGCTTGCGCTGCAGCTCGGGCGGGATCGTCACGACCTTCCAGACGAGGCCGACGCGGCGCATGCCGCGGATGACGAGGCCGCCGATGTCGAGCTCCCACGGCTTGAGGCCGTGGAACGCCGACGACGGGAACGCGTGGTGGTTGTGGTGCCACGACTCGCCCATCGAGATCCAGGAGAGCCACCAGACGTTCCGCGACTCGTCCTTCACGCGGAACCGGCGCCGCCCGACGAAGTGGCACACCGAGTTGACCGACCACGTGATGTGGTGGAGCAGGAAGATCCGGATCAGGCCGCCCCAGAAGAGCGCCTGCAGGCCGGCGCCGAACGTGCCGCCCCAGATCCAGCCGGCGGCGAAGGGAAGCAGCAGCGAGACCGCGACCCACAGCGGGAACGTGCGCGAGATGAGCACCATCCCGCGGTCGGCGAGCAGGTCCTTCGCGTACTTCGACTCCTCGGCCCGGCCGACGTTCCGGAAGAGCCAGCCGATGTGCGCGTGCCAGAGGCCGGCGATCTTGCCGCGCAGGCCGGGGCCGAAGCCGGCGTGCGGCGAGTGCGGATCGCCCTCGCGATCCGCGAAGTTGTGGTGCTTGCGGTGGTCGGAGACCCACCGGATCACCGGTCCCTCGACCGCCATCGAGCCGAGGATCGCGAGCGTGTAGCGAACCGGGGCGTAGGTCTCGTACGACCGGTGGGTGAAGAGCCGGTGGAAGCCGATCGAGATCCCGAGGCAGGTGAAGAAGTAGCCGACGCCGAGGATCACGAGGTCGCGCCCGGTCACGAGGTTCCCCCAGAGGAAGAACAGCGAGGCGACGAAGCCGACGAACGGGATCGTGACCGCGAGCAGGTTCGTCACCTTCTGCCCGGTCGGCAGATCGTGCGCGTCGTGGTCGTCGTGCTCGTCGCCGTCGTGCTCGTTGCGCGGCTCGACTGTCGGTGCGGCGGTGCTCATCTCGTGACTTCCTCCACTGCGGGACCTGTGCTGAAACCTGGACGGCGCGGCAGCCTAACGGTGCAGGCGGGCGGAGTGCGCAGCACCGTTGCCTCTGTCATGCCACCTGCTTAGGGTACGCGGGCGCCATGGCCCTCCTCTCGCTGCGGAACGTGACACGTCGCTTCGGCGGCGTCGTCGCGCTCGACGGAGTCTCGTTCGACGTCGTCGAGGGGCAGATCGCGGGCCTGATCGGCCCGAACGGCGCCGGCAAGACGACCGCGTTCAACGTGATCACGCGGCTGTACACCCCCGACAGCGGCGACGTCGTCTTCCGGGGCGAGAGCCTGCTGCGCTCGCCGGTGCACGGGATCGTCCGCCGTGGGATCGCGCGCACCTTCCAGAACGTCGAGCTCTTCCGGACGATGACCGTCCTCGACAACGTCCTCGTCGGCGCGCACACGCGCGGGCGCGACGCGACGGGCCAGGCGCTCGAGGCGATCGACTACGTCGGCCTGCGCCAGATCGCCGAGCGGCCGGTCGCGGGGCTGCCGTACGGGACGCTGAAGCGCGTCGAGCTCGCGCGTGCGCTCGTCGCGGGGCCGAAGCTGCTGCTCCTCGACGAGCCGGCGGGTGGCCTCAACCACGAGGAGGTCGAGGAGCTCGGCCGGTTCATCCAGCAGATCCGCGACGACTACGAACTCACCGTGCTCCTCGTCGAGCACCACATGAACCTCGTGATGGGGATCTCCGACCACGTGCACGTGCTGAACTTCGGTCGCATGATCGCGCAGGGCACGCCGGCGGAGGTGCGCGCGAACCCCGACGTGATCGAGGCGTATCTCGGCACCGACGACGGCACCGGGCGGGACGCCTAGTGGCCGCGCTGCTCGAGCTCCGCGACGTCGAGGCCCGTTACGGCCAGGTGCGCGCGCTGCACGGTGTCACGCTCGACGTGGCCGAGGGGGAGATCGTCGCCGTCCTCGGCGCGAACGGCGCCGGCAAGACGACGACGCTGCGTGCGATCTCGGGCACCGTCCGGCGGAGCGGCGAGATCCGCGTCGCCGGCCAGAGCCTCGGCCGCCGCGGCCCGGAGGCAGTCGCACGGCTCGGCGTCGCGCACGTGCCGGAGGGGCGCGGGACGTTCGGGGAGCTGACGGTGGAGGAGAACCTCCGCCTCGGCGGCTACACGCGCCGCGGAGCGCTCGACGACGACCTCACGCGCATGCAGGAGTGGTTCCCGTGGATCGAGGCACGCCGCGACCAGCACGCGGGCACGCTCTCCGGCGGCGAGCAGCAGATGCTCGCGCTCGCCCGGGCGCTGATGAGCCGCCCGCGGCTCCTGCTCCTCGACGAGCCGTCGCTCGGGCTCGCGCCGCTCGTCACGCGTGAGATCTTCCGGATCGTGCGCGACCTCAACGAGAGGGAGGGGCTGACGGTGCTCGTGGTCGAGCAGAACGCTGCGATCGCGCTCGACGTCGCCCACCGCGCGTACGTGCTCGAGGTGGGCGAGGTGGCCGTCTCCGGCACGACCGAGGAGCTGGCGCGGAACGAGACCGTCCGACGGAGCTACCTGGGGTACTGACGTGGACTACGCCCAGTTCTTCCAGCAGGTCGTGTCGGGGCTCGCATCGGGCGCGATCTACGCCGCGCTCGCGCTGGCGCTCGTCCTCATCCACCGCGCGACGGGGGTGATCAACTTCGCGCAGGGCGAGATGGCGATGTTCTCCACCTACATCGCGTGGACGCTGACGACGAACCACGGCTGGCCCTACTGGGGCGCGTTCGCCGCGACGATCCTGCTCTCGTTCGTCGGCGGCCTCGCGCTCCAGCGGACGGTGATCCGGCCCGTCGAGCGAGCGCCCGTCCTCACGATCGTGATCGTGACGATCGGCCTCGTGCTCATCTTCAACGGGCTCGCCGGCTGGATCTGGTCGGCGGAGGTGCGCGCGTTCCCGACGGCGCTGCCGAACGAGACGGTCGACGTCGGTGGCGTCGCGATCTCGATCCAGGACCTCGGCACGCTCGCGATCGTGCTCGCCCTCGTCGTCGCGCTGTGGGCGTTCTTCCAGTTCACGAAGATCGGCCTCGCGATGCGCGCCGCGGCGCTAAACCCCGACGCGAGCCGGCTCGTCGGCGTCCGCGTCGGCTGGATGCTCGCGATCGGCTGGGGCCTCGCCGCCGCGCTCGGCGCCGTCGCCGGGATGCTCGCGGCGCCGACGGTGTTCCTCGACCCGTCGATGATGCAGGCGATCCTGATCTACGCCTTCGCAGCTGCGGTGCTCGGCGGGATCGACTCGCCGTTCGGCGCCGTCGCCGGCGGGTTGATGCTGGGCGTCGGGCTGAACCTGATCGGCTCGTACATCGACTTCGTCGGTGCCGACCTGCGTCTGCCCGCGGCGCTCCTGGTCATCCTCGTCGTCCTGCTCGTGAAGCCCGAGGGCCTCTTCGGCAAGCCGATCGCGAGGCGCGTGTGACGCGGCCGGGCCGGAGCGAGCTCGTCAAGGTCGGCCTCTTCGCTGCGGCTGCGCTCGCCGTCCTCTTCGTGCCGCGGATCGTGAGCGACTTCCGCGCGCAGCAGTTCGCATACGTCGGGATCTACCTGATCGCCCTCCTCGGGCTGAACATCCTCACCGGCTACACGGGCCAGATCTCGCTCGGCCACGGCGCCTACATGGCGATCGGCGGCTACACGACCGCGATCCTGATCTCGGACCAGGGCCTCCGGCTCGGCGGCCACACGTTCTCCGGCGACATGCGCGACGTGTGGACGATCCCGCTCGCCGGGGTGGTCGCCGGCGCGATCGGCTTCCTGTTCGGGTTCCCGGCGCTGCGGCTCTCGGGCCTCTACCTCGCGCTCGCCACGTTCGCGGTCGCCGTCGCGACACCGGCCGTGATCCGGAAGTTCGAAGGCTTCACGGGCGGCGGTCCCGGCATCAACCTCTTCGACGCGCCCGGCCGGACGCGGCCGACGGAGACGACCGATCCCGTCACCTTCGAGACGGTGACGGAGCCGATCCGCGTGCTCGGCTTCGAGATCCACTCCTTCAACGAGTGGCTCTACTACCTGTGCTGGGGGATCGCGCTCGTCATGTTCGCGCTCGCGTGGCTGATCGTCCGCGGGCGCTTCGGACGCGCGCTGCGGGCCGTCCGCGACAGCCCGCTCGCAGCCGCGTCCTCGGGCGTCAGCCTCGCGAAGTACAAGACGCTCGCGTTCGGGATCAGCGCGTTCTACGCCGGCATCGCCGGATCGCTGCTCGCGATCGCGACGACGTTCGTGAATCCGGAGACGTTCCCGATCGCGCTGTCGATCTTCCTGCTCGTCGGGGTGGTGGTCGGCGGCCTGGGGTCGCTGTGGCCGCTCGTCTTCGGGGCGATCTTCATCCAGTTCCTGCCGCTCTGGGCGCAGTCGATCTCGAAGTCGCCCGGTGCGCCCTCCGTCGTCTACGGCGTGATCCTGATCGCCGTGATGCTGCTCCTGCCGACCGGTGCCGCCGGCCTCGTCCGCCGCGTCGGGTGGGCGGCGTCGCGGCTCGTGAGCCGCACGTAGGCTGCAGGCGTGAGCACGAGGACGGTTCTCGCCGCGCTCGCGGCCGCCACGACGGCCCTCGCCGTCGGCCTCGGCAGCGCGGTCGCGCGCACCGACGCCGGCGCCGCCGAGCCGGGCGTCACCCCGACGGAGATCCTCGTCGGCGGGACGGCCCCGCTCACGGGCCCGGCCTCCGCGTACGCGTCGATCGCGCGCGGCGCCGAGGCGTATCTGAAGCACGTGAACGCGCGCGGCGGCGTCCACGGGCGCACGGTCTCGTACCGGTATCTCGACGACGGATACGACCCCGGCCGCGCCGTCCAGGTGACGCGGCAGCTCGTCGAGCAGGACGGCGTCTTCGCGGTCTTCAACTCGCTCGGCACCGAGCACAACGTCGCCGTGCGCTCGTACCTGAACGCGCGCAAGGTGCCGCAGCTCTTCGTCGCCTCGGGCGCGACCACGTTCGGCCGCGACGCCACCGCCTATCCGTGGACGCTCGGGTTCCAGCCGAGCTACGCGACCGAGGGGACGATCTACGGCACGTACCTCGCCCGCACGCGCCGCGGTGCGCGCGTCGGCGTCCTCTTCCAGAACGACGAGTACGGGAAGGACCTGCTCGCCGGGCTCCGCCGCGCCGTCGCGCGCTCCAGCGTGAGGGTGGTCGCGACGCAGTCGTACGAGGTGGCGGACGCCGACGTGCAGTCGCAGGTCGCGAAGCTGAAGGCCTCCGGAGCCGACGTCTTCGCCGTGTTCGCGACGCCGAAGTTCGCGACGCAGGCGTACGTCTCCGCGACGAAGCTCGGGTGGAGGCCGCTCGTGCTCCTGAACGCGGTGTCGAACGCCTCCACGGTGATGCGCACGATCGCCGCCGGCGGCGCGTCCGGTCTCCTCGGTCGGACGATCTCGATCGCGTACCTCAAGGACCCGACCGATCCGACCTGGCGCGACGACGCCGGCGTCCGCACCTACCGCGACGTCCTTCGCCGGCACGCCCCCCGCGCGCGGCCCGACGACGTCTTCCACCTCTACGGCATGGCGGTCGCGCACGAGCTCGTGCGGGTGCTGCGGGCCGCCGGGCCGCAGCCGACGCGCGCGAAGGTGATGCGGGCGGCGCGAACGCTGAACGATCCGGCGAACCCGTTCCTCCTGCCGGGCATCGTCGTGCGCACCGGCCGCGGCGACGGGTTCCCGGTCGAGAACGTCGTGCTGCAGCGCTGGCAGGGCGGGCGCTGGCACACGTTCGGCGGCCTCTGGGGACCGCCGCCTCGGTGACGGCGGCACTCCTCGACGCGTCGCTCGACGAGCTGCTCGAGGCGGCGCGGAGGAGGAGGCGCGGCGACGGCCTCGTCACGTACTCGCCGAAGGTCTTCGTCCCGCTGACGACGCTGTGCCGCGACGTGTGCGGCTACTGCACGTTCGCGCGGCCGCCCCGGCGCGGCGAGCGCGCGTACCTGTCGGAGGACGAGGTGCTGGCGGTCGCGCGTGCAGGAGCCGCGGCGGGCTGCACCGAGGCGCTCTTCACGCTGGGCGACAAGCCGGAGCTCCGGTACAAGGTCGCGCGCGAGGAGCTCCGTTCGCTCGGCTGCGACTCGACGCTCGAGTACCTCGCGCGCGTCGCGAAGCTCGTGCTCGACGAGACCGGCCTCCTCCCGCACCTGAACCCCGGCGTGATGACGCGGGCGGAGCTGGCCGCGCTGCGGCCCGTCGCTGCGTCGATGGGGATCATGCTCGAGACGACGGCCACCCGGCTCGCAGCGAAGGGTGGCCCCCACTGGGCGTCTCCCGACAAGGACCCGGCCGTTCGCGTCGCGACGATCGCGGCGGCGGGCGACCTGCGGATCCCGTTCACGAGCGGCATCCTGATCGGGATCGGCGAGACGCGGGCCGAGCGGCTGGACGCGCTCGCGACGCTCGCCGCCGTGCATGCGGGCGGTGGCCATCTGCAGGAGGTCATCGTCCAGAACTTCCGCGCGAAGCCAGGTACGCGGATGGCGGCGCACCCGGAGCCCGACCTCGAGCAGCACCTCTGGACGATCGCGGCGGCGCGGATCGTCCTGCCCGCCGACGTCGCGGTGCAGGCACCGCCGAACCTCGCCTTCGACGACTTCCCGCGGCTCCTCGACGCCGGGATCGACGACTGGGGCGGCGTGTCGCCGGTGACGATCGACCACGTCAACCCCGAGGCTCCCTGGCCGGATCGCGACCGCCTCGCCGAAGCGACACGCTCGCGCGGGCTCGAGCTCGCGCCGCGGCTCCCCGTCTACCCCTCCTTCCTCTCGCCGCAGTGGCTCGACGAGGCGGTGCTGCCGGTCGCGCTTCGCGCGGCCGATGCGCTCGGCCTCGCCCGCGAGGACGGCTGGCACCCCGGCGAGGCGCGCCCGGCGCCCTTCGTCGTGCGGCGCGACGCGCTCCCGGTCGACTCGCGCGACGAGCTGGGGGAGGAGGAGCTCGTGCGGCTCTTCCGCGCCCGCGGGGAGGAGCGGCAGCGGGTCTTCGCCGCCGCCGACCGGCTGCGGCGGGAGGTGTGCGGCGACGAGGTCAGCTACGTCGTCACGCGGAACATCCAGTACACGAACGTCTGCTACTTCCGCTGCGGCTTCTGCGCCTTCTCGAAGGGGAAGCTCGCCGCGAATCTCCGCGGTGCGCCGTACCTCGTCCCCCACGAGGAGATCGTCCGCCGCGCGCGCGAGGCGTGGGAGCGCGGCGCGACGGAGGTCTGCCTCCAGGGCGGGATCCACCCCGCGTTCACCGGCGACTATTACGCCTCCGTCGTCGAGGCGATCCGCGGTGCCGTGCCGGAGCTGCACGTCCACGCGTTCTCGGCGCTCGAGGTATGGCAGGGAGCGGCGACGCTCGGGGTGGGGCTCGACGCCTACCTGACCCGCCTGCGCGACCTCGGCCTCGGCTCTCTCCCAGGCACCGCGGCCGAGATCCTCGACGACGAGGTGCGTGCGCTGATCTGTCCCGACAAGATCACGACCGCGCAGTGGCTCGCGGTGCACGCCGCCGCGCACCGCGCTGGGCTGCGCTCGAACGTGACGATGATGTTCGGGCACGTGGAGTCGCCGCTGCACTGGGCGCGTCACCTGCTCCGTGCGAAGGAGCAGCAGCGGCGGTCGGGCGGCTTCACGGAGTTCGTGCCGCTCCCGTTCGTGCACATGGAGGCGCCGATGTGGCTCCGCGGTCGGGCACGCTCGGGGCCGACGTTCGGCGAGACGCTGCTCGTGCACGCGGTCGCGCGCCTCGCGCTCCATCCGGAGATCCAGAACGTGCAGGCGTCGTGGGTGAAGCTCGGGCCTGCCGGGGTCGCCGAGGTGTTGCGGGCGGGCGTGAACGACCTCGGCGGGACGCTCATGAACGAGTCGATCTCGCGCGCGGCCGGCTCGGCGCACGGCCAGGAGATGCCGCCCGAGGCGATGGAGGCGACCATCCGCGCCGCGGGGCGCGTGCCGCGCCAGCGGACGACGCTGTACGGCGATGCGCCGGCGGAGCAGCGGGCGCGCTCGTTCGGCGCGCCGCCGCTCGACGAGCCGGTGAACCCGCCGGTGCGCGACGCCGGGCTGAAGCGCCCGCCGCGCCTCGTCCGGCCGGGGCTCGCCGCCACGCAGCCGTCGCTCTAGACCCGCGTGCGCAGCTTCGGCAGCTCGAGCGGCAGGCGTACGAACCGGCGCCGGCTGTGTGCGAGCGCATCGGCGAGCGCAGCGGCGGTGTTGCCGGCGTGGACGCCCTCGCCGTGCCCGACGAGCACGTGCTCGGGGTCGAGGCCGCGGAGAGCGCGCGGCGGCGTCAGGCGGAGCAGCGGGTGGACCCCGATCCGCTCGCCCGCGAGCCGGAAGTAGTGCGGGATCGTCCCGAGCGCGTCGGCCGCGACGAGGATCCGGCGCTCCGGCCACCAGAGCGCGACCTCGCTCCAGAAGCGGCGGCGCGCGATCGGCAGGAAGCTGAACGGCGTCCCTTCCACCTCCGTCGGAGCGACGTGCAGCGGGACGCCGAGCCGGGCCGCCCACGCGGCGCCGTCGCGGTTGTGGCGGTCGAGCAGCTGCAGAACGCCCGCCGGCTCCCCGAGCGCGCGGACGCGCTCCTCGACGCCGTCCCCCTCGATCGGGTCGATCAGCCAGACGCGCCCTTCGTGCGCGAGCGCGTGTGCCGTCCGTTGCAGCTTCGCGTCCTCGATCCAACCGACCGCGCCGTCGATCTCGTCGATGAAGCGAACGCTCATCCGTCGAGGCTAACCGCCTCGGCGAGGGTGAAACGGCCGCGCCACAGCGCGCTCCCGGCCACGGCGCCCTCGCAGCCGAGGTCGCGGAGCGCGCGCAGGTCGTCGAGGGACGCGATGCCGCCCGCGGCGACGACCGGAACGCCCGCCGCGAGCACCTCGCGCAACAGGCCGAGGTCGGGGCCGGAGAGCGTGCCGTCGCGCCGGGTCGCGGTGACGAGGAGTCGCGTGACGCCTGCGTCTGCACACGCGTGCGCCAGGTCGACCGGCGACAGCTCCGACGCGCGCGTCCAGCCCTCGACGGCGACGCGTCCGTCCCGGGCGTCGATCGCGACGACGAGCCGGTCGCCGAAGCGGGCGGCGGCCGTCCGCAGGAAGGTGAGGTCGGTCGCCGCGGTACCGACCATCGCACGGGCGGCGCCCGCGTCGAGCGCCGCGGCGACGGCGTCGAGCGTCCGCAGCCCGCCTCCGACCTGGACCGGTACGTGCGTTGCGGCCGCGACGCGACGCACCAGGTCGAGCGAGCCGCGCGCGGAGAAGGCGCCGTCGAGATCGACGAGGTGAAGCCACTCGGCGCCCTCGCGGGCGAACGCGAGCGCCGCGGCGACCGGGTCGCCTCCCTCGACGGTGACGCGCGTGCGCTCCCCCTGCTCCAGCCGGACGACGCGGCCCTCGAGGACGTCGATCGCCGGGTAGATGGTGAGGTGCTTGCGTGCTAACACGTTAACATGCTAACATGGCGGCGCATGACGGGTGTCCTCCCCGAGCCGACGCGTGAAGTCGAGCCCCTGAACGGGCTCGACTCCCTCGCGTCGGCATTCGGCTCGCTCCGCGGCGACGACGAGGTGAAGCGCTTCCTGCGCGACCTCTGCACGCTCCCGGAGCTCGAGGCACTCGTCCATCGCTGGCAGACCGTGCAGCTGCTCGACGAGGGCGTCGCGTACCTCGAGATCGCCGAGCGGGTGCCGACGAGCACCGCGACCGTCACCCGGGTCGCTCAGTGGCTCCGCCACGGCACAGGCGGCTACCGGATCGCGCTCGCGCGCGTCCACGCGAAGCGAAAGCGCGGCTGACGTGGGCTCGAACGGGTTCACGCGGGCCGGCGCGGACGGCAGGCTCACGCTCGCCGTCCCCTCGAAGGGCCGGATGGCCGAGCCGGCGCGGCGGCTCTGTGCCGATGCCGGTCTCAGCTTCGAGGCGACGGAGCGGGCGCTGCTCGTGCCGTGCACGAACGCGGCCGTCGATCTCCTGCTCGTTCGCGCCCACGACATCCCGGAGTACGTCCAGGACGGCGTCGTCGACCTGGGGATCACGGGCGCGAACCTCGTCGCCGAGACGGAGGCGGACGTCCTCGAGTTGGCGCAGCTCGGCTTCGCGCGCTGTCGCCTCGCCGCGGCGGTCCCGGAGGACTCGCCGCAGCAGGCGCTCGCCGACCTCGCCGGGCTGCGGGTCGCGACTGCCTACCCGGTGTCGACGCGTGCGTGCCTCGCGCGCGAGGGCGTCGAGGCGGAGCTCGTGCCGGTGTCCGGCTCGGTGGAGGCGGCGCCTCGCCTCGGCCTCTCGGATGCGATCGTCGACCTCGTCTCCACCGGCTCGACGGCGAGCGCGAACGGGCTGCGGCTCGTGGGGACGCTGCTCGAATCGCAGGCCGTGCTGGTCGGCAGCGAGCGCGCGGTCGCCGAGAAGCGCGAGCTCGTCGAGCGGCTGCAGCTGATGCTCGGCGGCGTGGTGGCAGCGCGCCGGCGGCGGTACCTGATGATGAACGCGCCGGCGGCCGCGCTGCCGGCGATCCGGGCGCTCCTGCCGAGCATGGGCGCGCCGTCCGTGCTGAACCTCGCTGCGGAGGGTGAGATCGCCGTCCATGCGGCGGTCGACGCGGACGACCTCTGGAACCTGCTCTCGCCGCTCAAGGAGGCCGGGGCGTCGTCGATCCTCGTCCTCCCCGTGGAGCGTCTCGTCCCGTGAGGGGCGCCGGCCTCGAGGAGGTGCTGTCGCGCGTCGCCGAGATCGTCGCGGACGTGCGCGAGCGCGGCGACGCGGCGCTGCGCGAGTGGACCGAGCGGCTCGACGGGGAGGTGGCGGAGCTTCGCGTCCCGGCCGAGCGCATCGCCGCGGCGCGGCTCGACGAGGAGCTGCTCGACGCCGTGCGGGCGATGGCCGCCGCTGTACGTGCGTTCGTCGAGCCGCAGCGCCCGCCGGACACGGCCGTCGAGGCGGTGCCGGGCGTGCGCGCCGAGCGCCGGTGGCTGCCGCTTTCCTCGGTCGGGGTCTACGTCCCGGGCGGTCGCGCCGCGTACCCGTCGTCGCTCGTGATGGCGGCGGTGCCGGCACAGGTCGCCGGGGTGGAGCGGATCGTCGTCGTCTCGCCGTCCCCGTCCGAGGCGACGCTCGCGACTGCGGCCGCGCTCGGGCTCGACGAGGTGTACGCCGTGGGCGGCGCGCAGGCGGTGGCGGCGCTCGCGTACGGCACCGAGACCGTTCCGAAGGTGGACAAGATCGTCGGGCCCGGGAACCGCTGGGTGACCGCCGCGAAGCTGCTCGTGTCGAGCTCCTGCGCGATCGACCTGCCGGCCGGCCCGAGCGAGGTCGTGCTCGTCGCCGACGCGACGGCGTCCGCCGAACGGTGCGCCGCCGACCTCCTCGCTCAGGCCGAGCACGGCCCCGACAGCGAGGCGATCCTGCTCAGCCTCGACCCCGATCTGTCCGCAGCCGTGGCTAGCCTTGTTGACGGGTATGGCAACGTGTCTGTTCGGGACGTGGCTTCTCTGGATGATGCGCTCGCGGCTGCGGAGACCTACGCGCCCGAGCATCTCGAGCTCTGGGTCGCGGACGCCGAAACCGTCGCGCGGCGCATGCGGAACGCCGGCACGGTGTTCGTGCGAACGTCGGCAGCGGTCGGCGACTACGCGGCGGGCGCGACGCACGTCCTCCCGACCGGCGGCCTCGCGCGCGGCAGCGGCGGCATCGGCCTCGAGACGTTCCTCAAGCCGGTGCAGGTCGTCGCCGCCGACGATCTCGTGGCTGCGCGGGCGGTCGCGCTGCCGCTCGCTCGAGCCGAGGGGTTCGTGCACCACGCGGCGGCGCTGGAGCTCGCGTGATCGCGCGGCCGCTGCCGTCGGAGTTCCGGCCCTATGCGTGGGCGCCGTCCTCTGCGGAGGTCGCCGCGCGGCACGGCCTCCGCCCCGAGCAGGTGCTGCGTTTCGACCAGAACACACCGCCGGCCCCCGGCGTCCCCCAGCTGCCGCTGGGCGACAGCTTCGCGCGGCTGAACGAGTACCCCGACGGGACGTACCGCGAGCTCCGCGAGGCCGCCGCCGCCTACTGCGACGTCACCTCGGAGCAGGTCGTCGTCGGCGCCGGCGCCGACGACCTGATCGCGCTCTGCGCGCGGACGTACCTCGCTCCCGGGTTGCATGCGGCGCTCGCGCCGCCCACGTACGCCGTCTACCGCCTCGCGACGCTCCTCGAGGGCGGCGAGGTCGTGACGGATCCCGCGGGTGCGGCGCTGATCTGGGTGTGCAACCCCAACAACCCGACCGGGGAGGTGCGGCAGCCGGAGGAGGTCGCTGCGCTCGCCGCCGCGCACCCCGATGCCGCGGTCGTCGTCGACGAGGCGTACTTCGAGTTCGCGGGCGTCACGTGCCTCGGGCTGATCCCCGATCACCCGAACGTGATCGTGCTGCGCACGCTCTCGAAGGCCTTTGGGTTCGCGTCGCTCCGCGTCGGCTACGCCGTGGCCGCACCCGCGGTCGCGAGAGGGCTCGAGCTTCGCCGACCCCCCGCGAACGTGAGCGGCCCTGCGGCCGCGATCGCGGCGGCAGCGTTGCGCGACCCGCGCGTCGACGTCTCCGAGGTCGTCGAGGAGCGCGAGCGCGTGCGCAGGATCCTTGCGGCAACGGGGTACGCCGCTCCGCCGACGGCCACGAACTTCGTCTGGATCCCGACGGCGGAGCCGCTCGGCGAGCGGCTCGAGGCGCAGGGGCTCGTCGTGCGGATCTTCCGTGAGGGGATACGCGTGACGCTCCGGCGGCCGCGCGAGAACGACGTCCTCCTCCGAGCACTCGGCGCCGAGATCTCGGAGCGCGCCGGTCGTTCCGCGTTCGTCTCGCGGGTCAGCACCGAGACGGCGCTGCGGCTCTCGCTCGACCTCGACGGCACGGGCCGCGCGCGGATCGAGACCGGGATCGGCTTCCTCGACCACCTGCTGACCCTGTGCGCCTTTCACGCCGGCTTCGACATCGAGTTGGTCGCGGGCGGCGACCTCGCGGTGGACGAGCACCACACGGCCGAGGACTGCCTCGCCTCGCTCGGCGACGCGCTCGCGCAGGCTCTCGGCTCCCGCGACGGCGTCGCGCGCTACGGCGACGCGACGGTGCCGATGGACGAGGCGCGCGCGGTCGCAGCCGTCGACCTGGTGCGCCGGCCGCACGCCGAGGTCGAGCTTGCGTTCGGCGGGGAGCGCGTCGGCGGCCTGGCGACGTCGCTGCTCGCGCACGCGCTCGAGCGGCTCGCGCTGCAGGGCGGATTCACCCTCCACGTCTCGTCCTCGGGCCGCGACGACCACCACGTGGCGGAGGCGGCGTTCAAGGCGCTCGGTCGGGCGCTCGGCGCAGCCTGTGCGCCGGTGTCCGGCGGCGTCCGCTCGACGAAGGGCCTCGCGTGAACGTGGTGCTCGCGGACTACGGCGCCGGGAACGTCCGCAGCGTCCTCGCCGCGCTCACCCGCGCCGGCGCCGACGTGCGGATCTCGACCGACGCCGCCGAGGTACGCGAGGCGCCGCTCGCGGTGATCGCCGGCGTCGGCCACGTGGCCTCCGCGGCGTCGGGCCTCGCACCCGTCGCCGACGCGCTGCGCGAGCGAATCGGACGCGCACGGCCGGTCGTCGGCATCTGCGTCGGTCTCCAGCTCCTCTTCGAGGAGAGCGAGGAGGGCGGCCGCGGTCTCGGCGTCCTCCGCGGGTCTGTGCGGCGCCTCCGGGCGCGCCGCGTCCCGCACATGGGCTGGAACGAGCTGAGGGTCGTGCGACCGACGCCGCTGCTCGCCGGGCTCGACGGCGCGGATGTCTACTTCGCGCACAGCTACTCCGCCGTTCCTGCCGAAGACGTGACGACGGCGGAAGTCGTGCACGACGCGCCGGTCGTCGCGGCGGTGGAGAGGGGCGCGGTCGCGGGAGTTCAGTTCCACCCGGAGCGGAGCGGCAGCGCTGGGGCCCAGTTCCTGCGGAACACGCTCGCGTGGGCGGCCGGATGGTGAAGAAGCGCGTGATCCCGTGTCTCGACGTCGCCGGCGGCCGCGTCGTCAAGGGCGTGCGCTTCGAGAGTCTGCGCGACGTCGGCGACCCGGTCGAGCTGGCGGAGCGGTACTCCGAGCTCGGCGCCGACGAGCTCGTCTTCCTCGACATCACGGCGAGCGTCGAGTCGCGCGGCCCGACCGTCGCGCTCGTGGAGCGTGCGGCGGAGCGGCTCGAGATCCCCTTCACCGTCGGAGGCGGCGTCGGCTCGCGCGAGGACGCGCAGGCGCTGCTGCGTGCAGGCGCCGACAAGGTGGCGGTCAACCGCGCCGCCGTCGACGATCCCGCTTTGCTGACGGCGCTGGCAGAGGAGTACGGCTCGCAGGCGGTCGTCTGCGCGATCGACGCGCAGCGCGGCGAGGTGGTGACGCACGGCGGCCGGCGGCCGCGCGGGCTGGACGCGGTCGAATGGGCACGCGAGGCGGCGGCGCGCGGAGCGGGCGAGATCCTCCTGACGTCGATCGACGCCGACGGCACCCGCTCCGGCTACGACCTCGAGCTGACCGCATCCGTCGCGGGCACGGTCGGGGTCCCCATCGTCGCCTCCGGCGGCGCGGGCGACGGACGACACCTCGCCGATGCGTTCGCGGCCGGCGCCGAGGCCGCGCTCGTGGCGTCGATCGTCCACGAGCGGCCCGAACGGCTGCCGGAGTTGAAGCGCGAGCTGCAGGAGGCGGGATGGAACGTCCGGAGCTGACGCCGGCGATCGTGCAGGACGTCGAGAGCGGGCGTGTCCTGATGCTCGCCTGGATGGACGCGGAGGCGCTGCGGCTGACGCGCGAGACGGGCGAGGCGTGGTTCTGGAGCCGGTCGCGCGGGCGCCTGTGGCGGAAGGGGGAGACGTCGGGGAACACCCTCGCCGTCGAGGACCTCAGCGAGGACTGCGACGGCGACGCGCTGCTCCTGCGGGTGCGGCCGGCCGGGCCCGCCTGCCACACGGGCTCGGAGTCGTGCTTCGCGCCCTGGCTCTGGCGGCGGATCAAGGAGCGGGAGATCGAGCGCCCCGGCGGCTCCTACGTCGTCTCGCTGCTCGACGACCCGCGGCGCGCCGCGCGGAAGGTCGGCGAGGAGGGGGTGGAGGTCGCGCTCGCCGGCACGGCGGAATCGGACGAGCGGCTCGTGGAGGAAGCGGCCGACCTGATCTTCCACCTCTACGCCCTCTTGGCGGCGCGCGGGCTCGACCCCGACACGGTCGAGGCAGAGCTGCGCCGGCGGGCCGACGGCGCCTGACGCACCGGAGGCAGGGGCGCCTGCGCCGGGCGTGGCTGTGGAACGACCGGCACGGAGTCGCCACTCATGCGACACCCATCCGTGACGTCGCGGCCGTTACCGTTTCCGTAGGGACACCGGGGTGCCCCTGGGGGCATGTGGGGGAACGTGCCGCAGCCGCTCCGCTTCGCGCACCGACGAGCCCCCGCCACGCGCCGCCGCGGCACCGCGCTACGGCCGAACCCGCTCAGACCTCGCGCGCGAGTAGGTCGTCGAGCGTCTCGCGGCGCAGGATCACCCGAGCGTCGCCGTCGGCGACGAGCACCGCCGCCGGCCGAGGCACGCCGTTGTAGTTCGACCCCATCGCGAGCGTGTATGCGCCCGTAGCCGGAACTGCGACGAGGTCGCCGCGGCGTGGCGACGGCAGGGACGCGCGCTCGATGAGGACGTCGCCGGACTCGCAGTGCTTGCCGGCGAGCGTCACGGGCTCCTCGGCCGGCGCCTCCTCGGCCCGGTTCGCGAGGAGCGCGCTGTACCGCGCGCGGTAGAGCTGCGGCCGCGGGTTGTCGGACATGCCGCCGTCGACCGCCGCGTAGTTCCGGTCGCCGGCGCGCTTGACCGCGCCTACGCGATACAGCGTGAACGCAGCCGCGCCGACGAGCGACCGTCCCGGCTCCAGCATCAGCCGCGGCGGCGGCAGCGCGCGCATCACCCAGTCGCGCGCGACCGCGCCCGCGATCGCGCGCACGAGCTCCGCCACCGGCGGATCCGGCTCGTCGAGGACGTGCCGGACGCCGAACCCGCCCCCGACGTCGACGACCTGCGGCGTCCAACCGAGCTCGTCGCGCGACCGCGCCGCGAGCTCGGCGAGCGCCTCCACGGCGAGGAGGTGCGCGCGCGCGTCGGCGAGCTGCGAGCCGACGTGCACGTGCAGCCCCGCGACGTCGAGCCCAGCGGCGAGCGCGCCTCGGACGGCGTCGACTGCGTCGTCGGGATCGAGCCCGAACTTCGAGCCGCGATGCCCGGTGCGGATCGCCTCGTGCGTCTCCGCCTCGACCCCCGGCGTCACCCTGACGAGCACGCGCCGCACACCGGCGTCGGCGGCGCGCTTCGCCTCGTCGAGCGCGTCGAGGACGACGAGCGCCCCCAGCTCGGCCGCGGCCGCGAGCTCCGCATCCGACTTGTTGTTGCCGTGGACGACGACGCGCTCGCCGCTCAGTCCCGCCCGCCGCGCAAACTCGAGCTCGCCGAGCGTCGAGACGTCCGCCCCGATCCCCTCCTCGGCGAGCAGGCGAAGGAGCGCGACGTTTGCGAACGCCTTCGTCCCGTAGACGACGGTCGCCCCCGGCGCAGCGCCCGTGACGAGGCGCGCGCGCTCGCGCAGCGACTGCTCGCAGTAGACGACGAGCGGCGTCCCGAATCGCTCTGCGAGCGCGGATGCACGGACGCCGCCGACCTCGAGCTCGCCCTCACGCACGGCCGCCGTCGCCGGGAAGAGTGCTAGCATTGGCGCAGTGAAGCAGCTTCTTCCGTAGCGCAGGGAGCAGCGCGGCCGCCGGCCGTGACGGCTTCCCCCGGGCCTCTCGAGACGAGAGGCTTTTTTGTACCCCGAACCCGGCGAACGAGACGATGAGCGAGCGCGACAGCACCTACGACCCGCAGGCGATCGAGGAGAAGTGGCAGCGCGTCTGGCAGGAGGCGCGCGCCTGGGAGGTGCCGAACCCGGCGCCGGGTGACGCTGCGGGGCGGAAGGGCTACGTGCTCGAGATGCTCCCGTACCCGTCGGGGTCGCTCCACATGGGGCACATGCTCGTCTACACGATCGGCGACGTGGCGACGCACTTCCGGCGCCGCAACGGCTTCAGGGTCCTGCACCCGATGGGCTGGGACGCGTTCGGGCTCCCCGCCGAGAACGCGGCGATCCGTGAGGGCGGTCACCCGCGCGAGATCACCGAGCGCAACATCGAGAACATCCGCGCGTCGATGCGCCGCATCGGCTGGTGGATCGACTGGTCGCGCGAGCTCTCGACGCACGCGCCCGACTACTACCGCTGGCAGCAGTGGCAGTTCCTCCGCTTCCTCGAGCGCGGCCTCGCGTACCGCAAGGGCGCCCCGGTGAAGTGGTGCCCGAACGACCAGACGGTGCTGGCGAACGAGCAGGTGCTCGCCGACGGGACGTGCGAGCGGTGCGGCGCGGAGGTCGAGTCGCGTGTGATGGAGCAGTGGTTCTTCCGGATCACCGACTACGCGCAGGCGCTTCTCGACGACCTCGAGACCGTCGACTGGCCCGACTCGATCAAGGCGCGGCAGCGCAACTGGATCGGGCGCTCGGACGGCGCGGAGGTGGTGTTCCGCGTCGCCGAGTGGAACGTCGACGTGCCGGTCTTCACGACGCGTCCGGACACGCTCTTCGGCGCCACCTTCTTCGCGCTCGCACCCGAGCACGAGCTGGTGTCGAGGATCGAGTCGGAGGAGGTGCAGGCGTACGTCCGCCGCGCCGCCGCGAAGAAGACGGAGGAGCGCGCCGCGGCGGTCGAGAAGACGGGCGTCTTCACGGGCCTCCATGTCGTCAACCCCGTGAACGGCGAGCACATCCCGGTGTACGTCGCCGACTACGTCCTGACCGACTACGGCACCGGTGCGGTGATGGCCGTCCCCGGCCACGACGAGCGAGACGCCGAGTTCGCGCGCGCGTTCGGGCTCCCGATCCGGGAGGTCGTGCGGCCGCGCGACGGCGAGGCGCCGGTGGGCGAGGCGTACACGTCGAAGACAGAGGACGACGTGCTCGTGAACTCCGGCGAGTTCGACGGCCTCTCCGTCCCCGAGGGCGCGCGCGGCATCGTCGAGAAGCTCGAGCGTGACGGGCGCGGACGGTTCACCGTCAACTATCGGCTCCGTGACTGGGGGTTCTCGCGCCAGCGCTACTGGGGCTGCCCGATCCCGGTCGTCTACTGCGACACGTGCGGGATCGTCCCCGTGCCGGAGAGCGATCTGCCGGTCGTGCTCCCGGAGGTCGAGGACTACAAGCCGAAGGGGCGGCCACCGCTCGCGCAGGCGGAGGAATGGGTGCGAACGAGCTGCCCCGCCTGCGGCGGTGCGGCGCGCCGCGAGACGGAGACGATGGACACCTTCGTCGACTCGTCCTGGTACTTCCTGCGCTACTGCGACGCGCGGAACGAGGACGCGCCGTTCGATCGCGCCGTCGTCGACTACTGGAACCCCGTCGACCTCTACATCGGCGGCGTCGACCACGCGACGATGCACATGATCTACGCCCGCTTCTGGGTGAAGGTGCTGAACGACCTTGGCTACGTCGGCTTCCGCGAGCCGTTCGCGAGCTTCTTCTCGAACGGCTGGGTGACGATCGGCAAGGCGAAGATCTCGAAGCGCTCCGGCGCCGCCGTCGGCCCCGACGAGTTCGTCGCGCGGTACGGCGCCGACGCCGTCCGGCTCTGCATCCTCTTCCTCGGGCCGGCGAACGAGGACATGGAGTGGACGGAGGACGCCGCAGAGGGCATGGCCCGCTTTGTCCGCCGGCTCTGGCGCGTCGTCTGCGAGGTCGCCGAGCGTGCGCCAGAGGGGTCGCCGCAGGGAGGCGCGCTCGCACGGAAGACCCACGCGACGATCGCGAAGGTGACCGACGACATCGGCCGCCGCTTCGCGTTCAACACCGCGATCGCCGCCGTGATGGAGCTCGTCAACGAGCTCTCGCGCGCCACGGCCGATCCGGACGCGCGCTTCGCTGCCGAGACCGCCGTCTCCCTGATCCAGCCGTACGCGCCGCACGTCGCGGAGGAGCTCTGGCAGCGGCTCGGGCACGAGCGGTTGTGGGAGCAGCCGTGGCCGGCCGCCGACGCGGCGATGCTCGAGCGGGACGTGATCGAGGTCGTCGTCCAGGTGAACGGCAAGCTGCGCGACCGCCTCCACGTTCCGGCGGCGACCTCGGAGGAGGAGCTCGTCGCGCTCGCGCGTGCGTCGGAGCGCGTTCGTGTGCACCTGAACGGCGGCGAGCCGCGGAAGACGATCGTCGTGCCGCAGAAGCTCGTCAACTTCGTGGTCTAGGTCGCGGGAGCGCACTGTGGAGCGATTGGCACAGCTCCGCTTCTGATCCGGCACACACGCGCGACAGTTCCCGCGGCAGCGTTTCGGCGTGTCGTCGCTGCCGATCCCGCGCACGTCCGCGCTCGTGCTCGCGATCGTGCTGCTCGCGGTGCTCGCGGTCGTGGGGCGGTCACTCGCCGGAGCCGGTGCGGCAGCCGACGCACGCCCGGCGGAGCTCGTACCGGCGACGCCGACGTCCGCGGATGCGGCGCGCGTCGTCGTCCACGTCGTCGGCGCGGTCCACCGGCCGGGGCTCTACCGGCTCCGCGAAGGCGCCCGCGTAGCGGACGCCGTGTCGCGCGCCGGCGGTGTCACCGCGGCCGCCGACACGGCCGCCGTCAACCTCGCCGCGCCGCTCGCCGACGGGATGCAGGTCCTGATACCGAGTCGGGCCGCCGGCGCGGCGGGGACGGACGGCGGACCAGCAGCGGGAACGCCCGTGGGGCGCGTCAGCCTGAGCGCGGCGACGGTCGAGGAGCTGGACGCGCTTCCGGGGATCGGGCCCGTGACGGCGCAGAAGATCGTCGACTGGCGAACACGCAACGGCGGCTTCCGCTCCGTCGACGACCTCGACGCGGTACCCGGCATCGGACCGGCGCGCGTCGAGCAGCTGCGGGAGCTGGTGACGCCCTGACTCCCGAGCTGCGAACGCTCCTCGAGCGGCACTGGCCGACGTTGCTCGTCGCGGCGGCGTGCGCCGGGCTCGCGTCCGCGAACGCCGTCGCGGCTCCCGATGCCGTCCTCGCCGCAGCCGGAGCCGCGCTCGTCGTCGCGCTCGCAGTACCGGCTACCCGCGCGCCGGCACTCGCGCTCGTCGCCGTCACCGCCGGCTGGTGGTGGGGCAGCGCGCGCCTCGAGGCGTTCGACCGCAGCGTGCTGCGCGGCGAGATCGGGCACTCCGGGCGTGCGGAAGTCGTCGTGACGTCTCCACCGCGACGAACGGAGTTCGCCGTCCGCCTGTTCGCCGAGACCCGCACCTACCGCGGTGGTGTGCTTCGCGAGCGTGTGCTCCTGCAGCTGCCACCCGCGCGGTCACCGCCGCAGGGGGCCGTCATCGGACTTCGCGTCGAGGTGCGCGCGCCGCGGGCGGCGCACGGCGGCGGGTTCGACGAGCGCGCCTGGCTCGCTCGCCGCGGCGTGCACGTCGTCCTGCACGCGGAGTCTTGGCGGATCGTCGGTCGCCGCGGCGGAGTGGGCGGTGTGTCCGACCTCGTCCGCGGGCACCTCGGAGACGCCGTCGCGGCCGGACTCACCGGAGAACGGCGCGCGGTCCTGCGCGGGATCGTCCTCGGTGAGGACGAGGGACTGTCGCCGGAGCTGCAGGAGAGTTTCAAGGTGTCGGGGCTCTACCACCTGCTCGCGGTGTCGGGACAGAACGTCGCTCTCGTCGCGGGCGTCGTCCTCGGCTTGTTCTGGCTCCTCGGGCTGCCGCGAGCGGCCGCACACGCCGGTGCGCTCCTCGCGATTGCCGGCTACGTCCTCGCCGTCGGCTGGCAGCCCTCGGTCGTCCGTGCCGGCGTGGCGGGCGCTCTCGTCTCGCTCACGTGGCTGCTGGCGCGGCCGGCCGACCGGTGGCACTTCCTCGCGCTCGGGGCTCTGGTCCTCCTCGCCTGGACGCCGGCGTCTCTCCTCGAGCCGGGGTTCCAGCTGTCGTTCGCCGCGGTCGCGGCCATCTTCACGCTCTCTCCGCGGCTCCTCCGGACGCTCGAGGGCTACCCGATCCCGCGTCCGCTCGCGGTCGTCCTCGCGGTCTCCGCGGCGTGCGGCGCTGCGACCGCGCCGATCGTCTGGCTGCAGTTCGGGGCGGTGCCGGTCTACTCGCTGCTCGCGAACGTCGGCGCCGCGGTCGCGATGGCCCCGCTCCTCACGCTCGCGCTCGTCGCGGCGCTCGTCGAGCCGGTTCTGCCGTCGGTCGCGCTCGCGCTCGCCTGGCTCAACGGCTGGATCGCGGCGTACCTCGTCGTGTGCGCGCGTGCCGTCGCGTCGCTGCCGCACGCGCAGGTCGCTTCGGCTGCCGCCGTCGTGACGCTGCTCGCGGCGCCCGCCGCTCTCCTCCTGCTGCAGCGGCTGCCGCGCTGGCGACGCCGCTTCGCGGTCGCCGCGCTGGCGGCGCTCGTGCCCGCGCTCCTCGTGTGGCAGCTGTGGCCGGCGCCGAAGCCTCCTCCGCCACGCGGCCTCCGGATCACGTTCCTCGACGTGGGGCAGGGCGACGCGATCCTGCTCCAGGTGCCGCAGGGAGCGGTGCTCGTCGATCAGGGCCCGCCCGAGGCGCGCGTCGCCGCACAGCTTCGGGAGCTCGGCGTGCGGCGGCTCGCCGCGCTCGTCCTGACGCATCCGGAGCGGGACCACATCGGCGGAGCGGCCGACGTCCTGCGGAAGGTCGCCGTCGACCGTGTCCTCGACCCGCACCTCACGCGTTCGAGCCCGTACCGGCGCGAGGCGCTCCATGTCGCGGCCCAGCGGGACGTGCCGGTGACGGAGGCGCGCGCGGGCGCCGAGTGGCGGCTCGGCCGCCTCCGGCTGCGCGTGCTCTGGCCCGTTCGGCCGGGAACCGCGCGTGACGACCCGAACAGGCTGGCAATCGTCATCCTCGCGACGTATGGAGCGGTCGACGCGCTCCTCCCGGCGGACGCCGAGACTGACGTGACGGCACCGCTTCACGCACGCTCGGTCGAGATCCTCAAGGTCGGCCATCACGGCTCGGCCGACGCCGGGCTCGAGCGGGAGCTCCGGGAGCTGCGGCCCGCGCTCGCCGTCATCTCGTGCGGACGCGGCAACCCCTACGGTCACCCGCACAGGACGACACTCGCGGCGCTCGCGACGGTCCCCGCGATCCGCCTTCTTCGCACGGACAGGGACGGTCGCGTCGTCGTCGAGACGGACGGGAAGCGTGTCTCGGTCGCGACGCAGAGGTAGCGCCCGCTGCGTCCTCTAGGGTGGATGCGTGGCCGCTGCGGAGCTCAAGCCCGCGTACCTGCTCACGGGAACCGACAGACCCAAGATCGGTCGTGCGCTCCAGCGCCTCCGCGCCCGCGTCGGCGACCAGGCGGTCGAGTCGGTCGACGTGCCGCCTGCGACGGGCGACGACGCCGTCGCCGCCTGCAACACGCTCGGCTTCTTCTCCGGCGACGCGCGGCTCGTGATCGTGCAGCCGGTCGACAAGTGGAAGGCAGCGGACGTGAAGGCGGTCGCCGCCTACCTCGAGAACCCGGCGCCCGGCACCGTCCTCGCGCTCGTCGCCCACGACCTGAAGGCGGACTCGCCGCTCGCGAAGGCGGTGGCGAAGGTCGGTCAGGTGCTCGCGTTCTCCGTCCCGAAGAAGAACCTTTCGTCGTGGGTCGCCGAGCAGTTCGCGCTCGTCGGCGCCCGCGCCGAACCGGAGGCGTGCGCCGCGCTCGTCCAGCTGATCGGGGACGATCTCCACCAGCTCGCGAGCGAGATCGACAAGCTCGCGACGTGGGCTCGGGGCGAGCCGATCGGGGAGCATGAGGTGCTCACGCTCGTTCCCGCGCTCGCCGAGGCACCGACGTTCGACCTCACGGATGCGTGGGCGCGCCGCGACGTCGGCGGCACGCTCGAGGCGACCGAGACGATCTTCGAGCGCGAAGGCCGCCCGCGCCGCGACACCGCGCCGCGGCTCGCAGGCGCCCTCTCGAACCACGTCGCTCGCGTGCGGCAGTGCCAGAAGCTCGCCTCCGACGGCGTCCGCCCGCGCGACGCGGCGCCGCGGTTGAAGATGCACCCGTTCTACGCGGAGAAGCTCTTCGGGCAGGCACGCAACTTCGCCGAGGAGGAGCTGCGCGGGGCGGTCGTGCGGCTCGCCGCGCTCGACCGTGCGCTCAAGGGAGACAGCCGACTCGCGCCCGACCTCGAGTTGCAGCGCGCGCTCGTCGACCTGACCGCCGAGCGGTCGTAGCCCGCGTCGCCGCGAGCGACGATGGCTGCTCGCGCGGCGCTAGAGCTCGGCGCCGGTGGCGATCCGCGCTGCGCGTGCCTTCTTGCGCGCGGCGGTGTTCTTGTGCAGCGCGCCGTGCGACGCGGCCTTGTCGATCAGCCGGACGAGCTCCCGATGCTCGGCGGCGATCTTCTCGGCATCGCCGTCTGCGACGGCCGCCTCGAGCCGCTTCGTGAGCGTCTTCACGGTCGAGCGGTAGCGCAGGTTCTCGTCCCGCTGGCGCTGCGCGATCCGGACGCGCTTGATCTGCTGCTTGATGTTCGGCATCTCGTAAAGGCGCCCGCACTCGGCGGGCGGCGGAACTGTAGCAAACGCCGCGACGGGATCGCAGCCGCGGCCGCTCCTATACTCGCCCCGTGGAGGAGGCGAGGCCGAGCGCGCGTCGACTCGCGCTGTCCACGGCGATCTTCTCCGCGGCGACCGCGCTCTCACGGATCCTCGGGCTGGTTCGCGAGATCGTCGCACGCGCCTACTTCGGCGTCGAGGGCGCCGGGATCAACGCCTTCACCGTCGCCTTCCAGATCCCGAATCTCGTCCGTGCGCTCGTCGCCGACGCGGCACTGTCGGGCGCGTTCGTCCCCGTCTTCACGGAGCTCCTCGAGAGGGGGGAGCGCGCACGGGCGTGGCGCGTCGCCTCGACGCTCTTCTGGCTGTTGCTGCTCGGCCTGAGCGCCCTCACGGCGCTCTCGATCCTCGCCGCGCCGTTGCTCGTGCGGCCGTTCGACGTCGCCGACGAGGAGCTCGCGGTACGGCTCACGCAGATCCTCTTCCCGATCGTCGCGCTGCTCGGCGTGTCCGGGATCGTCGTCGGAATCCTGAACAGCTACGAGCACTTCTCCATCCCGGCCCTGACGCCCGTCTTCTGGAACGTCGCGATCATCGCCGGCCTCGTGCTCGGCGTGCCGCACGCGGAGACGGAGGAGGGGGAGCTGTACGTCTACGCCGTCTCGATCCTCGTCGGGACGATCGTGCAGGTGCTCCTGCCGGTCCCGTGGCTGCGCGGGCGCGACGGCCGCCTGCGCGTCGCGATCGACTGGCGAGACCCGGCCGTCAAGCAGGTCTTCCTCCTCATGGGGCCGGTGACGCTCGGGCTCGGGCTGATCAACGTCAACCAGCTCTTCGGGACGTTCTTCGCGTCCCGCTACATCGACCCGACGCTGTCGCCCGCCGCGATCGACGCCGCGTTCCGGATCTACATGCTCCCGCAGGGGGTCTTCTCGGTCGCGGTTTCGACCGTGCTCTTCCCGCGCCTCGCGCAGCTCTCGGCGCGCGGCGACCTCGAGGGCTTCGGCCGCTGGATCGGGATCGGCCTCCGGCAGATCGCGTTCCTGCTCGTCCCTGCGAGCGTCGTCTGCGCGGTGCTCGCCGAACCGATCGTGCGGATCCTCTACGAGCGAGGTGAGTTCACGGCGCGCGAGACCCCGGTCGTCGCGGCGTCGCTCGCGGCGTTCTCGCTCGGGCTCGCGTTCAACGGGATGATGCTGATGCTGAACCGTGGCTTCTTCGGCCTCCAGGCGCCGTGGACGCCGACGCTCGTCGCGCTCGGGAACCTCGTACTGAACGTGGCGCTGTACGCGGCGCTCTTCCGCGTCGGCACGTGGGGGATCCCGCTCGCGATCTCGCTCGCGAACATCGCCGGGACACTCGCGCTGGCTCTGCTCCTGCGCCGCCGGCTCGGGCCGCTCGGGTTCCGCGCGATCAGCGCGGCGACGGCTCGAATCGCGCTCGCGTCCACTGTCATGGGCGCGCTCGCGTTCGCCACGTGGTACGGCCTCGACGGCGTCGTCGGGCGGTCGTTCGGAGGTCAGGCAGTCGCGCTGGCGGCGGCCCTCGCTGTCGCCGCGGCGACGTATCTCGGAGCCGCTCGGCTGCTCAGGATCGAGGAGGTCTCGGCGCTACACTCGCTGCTCGGCCGCTTCCGCAGGGCGTGAGCACCCATGGACCAAGACCGCATCCGCAACTTCTCGATCATCGCCCACATCGACCACGGGAAGTCGACGCTCGCCGACCGCATCCTGCAGCTCACCGACACCGTCGCCGACCGCGACATGAAGGAACAGCTCCTCGACTCGATGGACCTCGAGCGCGAGCGCGGCATCACGATCAAGGCGCAGGCGGTGCGCGTGCTCTGGAAGGGCCATCAGCTGAACCTGATCGACACGCCCGGGCACGTGGACTTCACGTACGAGGTCTCGCGCTCGCTGCAGGCGTGCGAGGGGGCGCTGCTCGTCGTCGACGCGGCGCAGGGGATCGAGGCGCAGACGCTCGCGAACGCGTACCTCGCGATCGAGAACGACCTCGAGATCGTCCCGCTCGTGAACAAGATCGACCTTCCGCAGGCGGACCCCGACGGCGCAGCCGCCGAGGTCGCCGACCTGATCGGCGAGGACCCGGAGCGCGTGCTTCGGATCTCCGCCAAGACGGGGCAGGGGGTCGAGGAGGTGCTGGACGCGATTGTGGAGCGGATCCCGGCACCGGCCGGGGATCCGGCTGCACCGGCGCGCGCGCTCATCTTCGACTCGTCCTACGACCAGTACCGCGGCGTCGTCGCGTTCGTCCGTGTCGTCGACGGCCGCTTCGAGAGCGGCACGCGCCTGCTCGCGATGCAGCAGGGGACACGGTTCGAGGCCGAGGAGCTCGGGTTCCTGTCGCCGGAGCGCCGGCCGGTCACGACGCTCGAGGCGGGCGAGGTCGGCTACGTGATCACGGGGCTCAAGGACGTCTCGCGCCTGCGGGTGGGCGACACGCTCACGACCGAGCGAGCCGCGGCCGCGGCGCCGCTGCCCGGGTACAAGGAAGTGAAGCCGATGGTGTTCGCCGGGCTCTTCCCGACGGACTCGGACGAGTACCCGGAGCTCCGCGACGCGCTCGAGAAGCTGAAGCTGAACGACGCGGCCCTCTTCTACGAGCCGGAGACGTCGCAGGCGCTCGGCTTCGGCTTCCGCTGCGGCTTCCTCGGCCTGCTCCACATGGAGATCGTGCGCGAGCGGCTCGAGCGCGAGTTCGATCTCGACCTCCTCGTCACTGCGCCGAACGTCGCCTACCGCGTGATCGAGCGGCCGGGCGCGGAGGCGCGTGAGGTGCACAACCCCGCCGAGTTCCCGCGCGAGCTCGACGCCGTCGAGGAGCCGTACATCAAGGCGTCCGTGATCGTCCCGAAGGAGTACGTCGGCGCGGTGATGGAGCTCGCGACGGAGCGGCGCGGCCGCTTCAGCACGATGGAATACCTCTCCGAGGAGCGCGTCCACCTGAACTACGAGCTGCCGCTCGGCGAGATCGTGCTCGACTTCTACGACCAGCTCAAGTCGCGCACGCGCGGCTACGCGAGCTTCGACTACGACCTCGCCGGGTTCCGCGAGGGCAGCCTCGTGCGAGTCGACGTCCTCGTCGCGGGCGAGCCCGTCGACGCGCTCTCGCTCATCGTCCACCGCGACTTCGCCTACGACCGGGGGAAGCTGCTCGTGGAGCGGCTGAAGGAGGAGATCCCGCGGCAGTTCTTCGACGTGCCGATCCAGGCCGCGATCGGCGCCCGCATCATCGCGCGCGAGACGGTCAAGGCGAAGCGAAAGGACGTGCTCGCGAAGTGCTACGGCGGTGACATCTCGCGGAAGCGGAAGCTCCTCGAGAAGCAGAAGAAGGGGAAGAAGCGGATGAAGCAGGTCGGCGGGGTGGAGGTGCCGCAGGAGGCGTTCCTCGCGGTGCTCAACCTCGACGACCGCCGGTGAGCCGAGTGGCCGACATGCACACAATCGGCACGGAGGCGGCACACACGCGCGAGTCACGCGGGCGTAACGTTCGGGTAGGGGACGCCGCGCCCCCCATGGGGGAGGCTGGACCAGTGGAGTCTGGACCGTTGGAGGCGCCGCCCGGCGGCGTCCGCCACCTCTACGTCCACCTGCCGTTCTGCGCCCACCGCTGCGGCTACTGCGACTTCGTGACCGCCGTCGGCCGAGACGACCAGCACGGCCCCTACGTCGACGCGCTTCTCGCGGAGCTCGAGCTCGAGCGCCACCGACTCGCGCCCGCCCTCGAGACGGTGTTCGTCGGAGGCGGGACGCCGACCTTCACCGAGCCGCGCGCGCTGGAGCGCCTGCTCGCCGCGCTGCCGGCGGCAGAGGAGGTTACCGTCGAGGCGAATCCCGAGACGGTGACGCCGGAGCTCGCGGCGCTGCTGCTGCGCGCTGGCGTCAACCGCGTCTCGCTCGGCGCGCAGTCGTTCCAGCCGCGGCTCCTCGCGATCCTCGAGCGGCGCGCCGACGGCGACACCGTCCGCCGCGCGTTCTGGATGCTGCGCGCGGCCGCGTTCACGAACCTCTCTCTCGACCTCATCTACGGCATCCCCGGGCAGACCCTCGACGAGCTCGAACGCGACCTCGACGACGCGCTCGCGCTCGCACCGGAGCACGTCTCGGCCTACGAGCTCGAGGCGAAGCCGGGGACGCGTTTCACGCACGCGCACGGCGACGAGCTCGAGCGCCAGTCGGAGGCGCTCGAGGGCTACTTCGAGCGCGTCGTCGCCCGGCTCACCGGCGCCGGCTACCGCTGGTACGAGACGGCGAACTTCTGCCGCACGGGCGACGGCCGGGACCTCCGCGCGAGGCACAACCTCGGCTACTGGCGCGCCCGCGACTACCTCGGCCTCGGAACCGGCGCCGTGTCGACCGTCGCCGGCGTGCGGTGGCGGAACGGCCCGAGCCTCGGGCGCTACCTCGCTGCGCTGCGTCGCGGCGCGCTGCCGCCGCGCGAGCTCGAGCCGCTCGACGGGCCCACGCGCGCGGCCGAGCGGGTGCTCCTCGGTCTGCGCCTCGACGAGCCACTCGCGACGGCCGGGCTCGGCGACGTGCTCGACGCGGAAGCGCTCGCGAGGCTCGAGGCGCTCGGGCTCGCCCGCAGCGGGGACGACCGGCGCGAGATCTGGCTGACGCCGCGGGGCCGCTTCCTCGGCGGCGGCGTGACCGTCGAGTTGTTGGCGTAGAATTACCTGCAAATGGAGCTGACGAACCGGAAGCGCGAGATCCTTCGCCGCGTCGTCGAGGAGTACGTCGAGACCGGCGAGCCAGTCGGGTCGAAGGCGCTCGTCGAGCGCGCGGGGCTGCCCTACTCGCCGTCGACCGTCAGGAACGAGCTGGCCGATCTCGAGGCGCTCGGCCTGCTCACGCATCCGCACACCTCCGCCGGCCGCGTGCCGACCGAAGCGGGGTACCGGCTCTACGCGAGCGAGGTGCTCGAACGGCAGGAACCGCGCCCGCAGAAGTTCCCGCTCGACCTCACGGCGATGCGGAGCGAGTTCGAGGACGCGCTCCAGTCGACGACCGAGATCCTGTCCCAGGTGACGCGGCTGCTCGCGCTCGTCTCGGCGCCCCCGCTCGAGACCGCGTCGGTGCGTCACGTCGAGGTGCTGCTGCTGCAACCGACGGTGGTGATGGTGGTGACGATCACCTCGACCGGCGGCGTCGCGAAGCGGCTCTTCACCTTCGACCATCCGGTCGACCCCGGCCTCGCGAGCTGGGCGAACGAGTACCTGAACGACCGGCTCGAGGGCGTCCAGCTCGGCACGCACCTGCTCCGCCGGCGGATCCAGGAGGAGGGGCTCTCGCCGCGCGAGCAGGCGTTCCTCGACGCGCTCCGGCCGGCGTTCCTCGAGCTCGCGACGCCGCCCGCGCAGGCGCTCTACGTCGGCGGCGCCGCATCGCTCCTCGACGCCGTCCGCCCCGACGAGCTCGAGGCGTGCCGCCAGCTGCTCTCGGTGCTCGAGCAGCGGGCGCGGGCGCTCGAACTGCTCGGCGACACCTTCGACGCGCGCCGCGCGTTCGTCCGCGTCGGTCTCGACCACCCGGGGCTCGAGGAGGTGTCGCTCGTCGGCGCCTCCTACGGACTGGCCACGCGGACGCTCGGCACCGTCGGATTGCTCGGTCCGCTGCGGATGGACTACCCGAAGGCCGTGCGCACGGTGCGCGCCGCGGCGTTCGAGCTGTCGCGGCTCGTCCAGGACGCCTACGACCCCGACTAACGGCGGCTGAGGCCGCGGCTACGCTTGCGCGATGGCGACCGCCGAACGAGACCTGTACGAGCTTCTCGGGGTCGGGCGCGGCGCGAGCGACGCCGAGATCAAGAAGGCGTTCCGCAAGCTCGCGCGGGAGCTCCATCCCGACGTGTCGCCCGATCCCGACGCGGCCGAGCGGTTCAAGGAGGTCGCGCAGGCCTACGAGGTGCTCTCGAACGCCGAAACGCGCCGGCTCTACGACCAGTACGGGCACGCCGGCCTCAAGCGCGGTGGCTACACGCCGACGGAGTTCGACCTCGGGAGCCTCGGCGACATCTTCGCCGCGTTCTTCGGAGACGACCTCTTCGGGCGCGGTCGTGGCGGAGCGGCACGCGGCGCCGACCTCGCGCTCGTCGTCGCGGTCGAGCTCGCCGAGGCGTACACGGGCGTCACCCGCCGCGTCGAGCTCGAGGTCGCGACGGCGTGCGAGCGCTGCGGCGGAAACGGCGCCGAACCCGGGACGTCGACGATCGGGTGCCCGACGTGCGGCGGCAGCGGGCGGCTCCAGCAGGTCTCGCGCAGCGTCTTCGGCGAGTTCGTCCGCACGCAGGCGTGCCCGCGCTGCAGCGGCCAAGGTCGCGTCGTGGAGACACCGTGCAGCGCGTGCGACGCGAGCGGCCGCGTCGTCCGACCGAAGGCGCTCGACGTCGAGATCCCTGCGGGGATCCACGACGGGCAGCAGATCCGGATCCGCGGCGAGGGCCATGCGGGTGCGAACGGAGGCCCGCCCGGCGACGTGTACGTCGAGGTCCACGTCGCACGCGATCCTCGCTTCGAGCGGGACGGGAACGACATCCTCACGACGGTCGACCTCACGATCGTGCAGGCGGCGCTCGGCGCGACGGTCGCGGTGCCGACGCTCGACGGCGACGTCGAGCTCGAGTTCGAGCCCGGCACGCAGCCGGGCGAGCTGCGTGTCCTCCGAGGGAAGGGGATGCCGGTGCTCCAGCGCCACGGCCGCGGCGATCAGCGCGTGCTCGTGAACGTCACCGTCCCGCGGCGGCTCGGCGACGAGCAGCGGCGGCTGCTCGAGCAGTTCGAGCGGCTGTCGGACGGCGAGACCTACCGGCGCGACGAGGGGTTCTTCGAGAAGCTGAAGAGCGCGCTCCGCTGACCGCGCCGCTCCGCAGAGTGTCCGTGACCGTTCCCGCCGCACGCGCGGAGCAGGCGCGGGCGCTGATGCTCGAGCTCTTCCCGCACGGATTCGAGGAACGCGACCTCGACGGCTCGCTCGAGATCGCGGCGTACACGGACGCCGGCGGCGAGGAGCGCGTGTGGCACGCCTTCGGCGGGCGCGGGACGGCGACCGACGTCGACGCCGGATGGGAGGATCGCTGGCGCGATTTCCATCGCCCGCAGCGCGTCGGCCGCCTGTGGGTGGGCCCGCCGTGGGAGGAGCCGGATCCGGACGCGGTCGCGATCGTCGTCGACCCCGGCCGCGCGTTCGGGACGGGGAGCCACCCGACGACCCGCCTCTGCCTCGAGCTCCTCGAGGCGGAGGAGCGAAGCTCGCTTCTCGACGTGGGCTGCGGGTCGGGCGTTCTCTCGATCGCGGCTGCGAAGCTCGGCTTCGCGCCAGTCGTCGGCCTCGACTTCGACCCGCAGGCGGTCGAAGCGACGCAGCGAAACGCAGCCGCGAACGGTGTCGCGGTCGAAGCGCGGCTCGCCGACCTCCGCTCCGACGACCTGCCGCCGGCCGACCTCGTCGTCGCGAACATCGCCGCCGACGCAGTCACCGCGCTGAGCGGGAAGCTCGGGAGCGGCCGCGCGATCACGTCCGGATACCTCGTCTCCGACGAGCCGGCGCTCGCCGGCTACCGGCGCGAGCGACGCGTCGAGTACGACGGGTGGGCGGCCGACCTGCACGTCCGCGGGTAGGCGCACCTAGACTGTCGCGCCGGTGGCGCGCTTCTCGGTTCGCTTTCTCGGGTGCAAGGTCTCGCACACCGACGCGCAGGCGCTGCGCGAGCGGCTCCTGCGCGACGGCCACACCGAGACCGCAGACGGCGGCGACGTCGCCGTCGTCAACACCTGCTGCGTCACGAACGAGGGGCTCGCGAAGTCGCGGCAGGCCGCGGCACGTGCGGCGCGCAGCCACGCGCGCGTCTACGTCACCGGCTGCGGCGCGCGCCTCTCCGCGGACGCGTTCGCCGGGCTCCCGCAGAACGTCACCGTCGTCCCCGGCCAGATCGAGCGTGCAGTCGAGACGGTCGCGGGCGACGTCGGCGCGATCGGGTGCGTGCGGGACGAGGTGCGGCTCGAGCGCACGCGCGCGTTCGTGAAGATCCAGGACGGCTGCTCGTTCTCGTGCTCGTTCTGCGTGATCCCCGCAGTCCGCGGTGCGACGCGCAGCCGCTCCGCCGCGGCGATCCTCGCGGAGATCCGGAAGCGCGTCGCGCAGGGGCACCGTGAGATCGTCCTGACCGGCGTCAACCTCGGGCTCTTCCGCGACGGAGGAACGCGGCTGCCCGACCTGATCCGCAGCGCGGGGGCGATCGACGGTGTCCACCGGCTGCGGCTCTCCTCGATCGAGATCAACCACGTCGACGACGCCCTCGTCGCCGCGCTCCGCGAGACGCGCGTCGTCGCGCCGCATCTGCACGTGCCGCTCCAGTCGGGCGACGACGCGGTGCTGAAGGCGATGGCGCGCCGGTACACGGCCGAGGCCTACGTTCGGAAGCTCGAGCCGCTCCGCGACTTCAACCTCACCGCGGACGTGATCGTCGGGTTCCCCACGGAGGACGGCGCGGCGTTCGAGCGGACGCTCGAGACGGTGCGCGCCGCAGGCCTCACGAAGCTGCACGTCTTCCCGTACTCGCCGCGGCCGGGGACGAAGACGGCCGACGCCGATCCTGTGCCCGCGAACGTGAAGAAGGAGCGGAGCGCGCGGCTGCGGGCGCTGTCCGAGGCGGCCTGCCGCGCGCGCTGGGAGGCGAAGCTCGGGCTCGAGGACGACGTCCTCGTCGACCGCCCCGGGCGCGGCTACGGCGCCGATTACTCGCCGTGGCTCCTCGACGCGCCGGTCGGCCAGCTCGTGCGCGTCCGCGCGCGCGCCGTGACCGCGGAAGGGATTCTCGCGGATGCGGCCTGACTGCCTCTTCTGCCGCCTCGCGCGCGAGGGCGATCACGTCGCGCGGACGGACGGCTTCGTCGCGATCCGGGACATCAACCCGCAGGCGGAGACGCACCTGCTCGTGCTTCCCGAGCGCCACGTCGACACGTTCCGCGACATCGCTGCGTTCCCGCCGGACGAGGCGAAGCGGATGCTTGAGTTCGTCGCGGAGACGGCGCGGGCGGCCGGGGTCGAGGACTACCGCGTCGTCGTCAACGTCGGCGCGGGCGGCGGGCAGACCGTGTTCCACCTGCACTGGCACGTCCTGGGTGGGAAGATGGCGGGGATGCCCCAGTGAGGACGGCAACGTGAGCCTGATCGCCGAGATCAAGGACGAGCTCGAGCAGGCGATGCGCGACGGGAACGCACAGCGCCGCGACGCGCTGCGCCTCATCCTCGCGAGCCTCCAGGGCGCCGAGAAGGAGCTCCAGCGGGAGCTGAGCGGCGACGAGGAGCTCCAGGTGCTGCAGCGGGAGAGGAAGAAGCGCGTCGAGGCGGCGGACGCGTTCCGAACCGGCGGGCGGGAGGAGCAGGCGGCGAAGGAGGAGGCGGAGCTCGAGGTCCTCGAGGAGTTCATGCCGGAGCCGCTCAGCGAGGACGAGCTCGAGGAGATCGTCGACAACGTGATCGCCGAGGTCGGAGCGACCTCGATGCGCGACATCGGCCGCGTGATGGCCGACGTGATGCCGCAGGTCGCAGGCCGCGCCGACGGCTCGAGCGTCAGCCACCTCGTCCGCGAGAAGCTCGCGTAGCGACGCGCGTGTTCTGCGCCGCCGCCTCCGGCGGCGCACGCGCAGCGGGCGCGCCGGCCGCGCGCGAAAGATCGTCCTCCCCTCCCCCACGGGGGGAGCGAGCTCCCACCTCGAACGTTACCGCCGCGCGGGTCGCGTCTCCGTGCCGAATGCGTCACGAAAGCGTCCCGATCGCTCCCCTACACTGCGCGGAGATGCAGGACGTCCTCTCCGTCCCGAACGAGGTCGCCGCGGAGCTCGCGGGCGTCGGCGACGGCGTGCTCGACTCGCTGCGCGAGAAGCTCGACTGCACGCTGCGCCTGCGCGGGAACCAGCTCACGATCGAGGGCGACGAGCACCGCGTGGTGGCGGCGCGCGCGGTCGTCGACGAGCTGGTCGAGCTCGTCGAGGGCGGGCACGACATCGGCCCCGACACCGTCGGCGCCGTCGTCGCCGCGCTCGAGCAGACGGAGGACGTGAGGGAGGTCTTCGACGACGTCGTCTGGCGTCACCGCGGCAAGAAGATCGCGCCGAAGACGCTGACCCAGAAGCGCTACGTCGATGCGATCCGCGACTGCACCGTCACCTTCGGCATCGGCCCCGCCGGCACCGGCAAGACGTACCTCGCGATGGCCCTCGCCGTCGCCGCGCTCTCCGAGAAGCAGGTCGGCCGCATCATCCTCACGCGCCCCGCGGTCGAAGCCGGCGAGCGCCTCGGATTCCTGCCGGGCGACATGCTCGCGAAGGTCGACCCATACCTGCGCCCGCTCTTCGACGCCCTCTACGACATGATGGACGCCGAGAAGCTCGCCGCGTTCATGGAGCGCGGGACGATCGAGGTCGCGCCGCTCGCGTTCATGCGCGGCCGCACCCTGAACGACAGCTTCATCATCCTCGACGAGGCGCAGAACACGAGCCCGGAGCAGATGCAGATGTTCCTCACGCGCCTCGGGTTCGGGTCGAAGGTCGTCATCACGGGCGACGTGACGCAGATCGACCTCCCGCGCGACCAGGCGTCGGGCCTGATCCAGGTGCGCGAGATCCTCGGCCGCATCGACGGGATCGCGTTCGTCGAGTTCTCGCACCAGGACGTCGTCCGGCACAAGCTCGTGCAGCGGATCGTCGAGGCGTACAAGCACCACGCCGAGGAGACCGGCACCGCGCGCAAGCGCTGACGCATGGTCGAGGTCGAGGTCGAGAACCGCAGCGGCGTCGAGGTCGACGCGGATGCGGCGGTCGAGCTCGCCCGCCGCGTACTCGGGAGAGAGGGGATCGAGGACGGCGAGCTCGGGCTCGCGTTCGTCGGTGCCGACGAGATGCGCGCGCTGAAGCGCGACCATCTCGGTATCGACGAGGCGACCGACGTCCTCTCGTTCCCGCTCGACGGCCGCGACGAGGTGCCGGAAGGGCTTCCGCGCGCGCTCGGCGACGTCGTCCTCTGCCCGCAGGTCGTCGGCGCGGAATGGCGGCGACCGCTCGTGCACGGGTTGCTGCACCTGCTCGGGTACGACCACGGCGAGGAGATGGAGGCGCGGGAGGCGCTGCACCCGTGAGCCCGCGCCGCGCGCCGTCGGTGGTCGAGAGCTTCAACTTCGCCTTCGAAGGGATCATCCACGTCCTTCGCACGCAGCGGAACATGCGGATCCACTTCGCGGTCGCGACGGTCGTGCTCGTCGCCGCGCTCGTCACCGGTGTCGACAAGCTCGAGCTGATCGTCCTCATGCTCGCGATCGCGTTCGTGCTGATCACGGAGATGGTGAACACCGCCGTCGAAGGCGCGGTCGACGTCGCCACCACCTCGTTCGACCCGATGGCAAAGCTCGCGAAGGACATCGCCGCAGGTGCCGTCCTCATCGCGAGCACCGTCGCGGTCGCCGTCGGCTACCTCGTCTTCAGCGAGCGGCTCGCCGACAGGAGCTCGCGGCTGCTCGACCGGCTGGCCGAGGCGCCGGCCGAGCTGACGCTGATCGCGCTCGTGCTGACGACGATCCTCGTGATCGCGACGAAGGCGCTGACCGGCAGCGGGTCGCCGCTCCGGGGCGGGCTCCCCTCCGGCCACGCGGCGATCGCGTTCGCAGGCTGGATGGCGATCACGCTCGCCCTCGACGAGAGCGGCCGGCGCTTCCTCGTCTCGTCGCTCGCGTTCATCATGGCGCTCCTCGTCGCGCAGACGCGCGTCGAGTCGGGCGTCCACAGCGCGAGCGAGGTCTTCTACGGCGCCGTCCTCGGAGCGCTCGTTACGCTGGCCGTGTTCCAGGTGACGCCGTGACCGACGAAGAGCTGCTCAGCCGAGCCGACGCGATCGCCGAGCGCGCCTACGCGCGGTACTCGAACTTCCACGTCGGCGTCGCCGTGCTCCTCCGGGACGGGACGGTGATCGAGGGCGTCAACGTCGAGAACGCGGCGTTCCCGCTCACGGTGTGCGCCGAGAAGAATGCGATCTCGACCGCGATCACCGCCGGCTACGGCCCGGGCGACTTCGAGGCGATCGCGGTCAACGCGTCACCGTGCGGCGGCTGCAGGCAGTGGGTCTGGGAGATGAAGTTCGACCGGGCGATCTTTCGGAGCGGCGGAACCGTCGTGACGAGGAGCCCGGGCGACCTCCTGCCGGACACGTTCGATCTGTGAAGTCGGGCTTCGTCGCGGTCGCCGGGCGGCCGAACGTCGGCAAGTCGACTCTCGTGAACGCGCTGATCGGCGAGAAGGTCGCGATCGTCTCGCCCGTCCCGCACACGACGCGGCGTCGGATCTTCGGCGTCGCGAACGGCGACGACTGGCAGCTCGTCCTCGTCGACCTGCCGGGCTTCCAGCGGCCGATGGACAAGCTCACCGAACGGATGCAGCGCACGGTCGACAGCTCCTTCGACGACATCGACGTCGTGCTCTTCGTCCTCTCCGCACGCGATCGGATCGGCGGCGGCGACCGCTTCATCGCGCGCCGCGTCTTCGACCTCGGAAAGCCGGTGATCATCGCGCTCAACAAGGTCGACAGGCTCAAGGCCGGCCACATCGCGACGCAGATGAAGGAGGCGGCGAGGCTCGGAGACTTCCACGCCCTGCACCCGGTCAGCGCGAAGACCAAGGACGGTATCGGCGAGCTCCGCGACGACCTGCTCCACCTGCTCCCCGAGGGGCAGCCGTACTTCCCGCGCGAGGTCGCCACCGACCAGACCGACGAGGAGCGGATCGCCGAGCTCGTCCGCGAGAAGGCACTTCAGCTGACGCGCGACGAGGTGCCGCACTCGATCTCGGTGGAGATCGACGAGCTCGGCGAGAAGGTGGTGCGCGCATTCGTGCTCGTCGAGACGGACTCGCAGAAGCAGATCCTCGTCGGGAAGCGCGGCGCGATGATCCGCGAGATCGGGACGCGAGCGCGACCCGAGATCGAGGTGCTGCTCGGGCGGAGGATCTTCCTCGAGCTCGTCGTGAAGGTGCGGCCGAGATGGCGCCGGGACGAGGCGACGCTCGAGCGGCTCGGCCTCTGACGTGAAGGTCGTCGATCCCGACGGCGTCAGGTGGGAGGTGACACGGCGGTGGCTCGAACGACCTGCGTGGTCGCGGCATCGCGGCGTCGACGACGGAGCGGGCTTCGGGTACTCGGGCGGCGACGTCGACGGGCTGCTCGGGGTCGCCGTCGTCGTCGCGTTCGTCCTCCTGCTCGCGTTCGGCCTACCGGTTCTGCTCGCGGTGCTGGGGCTCGCGGTGGCCGTCGGCGGACTCGCGCTCCGCATCCTCTTTGGGCGGCCGTGGCTCGTGGAGGCGCGGAGCGTCGGCGGCGAGCTCGCGTGGCGCGTTCGCGGCGTGCGGCGCAGCAGGCGAGCGATCGAGGCGATCGCACGCGCACTCGAACGGGGCGAGCGCGGCTTCTCGCCGCGCGGTGCCGTGAGGGTCGTCGACACGCCGCTCGACGTTCCGTCGGAGCGCACGGGGAGCGTCCGCGTTCTCGGCCCGAGCCGGAGGCGCGGCCGCCGCTGAGCGCCGGCGATAGCGGCGCCCGCCCGCCGCAGCCAACGACCCCCAGGGGCACTCCCGTGTCCCTACGGAAACGCTAGCCGCAGATCTGCGCCGCGTGTGTCACGCGACCGTGCCGAATGTGCGCCGATCGCACCCGGCGCCCGGGGCGCAGCGCACGCGGCGCCGCCCGCTAGAGGTCGCCGCTGAACGTGTCGCAGACGCGCGGGTCGCCGCTGTCGAAGCCCTTCCGGAACCAGCGCATCCGCTGCTCCGAGGACCCGTGCGTCCACGACTCGCGGTCGATGCGCCTGCCGGCCTGCTCCTGGAGCCGGTCGTCACCCACAGCCGCGGCCGCCGCGAGGCCCTCCTCCAGGTCGCCGGGCTCGAGCAGCTCGTCGCGGAGCGCCGAGTGCCCCCAGATCCCCGCGAGGCAGTCCGCCTGCAGCTCGAGCCGCACGGATAGCTCGTTCGCGCTCTCCGGATCCTCCTGCTGCTGCCGGTTCACGTCGTCGCTCACGCCGAGGAGGTTCTGCACGTGGTGGCCGATCTCGTGCGCGAGCACGTACGCGCGGGCGAAGTCGCCCGGTGCGCCGTACCGCTCCGAGAGCTCGCGGAAGAAGGAGAGGTCGACGTAGACCTTGCGGTCGGCGGGGCAGTAGAACGGCCCGACGGACGACGGCGCGTTGCCGCAGCCGTTCGTGCTCACCGCCTGCTCGTAGAGGACGGTCGTCGTCTCCTCGTAGCGTTGCCCCGATTCGGCGAAGACGCGCCGCCAGGTGTCCTCGACGTTCCCCGTGACGAACCGGACGAACGCCTCCTGCTCGTCGTCGTCCTCCGGCGCGTTCTCGAGGACGGCCCCGTCGCCGCCGGGCGCGGGGGCGAACGCGCCGGTGCCGGGGTCGATGCCGAAGCCGGAGCCGCCGCCGCTGCACGCGCCGGAGAAGTAGAGGATCGCGAGCACCATCAGGAGCATCCCGATCCCGCCGCGGCCGGCGCGCCCCATCGGGATCGGGATGCTCCTGATGGTG
>DATMJW010000123.1:0-2570 GCA_035553355.1 Gaiellaceae bacterium | reverse complement strand
CAGGCGGCGACGTCGAGCGGCCAGGACGTCGTCATCCTCGACACAGCGGGCCGCCTCCACGTGGACGAGGCGCTGATGGACGAGCTCGCGCGCGTCCGCGACGCCGCGAAGCCGACGAACGTGCTCCTCGTCGTCGACGCGATGACCGGCCAGGAGGCGGTGAACGTCGCCCAGAGCTTCTTCGAGCGGATCGCCTTCGACGGCGTCGTCCTGACGAAGCTCGACGGCGACGCGCGCGGCGGCGCGGCCCTCTCCGTCAAAGCGGTCACGGGAAAGCCGATCAAGCTCGTCTCGACCGGCGAGAAGCTCGACGCGATCGAGTACTTCCACCCCGACCGGATGGCGTCGCGGATCCTCGGGATGGGCGACGTGCTCACGCTGATCGAGAAGGCCGAGGCCGCGGTCGCCGAGGACGAGGCCGAGGCGATGGAGGCGCGGATGCGCGCCGGCCAGTTCACGTTCGACGACTTCCTCGCGGCGCAGAAGATGCTGAAGCGGATGGGGCCGCTGCAGAGCGTGATGAAGATGATCCCCGGCCTCGGGAACCAGCTGAAGGACGTCGACATCGACGAGCGCCAGCTCGCGCGGGTCGAGGCGATCGTGCTCTCGATGACGCCGCAGGAGCGGCGCATGCCGCACCTCATCAACGGCTCGCGGCGCCAGCGCATCGCGAAGGGGAGCGGTCAGACGATCCAGGACGTGAACAAGCTGCTCACCGCCCGCAAGCAGATGGAGAAGATGATGAAGCAGATGGGGAAGGGGAAGATGCCTACACTTCCCCCGCAACTGACCAAGACAGGACGGAGATAGCAGTGGCTGTACGGATGCGGCTGACACGTGTCGGCTCGAAGAAGAACCCGATCTACCGCGTCGTCGTGGCCGACTCGCGCTCGCCGCGCGACGGCCGCTTCATCGAGATCGTCGGGCGGTACAACCCGCAGACGGACCCCTCGACGATCGAGCTCGACGAGGCGAAGGTGCGGGAATGGCTCGGCAAGGGCGCGCAGCCGTCCGATGCCGTCGCGCGCCTGATCAAGGCCGCCAAGATCGAGGCGTAGCGCCGCGTGGCCGACCTCCTGGTCTGGCTCGCACGCCAGCTCGTCGACAATCCGGACGCGGTCCGCGTCGAGGAGGTCGAGCGCGAGGACGCCGTCGTGCTGCAGCTCTACGTCGCCGACGAGGATCGCGGCGAGGTGATCGGCCGCGCGGGCCGGATCGCCCGCGCGCTGCGGACGATCGTGCGCGCTGCCGCGGCGCGCGAGCGGCGCCGCGTGGTGCTCGAGATCGTGGAGTGAGCGACGAGCTGGTGCTGGTCGGCCGTGTCGGCCGGCCGCACGGGATCGACGGCTCGTTCTTCGTCGACGACGCGAGCGAGGCCGAGGAGCGGTTCGCGAAGGGCGCCCGCCTGCACGTCGAGGGCGAGGTCGCGGAGGTGGTCGTCGCGAAGCACGGCGCCGGCGGCCGGCGCGTGATCAAGCTCGACCGGCCGGTCGCGCGCGGCGCGGCCCTCTACGTGCCACGCCACGAGCTGCCGCCGCCGGGCGACGACGCGTACTACGTCTTCGAGCTCGTCGGCCTCGCCGTCGAGGAGGAGGGGGGACGCCGGCTCGGGACCGTCGCCGACGTCGCGAACTACCCCGCGAACGACGCGCTCGTCCTCCACGACGGCTCGCTGCTCCCGCTCGTCGACGCGTGCGTCCTCGAGGTCGACCTCGAGGCGCGGCGGATCGTCGTGGCGCGCGGCTTCGCAGACGCCGAGTAACCTCAGCCGCGTGCAGCTCGACGTCTTCACGCAGGTCCCGCACGCGTTCGCGTGGATGACGGAGCAGCGGCCCCTCGCAGCCGTCCTCGGTGCCGAGCTCGACCTCCGTCTCTTCAACTACCGCGACACGACGCCGCTCCGCGCGGGGCAGGTGGACGACGAGCCGTACGGCGGCGGCGCCGGGATGGTGCTGCGCGTCGACGTCGTCGCCGCCGCCCTCGACGCCGTCTACGGCGGCGCGCCGGACCACCGCGTCGTGGCGCTGACGCCGCAGGGGCGCCAGCTGACGCAGGCGGCCGTCGAGGAGCTCGCGGCGGAGGCGCGGCTCACGCTGCTCTCGTCGCGCTTCGAGGGCTTCGACGAGCGGATCGTGACGCACCTCTGCTCCGACGCGATCTCGATCGGCCCGTACGTGCTCTCCGGCGGCGAGCTGCCGGCGATGGTGCTGCTCGACGCGCTCGTGCGACGGCTGCCGGGTGCGCTCTCGGACGGGTCCGGCGAGCACGAGAGCTTTTCGGCGGAGCTCGACGGCGGCCTCGAGTACCCGCACTACACCCGGCCGCCCGAGTTCCGCGGCTGGCGCGTCCCGGACGTCCTCCTCTCCGGCGACCACGCGAAGGTGGACGCGTGGCGGCGCGAGCAGAGCCGGCGGCGGACGGCCGCGCACCTCGGCGAGACGGCGTGAGCGAGACGGACTACTACGAGCAGCTCGGGCTGCCGCGCGACGCGACGCGCGCCGAGATCGACGCCGCCTACTACCGGCAGGCGGTGGGCGCCGACGGGGAGCGGGCGAGGGAGCTCGAGGTCG
>DATMJW010000122.1:0-4953 GCA_035553355.1 Gaiellaceae bacterium | reverse complement strand
CTCCGCGTCGCGGGTGGAGTGTCACGATTCGTGCGTGCCCCGGACCGTAGTGATCGTCGACGACCACCCGAGCTTCCGCGCCTCGGCGCGCGCGATCCTGGAGGCCGACGGGTTCGAGGTCGTCGGCGAGGCGGAGGACGGAGCCGCCGGGATCGCCGCGGCACGAGAGCTCCGACCCGACGTGCTCCTGCTCGACGTGCAGCTTCCGGACACCGACGGGTTCCGCGTCGCCGGCGAGCTCTGCTCGTGCGGCACCGGCCCCGCCGTCGTCCTCGTCTCGAGCCGCGACGCCGCCGACTACGGCTCGCTCATCGACGAGTGCGGCGCCTGCGGGTTCATCGCGAAAGCGGAGCTTTCGGGCGACGCGCTCGCCGCGCTGATCCCGTGAGGGGGCGGTGGCTCGTCGCCGCCGCGCTCGTGGCGGCGGCTCTGGCGACCGGCGCGGGAGCGCTGCTCGTCACGAGCGACCACGGGGACTACGGGCCCGACACGCTCGCGCTCCTTCTCGGCGTCGGCCTCACGTTCGTCGCGGCCGGGCTCGCGGCGCTGTGGCGGCGCCCGGAGAACCGAACCGGCTTCCTCCTCGCGGGCGTCGGCTACCTGTGGTTCCTCGGCGCGCTCGTCAAGTCGAACGACGACTGGCTCTTCACGATCGGCGTCGCCTTCGGGAGCGTCGCCTTCGGGACGTTCGCCCACCTGCTGCTCGCGTTCCCGTGGGGGCGGCTCTCTCGCCGCCGCGACGCGTGGCTCGTCGCCGCGACGTACGCCCTCGTCGTCGGCGGGAACGTGCTCGCCCTGCTCGTCGACGAGGACCCGGCGTCCGCCTGCGCCGGCTGCCGCAGCACGATCGCGGTCGCCGATTCGGAACGCGCGCGCGCCGCGATCGAGCTCGGGTTCACGCTCGCCGCGCTCGGCCTCGTCGCGTCGCTCCTGTGGATCATCGGCAACCGCTTCCGGCTCGCGAGCCCGGCTCTGAGACGAGTGCTGTCGCCGGTGATCGCGACCGGAACCCTCGCGACGCTCGTCCTCGCCGCGAGCCTCGTCGCCGACCGCTTCTCGAACGAGCTCGGGCACGACCTCTACATGGCGTTCCTCGTGACGTTCGCGCTCGTGCCGCTCGTCTTCCTCGCGGGGATCCTGCGCGCGCGGCTCGCGCGCTCCGCCGTCGGCGACCTGCTGCTCTCGCTCGGCGACGGGATGCCGCTCCGCGACGCGCTCGCGAACGCGCTCCGGGACCCGACGCTCGAGGTCGTCTACTGGATCCCCGACCGGAAGACGTTCGTCTGGCACGACGGGACGACGTTCCACGACGAGGGCGGCCCGAGGACCGCGCGGTACGTCGAACACAACGGCCAGACCGTCGGCGCGATCCTCCACGACCCGTCGCTCGGCGACGAGCCGGAACTCGTCGACGCCGTCGCCGCAGCCGCTGCGCTCTGGCTCGACAACGAGCGGCTGCAGGCGGAGCTGCGGGCGCAGCTCGGGTTCCTCGAGACGATCGTCGACACGGCACCGGCGCTGCTGCTCTCGCTCGAGCCGGACGGCCGCATCGCGAACCTCAACCTCGCGTGCCGCCGCGCCGCCGGCGTCGACAACGAGGAGGAGGTGCGCTGGCGCCCGTTCTGGGACGTGTTCATCGCGCCTGAGGAACGGGAGGCGGTACGGGCCGAGTTCGAGGCGTCCGCTCCGGACTACGAGCCGCTGAGCGTCGAGCGGACGTTCACGAACGCGAAGGGCGAGCAGCGGACGATCGCCTGGTCGACGGCGCCGCTCCTCGGCGAGGACGGCCGCGTGAAGAACGTCGTCTGCGGCGGGCTCGACATCACGCTCCGGAAGCGGCGCGAGCTGGAGCTCCAGGTGGAGCGCGACTTCGCCAGCACGGTCGCCAACACGATCCCCGTCCTCCTCGCGGTGGTGGACGAGAACGCCGTCGTCGACTCGCGGCCGAACCGCGCGTTCGAGGCGATCCTCGGCTGGGGTCCGGAGGACGTCGTCGGCCGCGATCTGCTCGAGTTGATCGACGAGCCGGACGAGTACCGCGCGCTGATGGCGATCGCCTCGGCCGCGAACGGCGTCCCGGCGCCCGAGCGCGAGTCCGTGTGGCGCTGCCGCGACGGCACGAACCGGACGATCGCGTGGACGGCGCGGCAGATCCGTCGCGTCGACGGCCGCATCGGCGTCCTCGTGTCGGGGACGGACGTGACGGAGCGGAAGCGGCAGGAGGCCGAGGTGCGCGCGTCCCGGATCCGCATCGTCGAGGCGGCGGACGCCGCGCGCCGGAAGCTCGAGCGGAACCTGCACGACGGCGCGCAGCAGCGGCTCGTCGCGCTGTCGGTGACGCTGCGGCTCGCGCAGTCGAAGCTGGAGAAGGATCCCGCCGGCGCGAGCGCGACGCTCGACGCCGCGCGCGAGGAGCTCGCGCTCGCGCTCGACGAGCTGCGCGAGCTCGCGCGCGGCATCCATCCCGCGATCCTCACGGACCGCGGGCTCACGGCTGCGCTCGAGGCCCTGGCGGGGCGGTCGCCCGTGCCGGTCGAAGTGGAGGCCCAGGCGGATGGGCTGCCGCCCGCCGTCGAGGCCGCCGCGTACTACGTCGTGGCGGAGTCGCTCGCGAACGTCGTCAAGTACGCCGCGGCCGATCGGGTCACCGTCAGGATCGGACGCGAGAACGGGGCGGCGATCGTCGAGGTCGCCGACGACGGCCGCGGCGGCGCCGACCCCTCGGCGGGCACCGGCCTCCGCGGGCTCGCCGACCGCGTCGAGGCGCTGGACGGCACGCTCGAGGTCGAGAGCGAGCAGGGCGCCGGGACGCGGATCCTGGCGCGGCTACCGGTCGCCGTAGACTCGGACGCATGAGCGACCTCCCGCGCGGGACGATCACGCTGTTCTTCGCGGACGTGGAGGGCTCGACGCGGCTCGCGAGCGCGTACGGCGCGCAGTGGCCCGACGTGCTCGCCGAGGTGCGGGGCGTGCTGCGCAGAGCGGTCACAGCGCACGGGGGCGCCGAGGTGGACGCGCGCGGCGACGAGCTCTTCGCGGCGTTCGCCGACGCGGCTTCGGCGGCGGACGCGGCCGCGGGGGCGCAGGAGGCGATCTCGGCGCACGACTGGCCGGGCGAGCCCGTTCGAGTACGGATCGGCCTCCACACCGGGTCGCCGCTCGTGACCGACGACGGGTACGTGGGCGTCGACGTCCACCGCGCGAGCCGCGTCGCGAACGCCGGGCACGGCGCACAGGTCCTCGTCTCGGAGCGGACCGCACGTGCGCTCGAGGGGCGCGACCTGCTCCCGCTCGGCCTCTTCGCACTGCCCGACCTCCCCGAGCCGGAGCGGATCTTCCAGCTCGGCGGGGGCGAGTTCCCGCCGCTCCGCGCTCGCCCGGGGACGGCGGCGATCAAGGTCGCGCTCGCAGACGATTCCGTGCTCCTCCGGGAAGGCGTCGCGCGTCTGCTCGAGGAGACCGGTTTCGCGGTCGTCTCCCAGGCCGGGAACGCCGACGACCTGCTCCGGCACGTCGCGATGCACGCCCCCGACGTCGCGATCGTGGACATCCGGATGCCGCCCACGCACTCCGACGAGGGCCTGCGGGCCGCCCAGACGATCCGCGAGCGGCACCCCGAGGTGGGCGTCCTCGTCCTCTCGCAGTACGTCGAGCCCGCCTATGCGATCGAGCTGCTGGGCGCGAGCGCGGAGGGCGTCGGCTACCTGCTCAAGGACCGGGTCTCCGACGTCGAGGAGTTCGCGTCGGCGGTTCGCCGCGTCGCAGAGGGCGGGTCGGCGCTCGACCCGGCCGTCGTCGATCAGCTCGTCGGACGGCGGCGCCGCGACGACCCCCTCGACGAGCTGACGCAGCGCGAGCGCGAGGTGCTGGAGCTGATGGCGCAGGGGCGCTCGAACCAGGCGATCGCAGAGCGTCTCTTCGTCACGCTGCGCGCCGTCGAGAAGCACGTGACGAGCATCTTCACGAAGCTCCGCCTGCCGGCGAGCACCGAGGACCACCGGCGCGTGCTCGCGGTGCTGACGTACCTCCGCTCGTAGCGGTGCGGGAACCCGCACCCGCGCTGTCGCGTCGCCGCGGGCTGACCCTGAGAGAGCCGGAGGCGGGACTCGAACCCGCGGCCCTTCGCTTACAAGGCGAATGCTCTACCAGCTGAGCTACTCCGGCGTGCGCCGGACATCGTAGAGCGCGTTAGGCGAGCACCTCGCGCGACTTCTGGTGCGCCACGATCTTGCGCTTCACGCGCTGGAGCGCGTTGTCGATCGTCTTGCAGTCGCAGCCGAGCTCCTCCGCCATCTGCTCGTAGGAGAGACCCTCGAGGTAGCAGCGCAGGGCGTCCGACTCGAGCTGCGAGAGGCCGGTGCCGAGGCAGAAGACGAGGCTCTGGAGCTCCTCGGTCGAGATGACGCAGACGGACGGGTCGTGCGTCGTCGGACCCGGGAGCGCGTCGCCGAGGGTGCAGTCGCCGTCGGATTCCTGCCCGGCCGGCGTGTGCGAGAACGACACGTACTGGTTGAGCGGCTGGTGCTTGTAGCGCGTCGCCGTCTTGATCGCCGTGATGATCTGGCGCGTGACGCAGAGCTCGGCGAAGGAGCGGAACGACGTCTCCTTGTCGGGGCGGAAGTCCCGGACCGCCTTGTAGAGGCCGATCAGCCCCTCCTGGATCAGGTCGTCGGAATCGCCTCCCGCGAGGAAGTACGAGCTCGCCTTGAGCCGGACGAACCCCGTGTAGCGGCGCATCAGCGCATCGAGCGCCGGCTGGCTCCCGTTGCGCGCCTTCATCACCAGCTGCAAATCCTCAAGTTCTCGTTGAGCTTTTTGCGACTGCTGTACGGCGGTGGCGCTGCGACCGGACATCGCGTTCTCCCTGGTATCCGCGGGGAAGAGCGGCAGCGCCCGCCGTGCCGAACGCTCAACTCTCACCCTGAAGTTGAGGCAGAAGATAGCACGCTTGCA
>DATMJW010000121.1:0-3088 GCA_035553355.1 Gaiellaceae bacterium | reverse complement strand
GAGCAGCTGGTGCCCGAGGCAGATGCCGAGCACGGGGACGCGGCCGAGCAGCCGTTCCACCTGGCGTACCTCGTCGCGCAGCGGCTCCGGGTCCCCGGGGCCGTTCGAGAGCAGGACTGCGTCGTGCCGTGCGAGCTCGTCGGCGTCGACCGCGTGCGGATAGACCGTGACGTGCGCGCCCGCGGCGGCGAGCCGACGCAGGATGGAGCGCTTGCAGCCGTAGTCGACGACGGCGACGCGGACGGTGCCGGCGTCGCAGTACACGTAGGGCTCGGCCGTCGAGACGTGCGCGACGAGTGCCGTCCCCTCCATCGCCGGCTGCGCGCGCACCGCGTCGAGCGCCTCCTCCTCGGTCATCCCGCCGGCGACCGCGGCTGCGCGCATCGCGCCGGCCTCCCGCAGCCGCAACACGAGCGCGCGCGTGTCGAGGCCCGTGAGTCCCACGAGGCCGCGATCCCGGAGCCACCCCGTCCACGCCGGGCCGCGTGCTTCACGCATCAGGGCCGCGCGTGCGTGTGCGCCGGCCGACTCGGAGCGGCCGTCGGCGACGCCGTAGTTGCCGACCATCGGCGCCGTGAAGCAGACGAGCTGGGCCGCGAAGCTCGGGTCCGTGACGGTTTCCTGATACCCGGTCATGGCGGTCGTGAAGACCGCCTCCCCGAACGCGACGCCGTCGGCGCCGACGCTCTCGCCGCGGAAGATCGTCCCGTCCTCGAGTGCGAGAAACGCGCTCATCCGTGCACCCGCCTTCCGTCCGCGACCGTCGTCAGGACGCGGCCGCGGAGCCGCTCGCCGAGCAGCCACGAGTTCGCGGAGCGCGACCGGAAGCCGTCCTCCGTCACCGTCCACTCCTCCTCGAGATCGAGCAGCACGAGGTTCGCGCGCGCGCCTACCTCGATCCGCGGCTCCGGCAGGCCGAGCGCCCGCGCCGGCCCGGCCGACATCCGCTTGAGCAGCGTCTCGAGCGAGAGGAGCCCCAGCTCGACGAGGTGCGTGTTGAGCGCGGCGAACGCCGTCTCGAGGCCGGTGACGCCGAACGGCGCCGCCTCGAACGGCGTCTCCTTTTCCTCGCGCGAGTGCGGCGCGTGGTCGGTGGCGACGCACCCGATCGTCCCGTCGCGCAGCGCGTCGACGAGGGCCCGCCTGTCGTCGTCGCCGCGGAGCGGCGGGTTCATCTTCAGGTTCGGGTCGAGCGAGCGGATCGCCTCGTCGGTGAGGACGAGGTGGTGCGGCGTGACCTCGGCCGACGCCTCGACCCCGCGCCCGCGCGCGGTACGGAGCGCCTCCACCGACTCGCGCGCGGAGAGGTGCATGAGGTGGAGCGGCCGTGCCTCGTACGCGGCGAGCGAGAGGTCGCGCTCGACCATCGCCGACTCCGCGACGGACGGATAGGGCGCGAGGCCGAGCGCGGCTGCGACGGCGCCCTCGTGCACCTGCCCGTCCCGCGACAGGGTCGGCTCCTCGCAGTGGAGCGCGAGCTTCCGCCCGGTCACCGCCCCGTACTGGAGCGCGCGGCGCATCATCCCGGCCGACACGACCGGCCGCCCGTCGTCGGTGAACGCAGCCGCGCCCGCGTCGGCGAGCTCCGCCATCTCCGTCAGCTCGTCCCCCGCGAGCCCCTTCGAGATCGATGCCATGAAGCCCACCGGCACGAGCGCCTCCTCCCGCGCCGTCGCCGCGAGCGACCGCAGCACCTCGGCCGAGTCGACGACGGGATCCGTGTTCGGCATCGCGAGGATCGCGCAGTAGCCGCCGGCGGCGGCCGCAGCAGTGCCCGACGCGATCGTCTCCTCGTCCTCCCGCCCCGGCGTTCGCAGGTGCACGTGCGGGTCGACGAACGCGGGCGCGAGCACCCGCGACGTCGCCGGCGCCGGCTCGATCCGCGCGATGACGCCGTTCTCGACCGTGACGCGAACGCACTCCCCGCCGGCGAGGCGGCCTTCGAGCGCGAGCGAGTCGCTGTACCCGTTCCGGACGAAGAGCATCTACGCCACCGCCTTCATCGGCGCCGCGACGGCGGCCGCAACGAGGTCGTGCAGGATCGCCGTCCGCACGGCGAGACCCGACCGCACCTGCGCCGTGACGAGCGAGTCCGCCGAGTCGGCGACGCGCGCGTCGATCTCGACGCCGCGGTTCATCGGCCCGGGGTGCATCACCTTCTGCCCGGGGCGGAGACGTTCCGGCGTGATCCCCCACCGCGAGCTGTACTCCCGCAGGCTGGGGACGTAGTTCGCGCCGGCGAGCATCCGCTCGCGCTGCATCCGCAGGACGTAGACGACGTCCGCATCCCGGATCGCGTCGATCTCCGTCGCGGTCGTGCAGCCGAGCGACTCGATCCCCCGCGGCAGGAGCGGCGGCGGGCCGACGAGCGTGACGTGCGCGCCGACGAGGTCGAGCGCCTGCACGAGCGACCGCGCGACCCGCGAGTGCAGGACGTCGCCGACGATCGCGACGTGGAGCCCGTCGAGCCGCCCGAAGGTCGTGCGCAGCGTGTGCAGGTCGAGGAGCGCCTGCGTCGGGTGCTGGTGCTTCCCGTCGCCCGCGTTGACGACGTGCGCGTCGCAGTGCCGCGCGACGAGTTCCGGCGCCCCGGCCTGCGGGTGGCGGATGACGACGAGGGCGGGGTCGTACGCCCCGAGGGTCAGGATCGTGTCCTTCAGCGACTCGCCCTTCTCGACCGAGGAGCCGCTCGACTTCAGCGACAGCGTGTCCGCGGAGAGCCGCTTCGCGGCGAGCTCGAAGCTCGACGACGTCCGGGTCGACGCTTCGAAGAAGAGGTTGACGACGAGCCGCCCGCGCAGCGTGTCGAGCTTCTCGCGTGACGCCTCGAAGGCGGTCGCGGAGTCGAGCAGGCGCTCGACGTCGTCCCGCGTGAGGTCCGCGACGGAGAGGAGGTGGCGCTTCACGACTGCTCCTCGGGGACGTCGATCAGGAGCACCTGGTCGATGCCGTCCGTCTCCTCGAGCTGCACCTGGATGCGCTCGGAGCGCGATGTCGGCAGGTTCTTCCCGACGTAGTCCGGCCGGATCGGGAGCTCGCGGTGGCCGCGGTCGACGAGGACCGCGAGCTGGACGCGCGCGGGCCGTCC
>DATMJW010000120.1:0-9313 GCA_035553355.1 Gaiellaceae bacterium | reverse complement strand
GTCCTCGTCTCCGGCCGCGCACGCCGCAGGCGGGACGCGATCCGTGCCGCGCTGCCCGACACGCTCGACCTGCTCGCTGTCAGCGTCGAGGCCGGGCTCGGCTTCGACGGCGCCGTCGCGAAGGTGACGGAGCACATGGAGGGGCCGCTCGTCGAGGAGTTCAACCTCACCCTCGGGGAGATGCGGATCGGCGAGTCGCGCCACGACGCGCTCAAGAAGCTGGCCGACCGCGTGGCGACGCCGGAGGTCGCGACCTTCGCCCGCGCGATCATCCAGGCCGACCAGCTCGGCATCTCGCTGGGCCGGATCCTGCGCGTGCAGGCGGCCGAGACGCGACTGAAGCGGCAGGCGGCGGCCGAGGAGAAGGCGATGAAGGCGCCGATCAAGATGCTCTTCCCGACCGTCGCGTTCATCTTCCCGGCGATGTTCCTCGTGATCCTCGGCCCGGCGTTCATCAACCTCGCGAAGCTCTTCTAGGCGATGGCCGCGACGGAGGACGAGCTCGAGACGGAGCAGGGGTTCGGTACCGGGCTGCGCGCGCAGCTCGAGCGGCGCCGCGAAGGCGACGCGCCGGCCGAGGCCACCGCGGCGGTGGCGGCGCAGCCCGCGGAGCCGCCGCCCGTGGAGCCGCCGGCTGCGTGGGACGACGGTGCGGCCGACGCAGCGGCGCTCCGTGCCGAGCTCGAGGCGGCGCTCGCGCGCGAGCACGATCTCCGTGCCGAGCTGGCCGATCTCCACGACACGCTCGCGGCGGGGCTCGCCGACGCGCAGACGCTCTCGCTCCGCTCCGCAGAGGTCGACGGGCGTGCCGCGAAGGTCGCGGCGCTCGAGTCGACGCTCGAGGAGCGCGAGCGCGAGCTCGCGGGTCGCGCCGAGGCCGCCGCCGCCGAGGCGCAACGGCTCGCCGAGCTGAAGGCCGAGGTCGCAGCCGCCGAGACGCGGACGAGCGAGCGCGAGCGGCAGATCTCACAGAAGTTCCGCGAGCTCCAGGCGGCGGACCGCGAGCGCACCGAGGCCGCCGCCGCGCTCGCGAAGCAGGAGGCCGCGCTCGCGCAACGGGAGCGGTCGGTCGAGCGCGCGGCCGCCGAGCTCGCGACGAGGGAGGCGGAGCTGACGGCCCGCCTCGAGGCGCGCGAGTCGGTGCTCGCGACGCGGGAGGCGCTCCTGCACGAGCAGGAGGCGCAGCTCGCCGAGCGCGATCGGGCCGTGGGGGAGCGCGAACGGGAGGCGGTGAAGGCGCGGGCGACGGTCACCGCGCGCGAGGAGCATCTCGAGTCGCGGGAAGCGGAGCTGAAGGCACGGCAGGCGCGGCTCGCGGCCGACCTCCAGCAGCTCGAGGAGATGCGGTCGAGCGCGGGCGCCGTCGAGGGCGCGGCCGTCGCGCGCTCGGCGGAGATCGCGGCCAAGGAGAGCGAGCTCGCAGCGCGCGAGGCGGAACTGAACCGGCGCGAGTCGCAGCTCCGCCGCGAGGAGGCCGACACGAAGACGGCCGCCGTGCTCGAGGAGGAGCAGCGGCGCCTCGACGACCTGCGCCGCGAGCTCGCAGCGCGGGAGGCGGAGATCGCGTCGAACGAGCAGCTGCTCGGGTCGCAGCGGGAGCGCGTCGAGCGGCGCGAGACGCGGCTCGGCCAGACCGAGGAGTCGATCTCGGCGCGGATGCGGGAGCTCGACGAGCGGGAGGCGGAGATCGAGGCGCGGTGGGCGCGGCTCGAGGCCGACTTCGAGCTGCGCGAGGTGAAGCTCGAGGCGCGGGAGCAGCAGGTGGGCGCGCTCGCGGAGCGGCTCGCGAAGAAGGAAGCCGACCTCGCCGGCTACGTCGCGCAGCTCCAGGCGCAGATGCACGGCTGAACCCGGTGGGGGCCTCTCATGGCGAGGGGCCCCGCCGGAGGCGAGACCCCTCTCCCGAACGCTTCGTCTGGGCCAGACGGCCCACCCGCCATGCGACGGAAGGTCCGTCTGGAGGGGGAGAGGAGTTGCGTTCGGTGCGGTATTGATCGCACATCTGCGCGCCGATTGCCAGGTACACTCGAGCCGTGACCGAGACCGGCACGATGCGTGTCAAGAGCGGCCTCGCCGAGATGCTCAAGGGCGGCGTGATCATGGACGTCGTCGATGCCGAGCAGGCGAAGATCGCCGAGGACGCGGGCGCCGTCGCGGTGATGGCCCTCGAGCGCGTCCCGGCCGACATCCGCCGCGACGGCGGCGTCGCGCGCATGTCGGACCCGGCGATGATCCAGGAGATCCAGGAGGCGGTCTCGATCCCGGTGATGGCGAAGTGCCGCATCGGCCACTTTGTCGAGGCGCAGATCCTGCAGGCGCTCGAGATCGACTACGTCGACGAGTCGGAGGTGCTCACCCCGGCCGACGTCGCGCACCACGTCGACAAGTGGGCGTTCACGGTCCCGTTCGTGTGCGGCGCCACCAACCTCGGCGAGGCCCTGCGCCGGATCTCCGAGGGCGCGGCGATGATCCGCACGAAGGGCGAGGCCGGCACGGGCGATGTCGTCAACGCCGTCACGCACATGCGCGCCGTCTTCGGCGGGATCCGCCGGCTCGGCGTCCTCCGCGAGGAGGAGCTCTACGCAGAGGCGAAGGAGCTGCGCGCGCCCTACGAGCTCGTGAAGTGGGTCGCCGAGAACGGCCGCCTCCCCGTCGTCACCTTCACCGCGGGCGGGATCGCGACGCCGGCCGACGCCGCGCTCTGCATGCAGCTCGGTGCCGACGGCGTCTTCGTCGGCTCGGGGATCTTCAAGTCGGGCGACCCCGCGATGCGCGCGAAGGCGATCGTCGAGGCGACCACGCACTACAACGACGCGGACATCCTCGCCCGCGTCTCCGCCGGGCTCGGCGAGCCGATGGTCGGCATCTCCGCCGCCGAGCTCGCGCCCGAGCAGCTGCTCGAGACCCGCGGCTGGTAATCAGCCGCTGCGCGCTGCGGCCGCGCAGGCCGCGGCGAGCGCATCCGGGGGCGGCGTGCCGCGCGCGAGCTCGACGATCAGGACGGCTGCGAACGCGTCGCCGGCTCCGATGAGCTTGTGTTGTTTCAACACAAGCTCATCGGCCAGCCGGTGCCGGTGGAGGGCGCCGGCGGCGGCGAGGACGGCGCCGTCGCGGCCGAGGGTGACGCACGCCGTGTCGTGCGTGCGGGAGAGTTCGCGCGCGGCTTCGTCGGGAGCGGCACCGGTGAGAGCGAACGCTTCGTCGGCGTCGACGACGAGGACGTCGACGCCGTCGAACGCGCCACGACCGCCGCGCTGCGCGAGCCTCGCCGACCCGCCTGTCGCGGCGGTGAGGCGGGCGGCTCCAGTGAGCGCGGCCCGCGCGGCCGCGCGGGTGTCGTCGTGCAGGAGCGCATAGCCCGACACGAGCACCGCGTCGGCGTCGAGCCGCCGGAGGTCGTCGGGCCGGAGGCGCCGGTTCGCGCCGCGGTCGACGTGAATCGTCTCTTCGACGCGCACGAACGTCCCCGTCCGCTCGCGCTCGTCCGTCGCGAGCGCGTCTGCCACCCCGGCGCCGGCGAGGGCGCCGCCGACCGCTGCCGCGGCCGCGTCGCGCCCGACACGACCGACCGCCGTCGTGTCGGCACCCGCGGCGGCTGCGGCCAGCGCCGCGTTCACGACCGTTCCACCCGCCCTCACCACGACCTCCGCCGCGTGCGCCTCGGAGCCGGGCGCGACGAGGACGTCGAGCATCACCTCGCCGACGACGGCGATGGAGGCGGCGGCCGTGCGCACGGCCGTATGATCGCGCGACGGTGGGGACGACGCGGTACCGACTCGATGCCTTCGACGCCGACGACGCGCGCGCCTGTACGGCCGAGGTGCAGAGGGTCGGCTCGGACGCGAGCACCCTCGAGGCTGTCGCGCAGGCCGTCGTCGGCTTCCTGTACGAGAGCCTCGTCGACGAAGACGGCGAACCCGCGTGCGCGCTCGTGCGGCTCTACAAGACGCACCCGTTCGGCCGGCTCACGCCGGAGCTGCAGGAATTCGCACGCGCGCTCCTCGACGAGGAGCCGACGCCGGACGTGCGCTGCCTCACGCTCCTCGGCACGCGCGGGTCGCAGCCGGAGTGGAACGAGACGCGGCTCTCGCGCGGCCACCGCGCGATCCCGCTCCCGAGCGAGGAGGTCGTCGCGCGCCTGCCGATGGTCGCGCAGCTGATCACGCAGCTCGGCATCGAGGTCGGTGACGTCGTCCGGCCGCCGGAAGGATCCCGCGCGATCCCGCTGTCGCAGCAGGCGACGGACGTCTTCCACGTCGAGGAGGCCGTCGGCAGCCCGTACCTCCCGGCGCAGGAGGAGTTCGTGATCCCCGAGCGGATCCGGTCGGCCGTCGGCTTCGGCGGCGTGCTCCTCACCGGAGACTTCTACGCGACCGTGATGTTCTCGCGCGTGCCGCTGTCGCTCCAGGTCGCGCGGACGCTGAAGATCCTCGGGCTGCCGATGCGCGTCCGGCTGCTGCCGTACGCGCAGGCGAAGCTCCGGACCGTCTGAGCCGCCCCGCCGCGACTTCTACACTGGGGGGCGTGAAGATCGGCGTCCTCGCCCTGCAGGGGAACTTCCGCGAGCACGCGGAGGTGTTGCGCCGTCTCGGCGCAGACGTCGTCGAGGTGCGCCTGCCCGAGCAGCTCGACGCGCTCGACGGGCTCGTGATCCCGGGCGGCGAGTCGACCGCGATCACGCGGCTGATGCGGCTCTACGGGCTCGAGGAGGCGATCTCGCGCTTCCGAGGGGCGCTCCTCGGCACGTGCGCGGGGATGATCGTGCTCGACCGCGCGCACCTCGGCCTCGTCGACCTCGAGGTCGAGCGCAACGCGTACGGCCGCCAGGTCGCGAGCTTCGAGGCCGACCTCGACCTCGGCGATGGGCCACCGCTGCGCGGCGTCTTCATTCGCGCACCACGCGTCGCCGACCACGGCCCGGACGTCGAGGTGCTCGCTGAGCACGACGGCGTGCCCGTGCTGTTGCGGCAGGGCCGCGTCCTCGTCGCGTCGTTCCACCCGGAGCTGACGGACGACCCGCGCGTGCACGAGCGCTTCCTGGAACTGGTGAAGGAGGAGACAGGTGTCGGGGCATAGCAAGTGGTCGTCGATCAAGCACAAGAAGGGCGCGGCCGACGCGAAGCGCGGCAAGCTCTTCTCGAAGCTCTCGCGCGCGATCATCGTCGCGGCGAAGGAGGGCGGCCCCGACCCCGGCGGCAACCTCGCGCTCCAGAACGCGATCGAAAAGGCGAAGAGCTACTCGATGCCGAAGGACAACATCGAGCGCGCGATCGCCAAGGGCGCGGGCGAAGGCACCGACGGCTCGAACTTCGAGACCGTGATCTACGAGGGCTACGGCCCGGACGGCGTCGCCGTGCTCGTCGAGGCGCTCACGGACAACCGCAACCGGACCGCCTCGGACGTCCGGCACCTGTTCACGAAGCACGGCGGCAACCTCGGCACGACGGGTGCGGTCGCGTGGCTCTTCGAGCGCCGCGGAGTCGTCGTGGTCGCGGCGGACGGCGTCGACGAGGACGAGCTGATGCTCGCGGCCGCAGACGGCGGCGCGGACGACCTGGAGCGCGACGGCGACGTCTTCCAGGTCTCGGCGCCGCCGGAGGCGCTCTCCTCGGTGCGCGCCGCGATCGAGGCCGCAGGCTTCGCCGTCGAGTCGGCGGAGCTCTCGATGGTGCCGAAGACGACGGTCGCCGTCGAGGACGAGGCGACGGCGAAGAAGCTGATGCGGCTGATCGACGCGCTCGAGGAGAACGACGACGTCCAGGACGTCTCCGCGAACTTCGACATCCCCGAGCAGGTGCTCGAAGCGGTCGCGGGCTAGCCGCCGACGGGAGCCCGAAGCCGCGTCAGGAGAGCCGCTGCCGCCGGCGGCGGCGATGGGCCGCGGCGACGCTAGGCGAGACGGTGTCGCTGCGCGTCTCGACGGCGTCGCTCGCGCCGCTCTCCTTCGCAGGCCGGACGCGCTTCGTCACGGCTTCGCCCCGCCGTAGCAGTCCTGTCACGAGCGCCCCGACCCTCACGTGCTGCTCTTGCTCGGGCGGCGGCTCCGGCAAACGCCGCGCGCGGGGAGGAACGTCCGGGCCCCCGCCTAACCTCTCGTCGTGAAGGTTCTCGGCATCGACCCAGGGACTGCTGCGTGCGGCTACGGGATCGTCCACGAAAGCGGAGGCCGGATCAGGTCCGTCGCGCACGGGTGGTGGCAAACGCCCGCGCGGGAGCGGCCGGAGCTCCGCCTCAAGACGATCTTCGACGGGGTGCAGGCGCTGATTGCGGAGCACGAGCCGGACGCCGTCGCGCTGGAAGAGTCGTTCGTCGGAGCAGACGCCCGCACCGCGCTCTCCGTCGGGCAGGCGCGCGGCGCCGTGCTCGTCGCGGCCGCGTCGGTCGGGGTCGAGTGCAGCGAGTACTCGCCCGCGCGTGTGAAGCAGGCGGTCTGCGGCTACGGCCGCGCCGAGAAGGCCCAGGTGCAGCGGATGGTGCGCGCGATCCTCGGCATGGACGCGATCCCGACGCCGAACCACGCCGCCGACGCGCTCGCGGTCGCGATCTGCCACGCGCTCGCGCCGCCGCTCCTCCGGATCGCCGGGTGACGGCCGTGCCGGGGGCGGGAACGTGATCGCGCGGCTGCGCGGCACCGCCGTCGGACGCGGGCCGGAGGGGCTCGTGCTCGACGTGAACGGTGTCGGCTACCTCGTCGCGGCGTCGTCGGGGGCGCTCCGGAAGGCGGACGGAGCAGGGGAGATCGTGGTCGAGACGTACCTGCACGTGCGCGAGGACACTCTGCAGCTGTACGGCTTCGCCGACGCCGCCGAGCGCGAGCTCTTCACACAGCTCCTGACGGTGAACGGCGTCGGCCCGAAGGTGGCGCTCGCGATCGTCTCCGGCTCGTCGCCGGGCGAGCTGCGGCGGGCGATCGCGCTCGAGGACGCCGCCCGGTTCCAGGCGATCCCGGGCATCGGCAAGAAGACCGCCGAGCGGATCGTGCTCGAGCTGAAGGGGAAGCTCGGTGCCGAGGAGGTGACGCCGATCGGCACGGCTCCCGGTGCCGGCACCGGCCACGTCACCGCGCGCGACGCGCTCGTCGAGCTCGGCTACTCGCTGGCCGAGGCCGAGGCGGCGCTCGCGTCGGTCGATCCCGCGCTCCCGGCGGAGGAACGGGTGCGGCTCGCGCTGCGGAGGGCTGCGGCGTGAGCGCCGTCACGGCGGCGGCCGTCCTGCCCGAGGAGGAGGAGCTCGAGCGCTCGCTCAGGCCGCGTCGCCTCGAGGACTTCGTCGGTCAGGAGAGCGTCAAGGAGCAGCTCGCGATCGCGCTCGCCGCCGCGAAGGCGCGCGGGGAGGCGCTCGACCACGTCCTCCTCGTCGGCCCGCCGGGGCTCGGGAAGACGACGCTGGCGCAGATCGTGCGCGAGGAGCTCGGCGTCGGGATCCGCACCGTGGCCGGCCCGGCGCTCGAGCGGAAGGGCGACATGGCGGCGATCCTCACGGGCCTCGACGAGCGGGACGTCCTCTTCGTCGACGAGATCCATCGCGTCAACCGCGCGATCGAGGAGATCCTGTACCCGGCCCTCGAGGACTTCCGCCTCGACATCGTGGTGGGGCAGGGGCCGGCCGCGCGGACGCTGACGCTCGACCTGCCGCCGTTCACGCTCGTCGGTGCGACGACGCGGAGCGGGCTGCTGACGACGCCGCTCCGCGACCGCTTCGGGATGACGTTCCGGCTCGGCTACTACGACGGCGAGCAGCTCGCGGCGATCGTCCGCCGGTCGGCGGGCATCCTCGGCGTCGCGATCGGCGACGACGCGGCAGCCGAGATCGCGCGCCGCTCGCGCGGGACGCCGCGGATCGCGAATCGAATCCTGCGCCGCGTCCGCGACGTCGCGGAGGTGCGCCACCAGGGGGCGATCACGACGGCGATCGCGCAGGAGGCGCTCGAGCTGCTCGAGGTCGACGAGCAGGGGCTCGAGCGGACGGACCGCGAGCTGCTCGCCGCGATCGCGCACAAGTTCGACGGCGGCCCGGTCGGCCTCTCGACGCTCGCGGTCACGCTCGGCGAGGAGCCCGACACGATCGAGGACGTCTACGAGCCGTACCTGCTCCAGCTCGGGTTCCTGCAGCGGACGCCCCGCGGCCGCGTGATCACGAAGCTCGGGCGCGCCCACATCGGCGCCCCGCCCGCGCCCGACCCGCGCCTCTTCGACTGACGCGCGGGGAGGCGGCGGCGCAGCCGCTTGTGTTGAAACAACACAAAGTCCGCTGACGCGTCGCGTACCCTCGGGACGTGTCCCACCCGGAGCTCCCGGCCGAGCAGGAGTACGTCGACGGCGCCTATGACGCGCTCGAGCACATGCGCGGACTCGTCGCGCGCGCCGCGGAGGCGACCGACCAGGAGGTCGCGGCGCTGGCGCTCGAACGGTGGAGCGCGAAGCGGCTCGCGACCTACGACGACGCCGAGCGCGGCCTCGTCTTCGGCCGCCTCGACTACGACGACGTCGCGCAGCCGCTCTACGTCGGGAGGCGGTGGGTCGAGGACGGCGAGCGGCGGCAGCTCGTGGTGAACTGGCAGGCGCCGGCTGCGCGGCCGTTCTACACGGCGACGCCGCACGACCCCCAGCGGGTGACGTTGAGACGCCGCTTCCGCGCGTCCGGCCGCACGCTGCTCGACATCGCGGACGAGTCGCTGGACGGCTCCACCGTCGACGGGGCCGCCGTCTCCGACTTCCTGCTCGAGGAGCTCGAGCGCACGCGTGACGCGCACATGCGGGACATCGTCGCGACGATCCAGGCGGACCAGTACCGCCTGATCACGGCCGATCCCGAGCGGCCGCTCGTGATCCAGGGCGGTCCCGGCACCGGGAAGACGGCGGTCGGGCTCCACCGCGCGTCGTGGCTCCTGTACACGGAGCGCGAGCGGCTCGCCCGCGCGCGCGTCCTCGTCGTCGGTCCGAACCGGACGTTCATGGAGTACGTGTCGCACGTGCTCCCGGCGCTCGGCGAGTCGGCCGTCGAGCAGCGGGCGGTGACGGAGCTCGTCGACGGCGTCGAGCCGACCCGCGCCGATCCACCGGACGTCGCCGCACTGAAGGGCGATGCGCGGATGGCCGCTGTGCTCGCGCGCGCGGCGGAGCTCCGGCTCGCGGGCGAGCCCGAGGAGATGCTGCTGCGGCTCGACGGCGCGTACGTGCGGGTGCGGGAGCGCGAGGTGCGGGAGCTGCTCGCAGCCGTGCGCGACGAGCACGGGACGTCGGCCGCCGCACGCGAGCGGTTCCGGATGGCGCTCGTGCGCCGCTTCTACGCCGACTACGCGCACGTCCACGCC